>JBCCFB010000021.1:0-40718 GCA_039029995.1 Planctomycetota bacterium
GGACTGTCCGAAGGAACACTGCAGCTGACCGTGCCCGAAGACATGGACAGTAAAGTCGAATTGATGCGGGAAATGCTCAAGCTGATGGCCGTGGACGGTGAACTGGCTGAAATGGAAAAACGCCTTTGCGCAGAGGCGTCTGCAAAAATGGACTTCACCAATCAGCAGTTCGAAGAAATTCTCGACTCGGTACTTCGCGGGGCCTGACATCCAGCGCGTGTCCGTAAGGAAGTCAGAACTACCGGCGCAGGCGTTCGAACAATGGTCGCCCGAATATCATTCCGGAGTTTCCGGATCGACCCGCCTGCCGCGGGTTCTGTGACTCCAGATATTGCGCTCCGCGCGCGTTGAGGACAGGATTTCGTTGTTGCTGCCGTTCAATCAGCCGGTTGATCCGCTCACGACCTGAGCGGATCCGGAAGGAAAAATCCGGATCGTCGTAATGGTCCTCTGCCAGTTCATTCACCAGCGAGAGCGCTTGCAGGTCTTCAAACGGAATCTCCTGCGGAAGCAGGCCCAGGTCGTACGCGTACTGCGCTGAGAAACCGGGAAGCAGTACCTTCCAGTTGTACAGAATTCTATCGTCGGCAACCGTGTTGACGTGGGCTGCGAGGTTGGTCGTGCAGTTGTTGGAGACTGAATGGTAGAACTCCGGTTCAGCCGCAAGTTTATTTGCACGGTCCATTACATCAACAAACAACTGCTGCGCCTGACGCGGGGTGGCAATCGTTGGATAAACGTATACATCAGAATCGCGATGACGGGTTCGCAAGCGGATCAGATCGCGTTCGTCGGCGACGATATAAATCAGTTCGAACTGACGTCCGGCGCCCAGAATTGCCGAGTATTTTTCGCCCGCTTCACGACGGGTTTCGATCGAGATTGCCAGCCACCTGCCGTCGGACATACCAAAGCTCAACATCGTGTGCGCAAGCAGCGGCGCGTTGTTGAATGGGACGACGATAAAGTCTACAGACTGGATGTCCTCAAGCAGAAATTCATGGTCGTAGTATTCCACCACAAAATCTTCGGCAGTGACCCAGTTGAAGTTGCGAATGTTATTGAGCTGCATAACACCGTCGTCACGCAGTGATACATTCGGGACGCGTCCGAATTCAGGTGCCCAATCACGATCATTGGACGCCTGCATACGATCCATCGGTGAATTGACAAGTGCCTGGCTACAGCCAGTCACAAGCAGCATCAGGAGTCCGATTGCCGGAGCTCTGAACAGGGATGTGGAAGTATTTTTCGTTTTTGAAGTCTTGAGCATCGTACTCACCTCCGGCCGCCGGAGATCGTTCCGTCCTGAATCCCCTGGACATGGGCCCATTGATCGGACGGTCGATAGAGAATCTTGGTGCCGACGACGTTCTGGCGACTATTTGCGCCGGCCGGTTTGTAACTGAGAATCGCGTTCTGCCTTGAAGTGCCTTCAATCACGAACATGCCGTCGGCTTCGTCGTAGTTCAGTCGCTCAGCGGTGATCTCCATTTCGTCAGAGATGATTCGTGTGTTTCCCGACGCCCGCAGTTCGTTTGTGGGCTGCGGCTGGTCCCGTCGCTGCCATCGGTCGACTTCAATTCGTTCGCAGGTCAGCAGCGCGGCTCCGGCCCGCAGTGGTCCCGGGTTGTCCGGATTGATTGCGCTTTGCCAGTCGGCGACAGGAGAGTAGACGGTGCGAACGTTGCCGCTGATCCGGATGCGGTTTTCATCCAGCCGCGCATCCAATGGTCCGTCGAAATTGATTTGCACAAAAGTGATTCCGTCACCGGTCGGTTGCTGAGCGACACCAGGCACAGATAGAGCCATGGATGACCGGCCGGCGCTGCGATTGATGATTGAGCCCGGGCCGTGAGCCTGCAGATCGTTACCCTGACCCTGGACAGTGGCGCTCGGGACGATGATTTGAAGTTCTTCGGTCAGGTTGCCAGCGCGGTCAAACGTCTTGTTTTCGACGACAACATTCGGATGGCGTTCCTCTCCCTGCGCGATAGGGTGGCTGATCATCTGGAACTGTTGTGCTGCAGCGCGATTCAACAGAACAAGTTTCTCGATTTCTGTCGGCTGCTGCCCGCCTGAGCTTTCCATGTCACGGAAGTTCACCGGCCTGACCAGCGTCGCATCCAGAACGGTTCCGCGCGAATTGGTTTGCCGGACGCTTCCGTCCGGATTGGTGGCAGATGAACTCATGATCACATCGCGTTCGATATGAATCCGTCGTCCGTCAAACTCCATCGACCCCTGCCAGGCGACATCGAGGGAGGTTTCATCACCGTAATTTGCCCGCCCGGTAGCTGCGCCTTCCAGCGACATCTCACCCGGGCCGTCAACGTCTATCCGGTTAGCCGCTTGATCCAGGCTGATGTCAGCACCGGATAGTCGCAGACGGCCTGCGTCAACAACCGCCTGATCGAGATCAGTTCCCGTTACATGTAACGTGAACATGTCATCGGTCGTGGGAACCATGTGCATCCTGCGGCCGGATATCTTCAGTGGTGTTTCGCTGCGCGTCTGGATTTCATTGACGAGAACGTTGCCATCAATCACCAGGTCGCGAACCGGGGAACCATCGTCCATGTGACCTAGAAGGACCTCAACGGAATCGCCATCGAAACGGAACCGCCGCGGAGGGCTGGCTTCCTGTTGCTGCGTGGCAGAAGGGACGTACACGGTGTGCGTTTGTGCCTGTTGTTCAAACCCTGCCTGAGAAACAGGCTGACGCAGACTGGTTACTGGTTCAAGTGATTGTTGCGAAGCCGGTGACGCAACAGCATGTGTGCCTTGCGGAGTTACTTCCTCGTAGATCTCCCGGTTGTCGTATCCGTACTGAGCAGCATCCTGCCACGACATCCGGCGGACTGAAACGCGGTTTTCGGGAATTGAATGCGGTCCGAATGCGCCGCGATCTGAGAATGATCGTGACGAAGGAGGAGTCGCTCCCGATCCGAAATTGCGTTGTTGGAAGTTCTGCTGCTCGAAATTCTGTTGTTCAAATCCGCGCTGAGGGGCAGGGGTCTGTTCATATCCAGCCGGCTCAACGGCGCGTGGTAGTTGAACCGGGCGAACCGGACGTGTGCCCGGGCCCGGCCACGTTGCAACAAGTTGCCGCGCCGTTCCAGAGAGTTGATCCGACTGGATTTCGACGTTTCCTTCGGTAAACATCCGCGCCGGCAGGTATTCGGTGAATTTGTTTCCTCGCGTATCCGATGATTCGACTCGCCATAGCCAGAGTCGTAGTTCGTCGGATGTAATTCGGGTACCGGCCTCAAGCTGGACAATAGGATCACCATCGAGTTCGATCAGTTGCTGGCCGTTGTCCAGAGACCGGATCGTCAGCATGTCGGCCCATGTTGCTTCAAACGGTCGAGCCTGTGGATTGTCCGGACCCGACTCGGCGCGGCTGATCATTCGACCGGGGCCGCCGGCATCAAGCGGACCGATGGTTCCGTCGCCGGGCATTTTGTAGTGAATGTCTTTAGCAACAAAACGGTAATCCGGATTTGCAAGGACGACGCCGTCGTCGCCGCTGGCGACAAATTCGCCCGAAAGCATGTCGTAGTCGATGCGCATTCCCTCGACGCTGGAGTTGCGGGAAGACGCATTGATTCTGGCTGGAGAGCCCGTTGCGACCATTCGCCTTAACTTGAGGTCGCGTTCGAGCGTAGAGCCTTCTATCGCAGGTTCAGCCGGAACCTGCTCGTCAAAGTAAAGCATCAGCTGATCGCAAGTGAGGTTGTCACCCGTGGCACTGTCCTCACGAACCATGACCTGGTTGTTGAAGGACGCCATGTTCTGTTCAAAGTCGAAAACGAATGCGCCAGAGCAGGAAACCTCAATCGGCGAGCGCTCTCCGGATAACGGCCCCGGTTGGTCAACAGCGGATCGAGGCTGAAGAGTTTCAACAGTGGCATCTGACGGTTCGAGTCGCAAGTTGTGCAGGAAGGCGAGCTCGATTCTGCGGAAGCCGTCAATTCCCGAAAGGTCACCGTTGCTGCCGGGTCCGCCGGTTGAAGTGTTGATCAACTCGATGGCCAGATTGCGACCGCTTCCGGAGTTGCGACCGAAGCGAAATGTCACATCTTCAAGAGCGAATACGCGCTGCTGATCGATTTGCACATTGCTGGTGATAATTTCCAGCGAGTCGTCTTTATCATCAGATGATGGAGGCCGGTAGATAATGACTCGTCCTGCCAGTTGAGCCTGTTCCAGTTTGCCGCTGCCGGTCAGTGTTGCTGTTTCGGAATCATCCAGTTGCAGCCTTGCCCCGTCTTCAGCCCGAAGGACCGTCGGTGGTTCTGATTCAGAACCCGGGTTGAGGATCATCGTAAATGGAATGACATCCAGCAGGCCGTTTTCCCGTGGCTGGTAGTCCCTGAACAGGAGAATGCCCTGGGGCGACATGATGCGGTTGCAGCCTTTTCGCTCCCACGAATCCTCGTGAAACAGCCAAGCGATCTTGTCCGTCGTTTCGTTGGTTGCCTTGGGTAAATCCGCGGTCGGGTCGGATCTTTGTTTGACAATATTGGGAGGACCTTCAATCACCGGAACCGCGAACTGCGCATATCCCGCGTACGCTGCGATCGATATCGCAAGACTTACCAGATAAAGTGCAATCGGGTTGATTCGGCGGGGCAAAACTCGAATTCCTTTCCGTGGTTCTGCAAATGTCGTTTCAATTGTCTGATGGCCGGAGATCGCGGCCCGTGATCGCGAAGAAATTCGTGATCTACTCGTACATCCTCAGCAATTCACTCCATCGTTTCTGACTCTTGAGAATGGTTTCAATCAGTTCTCTGATCGCGCCTTCACCACCGTTCGCCTTCGTTACCAGGTGAGCAGCGTCTTTCACTTCCGGAGCTCCGTCTGCCACGGTCACGGCCATACCGACATGTTTGAGCACGCGAAGATCCGACAGATCGTCACCGATGTAGCAAACCTGTTCCGGCTCAAACCCGAGTTCAGACATGATCTTGGTTGCAACCGGAAGTTTGTCTTGTGACCCCTGACGTACGATTTCAATACCGAGTTCGGACGCTCGTAGCTCAACGATATGTGATGAGCGGGCTGTGATCAGTCCGAATGTGTTTCCCGCGCGCTGCCAGAGTTTTACGCCCAGACCGTCGCGCACGTGAAACTTCTTGGTTTCGATTCCCTGGTTGTCAAACGTGATTCCACCATCTGTCATCACTCCGTCAACGTCGGAGAGAATCAGCTGAATCGGCTGCATACGTTTGTCGATTTTCATACGTTGCTGATCAGCGTTGGTTCGACGAGGGGCGGGGGAGTCTACCGCCGGATTTTAAATGGGTCCGGAAATACGGACAACGCGAACGCGCATAACCGATGCCGGGCAGAAAACTGCTAGCTAGGCGTTTGGATAAACGCGGTAATCATCCGGCTCGCCGATATCAGGTTCGCGCAAGTTGGGCGAAGCGATCCTGAAGCGAAAGCACGTCCATCTCCTGCTCTCGCAACGCCGCGAGCGAATCGACAACCGCTTCAGCGGCCTCAATCGTCGTAATGCAGGGGATTCCGTGCTGAACCGCGGTTGCGCGAATCCTTCCTTCGTCAGTTCGCGCGCCTTTACCACCGGGTGTGTTAAGAATCAGATCGACGGCATTGTTTTTCATATGGTCGATCAGGTTGGGATGCCCCTCGATGATTTTGTTGACCAGTTCGACCGGAATGTCATTTTCCTGAAGCCGTTGGGCCGTACCGCGAGTGGCGATTATCTCGTAACCCATTTCATGGAGTCTTCTGGCAACAACAACAGCGCGATCCTTGTGAGGCGAGCTGACACTGACAAAGACGCGGCCTGATTCAGGCAGTACAACACCGGCAGCAAGCTGGCTTTTCGCGAATGCGATCGGGAAGTGTTCGCTGATTCCCATCACTTCACCTGTTGATCGCATTTCGGGGCCGAGCACGATGTCAACTCCGGCGAACTTGCGGAACGGGAATACACTTTCCTTAACCGAGTAGTGTTCGGGCTTGATCTCCTGAAGTGAATCCAGGTCAGCCAGTTTCTGGCCGGTCATGACCTTGGCAGCAATACTCGCGACGGGGCGACCTGTGGCTTTCGCAACGAAGGGCACCGTCCGGCTGGCACGAGGATTGACTTCCAGTACATAAACGACGTCTCCGGCTTCTTCCGGTTTGACCGCGAACTGGACGTTCATCAGTCCGATGACGTTAAGGTGGCGAGCCATTGCAACGGTGGCCTCACGGATTTCGTCCTGTGTCGATTCGCTGAGAGTGTAGGGCGGGATCGAGCAGGCGGAGTCACCTGAGTGGACGCCGGCTTCTTCGATGTGCTGCATGATCCCGGCAATTACGACGTCGGTACCGTCACTGATACAGTCCACATCGACTTCGACCGCGCCTTCAAGAAAGCGGTCGATAAGTACCGGCTGGCCCTGTGCCACCAGGAACGCTTCCATGACAAAACGTTCGAACTGCGATTTGTCGTAGCAGATTTCCATTGCGCGGCCGCCGAGTACAAAGCTGGGTCGCACCAGTGCCGGGAAGCCGACTTCCTGCTGGACCTTTCTGGCTTCGGTCATCGTACGGGCGATGCCGTTGGCGGGTTGTTTAAGACCGAGTTCTTCCAGCAACTGCTGGAACTTTTCGCGGTCCTCCGCGGCTTCGATTGTGTCCACGCTCGTCCCGATAATTGGAACGCCCTGAGCTGACAATGCCCGTGCGAGGTTCAGCGGTGTCTGGCCGCCGAACTGGACAATGACTCCATCCGGTTGAACCCTGTCACAGATGTTGAGGACGTCTTCAACGGTCAGCGGTTCGAAGAACAGGAGGTCACTGGTGTCGTAGTCGGTACTGACAGTCTCCGGATTGGAGTTCACCATGACCGATTCGATTCCCATCTCCTTCAACGCATAGCTGGCGTGGCAGCAGCAATAGTCGAATTCGATACCCTGACCGATCCGGTTCGGACCACCACCGAGAATCATGATCCGTTTTCCGCCTGTTGGCTTCGCCGGAACTTCGTCCTCATCTTCGTAGGTTGAGTAGTAATACGGAGTGAAGGCTTCGAACTCGGCTGCGCAGGTATCAACGGACTTGAAGGTTGCGACGATGCCTGCGTCCAGCCGCAGCTTGCGCACTTCCGATTCCACCATATTAAAGATGGTGGCGAGCTGCCGATCAGAGAATCCGTACTGCTTTGCTTTCCGCAACAGACGCGTGTCGATCGACTCAGGGCTCTCAAGTGCCCGCAACTCTTCTTCGAGTTCGACGATGCCCGAAATATGATCCAGGAACCATCGATCGATCTTTGTGAATTTGTAGATCTCTTCGAGCGTCATTCCTGCTTTGAGAGCGTAACGCAGAAACCATGGTCGCTCCGAGTTCGGGACGATCAGCTTGGAATGAATCGTGTCTTCATCCGGTTGCTCGTCTGTGCCCCACAAATCGGCTTTGTCGCATCCAAGGCCGAAGGAGCCGACCTCAAGTCCTCGCAGAGCTTTCTGGAAAGACTCTTTGAAGGTCCGGCCGATAGCCATCGTTTCACCGACACTCTTCATCTGAGTCGTCAGCTTTGCGTCGGCTTCGGGGAACTTCTCAAATGTGAATCGTGGAACCTTCGTTACGACATAATCGATTGTCGGTTCAAAGCAGGCTTGAGTCTTGCGAGTGATGTCGTTGGGCAACTCCCACAAACGGTAGCCGACTGCCAGCTTGGCCGCGATCTTTGCAATCGGAAATCCGGTGGCTTTTGAAGCCAGCGCGCTGGAGCGGCTGACGCGCGGATTCATCTCGATCACGATCATCCGCCCGGTGTCCGGTTCACAGGCGAACTGGATATTTGATCCGCCTGTTTCAACTCCGATTTCACGGATCACCGCGAGGGATGCATCACGCATCCTTTGATATTCTTTATCCGATAAGGTCTGAGCCGGCGCGACGGTAATCGAGTCACCGGTGTGCACACCCATCGGATCGAAGTTTTCGATCGCACAGATGATGACAACGTTGTCATCGAGGTCGCGCATGACCTCCATCTCGTATTCTTTCCAGCCGATGATCGATTCCTCGATCAGAACTTCGGTCGTCGGCGACTGATCGAGTCCCTGCAGAACGAGGTTGTCAAATTCATCCCGGTTGTAGGCAATAGCCGAACCGCTGCCGCCCATCGTAAAGCTCGGCCGGACTACGCAGGGCAGGTCGATCTCTTCAAGAACTTTTCTGGCATGCTCCACCGTGTTGACCGTTTCGCCGCGGCAGACAGACAGGCCGATGTTGGCCATCGCATCGGCAAACCGCTCACGGTTCTCGGCTTTGTCGATCACGTCGGCTCGCGCGCCGATCATCTCGACGCCGTGTTCTTCGAGAACGCCGTGTCTTTCAAGGTCCATCGCGAGGTTTAGAGCCGTTTGTCCACCGAGCGTCGGCAACAACGCATCCGGCTTTTCCCTGGCAATGATTTTGGCGACCACCTGCCACGTAAGCGGTTCGATATAGGTTCGCTCTGCCGTATCCGGATCGGTCATGATCGTCGCCGGGTTGGAGTTCACCAGAACGACTTCGTAGCCTTCTTCGCGAAGGGCTTTGCAGGCCTGGGTGCCTGAATAGTCGAACTCACAGGCCTGTCCGATGACGATCGGTCCTGAACCGATCAACAAAATCTTCTGGATGTCGTCTCGACGTGGCACGCGGGTATCCTTTTCCGGTTTTCCGGCAGATCGGGCATTTGAGGTGACGCACAGCCAAAACATCGGTGTGCAAAATTTACCAAGCGTACCAACTTCTGGCGTGATCCTTCAAGGACCTGAACCGCAGAGAATCCGGCATCGCAATTCGATCCTTGAAGGCCGGGAAACAATGCCCGGGAACATCGTCCGGCGGGAGCTGTTGCGAACGGAATATCGCGATCTGTCGAAGATGTTCGCCCTAGTCAGCGGATTCCTTACCAGGTAGCCCCTGAAGCCAGCCATCAATGACTTCCGAGACGTCGATCGCCCACTGGGCGTCCTGACCACGGCTGACAACGTAAAAGGCGAATACAGAATAGAGAGCGATCAAAATAACGGCTTTTCCACGCCCCATTTGAACACATACCGCGCCGTCTTCGTTTGTCGTTCGTTTGCCGATCAAATAAACGAAAAAGCCCACAACCGTCAGAATCAGCAGCAGGAATCTCAATTCGCTGCTGAGCATTGCAATATCCGGCTCCATATGCAGTTCGCCGAAGAGCAACGTATACAGGAACAGCGGGAAACCGAGTGCGAAGCAGATGTCAAAAATGTTACTTCCCAGCGCGTTTGCAACGGCATCATCGTAGTCACCGTCTCGCGCGTCACGAATGGACATGACGGTGTCAGGAACACTGGTGGCCATCGAGGCGAAAATCACCGCCACAAACATGGTCTGCATCCCGATTCCTGAAAGTTCCTGTCCCAGGAAACTGTAACTCTGATGCAGTTCATTGCCCGGACCCGAGCCGAGAGCTTCACATGCCCAGACCAGAGCCCAGCAGGCAATACCGATCACAGCAGCTGACGTCAGCATGATCGGCCATCCATTCCATTCTTCTTTTCGAATCTGCTCGCGGTGGTGTTCCTTGACGAACATTGATTCGAGATCGAGCAGAGGGCCCAGAGACATCCAGTAGAAAAATTGACCCCACATGCCGGGGGTGCCCTCTTCCTCGTCGTCTTCATCGTCATCAACGCCGGGAGCTGATGATTCCACTCGCCGGGTTCCGAAAATCATGTAGCCGAAATACGCGAAGTAAAGCAGCATCAGGACCAGGCCCTGCCACCAGTAAAGCGTGTTTCCATTGATCATCAGAATCAGGACGATTTCGCAGAAGATCAACGTCAGGCCATCACGTAGAAGAACGCGGGTCGAGACGTTGACCGATGTGACCTTTGTCCCGAGAACCACTGAGCCCACAACCGCCAGAATGCAAACGGCCGGGATAATCATGCCGTTAAACAGTGCACTTCCGGCAGTCGTGCCAAGCCCGACTGAGAATCCGTCTTCGTTGCGCAGATAAAAAAGCGCGATGAGCGTCGTCAGCAGCTCGGGAAGTGAACTCGAAATCGCGTTGATGGTGCCGCCGCGGACCCCTTCGGACATATTGCGTCCGATGTATTCAGATCCAATCTCGAATCCATCGCAGGCGCGCCAGATAATCAGGCAGCAAAAGAAGATTACAAAAAACGGAATAAGAATGCCCACAGGCTATCCATCTCAGTCGGGGTCAGTTTCGCCGGCGTCTCGAAATCGGGAGGCAGGGCGGAAGGCAGTGCCGGCGTCCGGAATTCCCTACGATACCTTTTACCAGCCGATTCTGTCAGCCCGCATGGATCGGCCCATGTGATACCGCTTACCGGCCGCCTGAATAACCAGCTGATTTCCTGACCGCCGGATCAGCGCAATGAGGTGGACAACGGGCAAACCCTAATTGTTACCGGCTCCGCCGGCTTTCAGCTGGAATGACTCGAAAAATCCGCTGCAGAATCCAGTGTCGTAATTTTCCGTTTTCATGACGACGGCCATCGAGTAGACGCGGCTCCCGACCAGAATGACACGACTTGCAATCTTGATCGGTTGCTCCTGGATCTCCGCAGAATAGACAAAGTCGCGTGCATGATGCCGTCCGATCCGGATTGGATTGTGTGACTCGACACTGCCAAGCACATTGGCGACCGCCCCTCGTACAGCGCCGTCCAGCACCGTCGTGATCCGGTTGTTGTTCTGAGGCTCTTCGTTCAAATCATGGTACGACAAAACGATGGACGTCTCTTCATCGTGAAAGCTGGACAGAAACATGTTGACCTGCCTGATCTGTCCGCCGGGCAGCGTGAATTCACGCTGGACTTCTCTTGGAGCCGAAGGCATTTTGAAAACTGCACCGGCGGCCGCGGGGTCGATGCTGAACCACGTCTCCGGCGAGTCGGTTACCTCTACATCATCCCCAGCCGGTTCGACCAGCGTTTCCGTCCGTTCGTCCTGTTCAAGTGATTCCGGCTCACTAGCCTCGGTCGAATCGCCGCCCGCTGGTTCCTGCGTCTCTTCCTGAGGGGTTAGCGGAGCCGGGGAGTTCTGCTGCTCCGGCATGGGAGGCAGTGGAGGGACAGCCGGTTGCTGTTGTTCCTGAGCTGCATTGGCTTCGACTGGAGCTTCTGAAGCTCCCGTTTCCTGTGCGCTGGCCGGACTTGAAATGGCCAGAGCAAACACTGCCGGACAAAGGAACGCGATGAGCAGGTAAAGCGAACGAGACATCAGGGATTCCACTCCAAAACAACTGAAGGATCAACTCTTATCATATCTGTCGCCGGATGCTGAGTTAATGCGAATTCATCACGCAAAAAGCGCGGTTACGGCGGTTTGACACTGATTTTTTGCAGGTTTACGATGACCGCGCAGCGCAGAAATCACACGGAGACGAAACTGGAAACGTTGATCCTGGCTGGCGCAATCGACCGGGCTGTGACCACACAAGCACAGTTGGCGGAAAATCAAACGGAATGAAAGTAAAAGTGTGACCGAATCGGGCGACAAAAGAAATAACGACGACAGCCTCAGTCGAAGCGGGGCTTTTTCCGCAGCAGTGGATAAACGGGTGGAGAAATTCTCGGAGAGTATCAGCTTCGATCATCGACTCTACCGGCAGGACATCCACGGCAGTATTGCCCACGCAACCATGCTGGCGGCTCAGGGAATAATCACTTCTGACGAAAGAGACGCGATCGAAAGTGCGCTTCAGGAGATCCTTGCCGAACTCAAAGCCGGTACGTTTGAGCTGCGCGAACAGCTTGAAGATATTCACATGAATATCGAACAGGCGCTGATTGACCGGATTGGAGACGTCGGCAGAAAGCTTCATACCGGACGCAGTCGCAACGACCAGGTTTCCACCGATTTCCGGATGTGGGTCTGCGAAGCGATTGACCGGATCGACGGTTTACTGGTCGATCTGCAGCGATCCTTTGTAGGACGTTGCAGCGATGACGCTGATGTCATCGTTCCGGCATACACTCACCTTCGCCGCGCTCAACCTGTACTCGCGCCTCATGTCTGGCTGGCATGGTGCGAAAAGCTTGAACGTGATCGTCATCGACTGATGGATTGCCGGCGCCGGACAGCCGTTTCAAGTCTCGGAACGGCGGCGCTTGCCGGCACGACGATGCCTGTTGATCGAGCGAAGACGGCAGAGCTACTCGGTTTTGAAGGTTTTACGCGAAACAGTCTCGACACCTCGAGCGATCGCGATTTTGCCCTTGAGTTTGTTTTCTGCCTTTCAGTGATCGGGATTCACCTCAGTGCGTGGGCAGAGGAATGGATCCTCTGGTCGACCGTGGAGTTTGATTTCCTTGATCTGCCACAGGACTTCTGCACCGGATCGTCCATCATGCCGCAGAAGATAAACCCGGACGTCCTTGAATTGACTCGCGGAAAAAGTGCGAGAGTGATCGGCGCCCTGCAAACGCTGCTGGTGCTGACCAAAGGGCTGCCACTTGCATACAACCGTGATCTGCAGGAAGACAAGCCCGCGGTATTCGACGCGTTTGACACGGTGGCAAGCTGTCTCGAACTCGCCGCACCGCTGGTCGCCGGTGCGAGCCTCAAACGCGATTGCATCTCGGAACGAATTGAGCTCGGCTATCTCGATGCGACGACTTTGATGGAGCACTTCATCAAGAAAGGAATCCCTCAAAGAACAGCGCACCATCTCGTCGGCAGTCTCGTCCGGCAGGCGACCGCAAAAAATGTCCCTCTGGCCGGTCTGACGCTGGAGGACTTTCAGGCAGTTGAAGCATCGATTGACCAATCCGTATTCGAAGTACTGGGAACCCGCCGTGCTGTGGAGGCGTTTCAGAGCGAGGGCTCGACGGCTCCGCATCTCGTGGCAGAACAAGTCAAAGCGTGGCAGCAAAAACTGGGAATTGATTAACTGCCCCGTCCGGCATCGAAGGTTATCAAGCAGTTTTCCACATTGGCAATCGGCCGGTGGGCCGCAATCCGCAAAGCAGGATCGTTCGCCGGTAAGCTGATGAGAACGAGCAGGCTGGATCCGCTGAACGTTTAGCCGGGCCGTTCTGGAGCTGCCAGTCACTGGAATCGCCAGCGGGTCGAATCTGCTTTTTGGCCTCATTTCGGTCGGGAATTGCCCGACCTGATCCCGCTTTAACTACAATCGGACTAACCCGTTCAGAGCGTGCAGACGACTCATTTCTGACAACTGGTCGATCCTCAACGACCGCTTCAGGTGCACCGTCCGATGAAAGTCAACTGTTCGTTTCATGCTTGTTGTGCGCCACGCCGGATGGTCGATGAAAGTCTAGCCCACTCGCCAACACATCGTTTCATGAACATGACCAAGCTAATTCACCGCAATTCTATATGCCGCGCACTGTTAACGCGCAGCGCTTCGCAGCTTATTGCAGTGACTCTCGCCGTTGTTCTGCTTGCATTTCCTGTGCTTGCATCTGCGCAGGACAACCCTTTCGGTGGTGGCAACCAGGACAATCCATTTGGCGGTACCGCGCCCTCTGGCAACCAGGACAATCCGTTCGGGCAAAACAATCCATTTGGGTCGGGTTCAACGGGGCCTGATCGCGCGGCACCCGCACAAGGCGGCCAATCAGCGGTGCAGGGGCAACAAGCGGCGATTGATCCGTCATTGCCTGAGCCTGTTCGGTTAGTCATCGAATCGGTGCGCAACAGCAACCCGACGACAGCAATGGAGCTCGCGCGTGTCGCGCGCACCCTCAACGATATCGAACAGTACGACGAAGCCCGCTTTTACATGCAGAGGCTCATCCAGCTTTCTCCTCCTGATCAAACGATGTTCGAGTTGGAGCAGGTGATCGGCGTGAATTTCTTTTTTGAGATCCACTCCAGCGATTTTCTGCAACCTGAAGGGACGCAACTGGCAGCGATGGTTCTAAGCGGCGCGCGCCGCGCGGCCACTGCGCCGGAGCGGATCGACGGTTTAATTCGAGGGTTAAGCAACGACAATATTTCGTTGCGGTCTGAGGCATTCCGTGCATTGAGAAGGCTTGGAAATCCAGCAACAGCGGAACTGATTCATGTCTTCACCGATGCAGGTAGGGTTAACGAATATCCGTTTATTCGTGGAGCTTTGAGGAACATGGGTGAGACGGCCGTTCGTCCGCTCGTTGGAGCAGCTCATAGTGACGATGCGCAGGTTCAGCTGGAAGCTGTACGTGCTCTGGAGGCATATCCCTCAAGCGAGGCGTCCGACGCCATGCTTCGGGTCTACCTTTCGACTCGCGTTTCCGAAGAGGTTCGCAGACTTGCATTGGAGTCGATGGAAAACCAGAACGACGTCGTCGCAAACCGTACTCTTGCTGCCGAAAGGCTCTACCAGCGCGCAAACGACTATCTGACAGGCGTGCGGCGATTACCCGGTGATCATAATACGGTGGTCGAACTATGGCGTTGGAATTCAGCAACAAAACGACTTGAGCAACTGCTTGTTCCACGAGCCACAGCGCAGCAGATGATGGCTGCAGAGCGGGCCCGTGATCTGGTGGAAATTCAACCTCAGGAACGAAGAAACCGCCAGCTTTACCTCCTCACAGAACTCGAGTCTTTCAAGCGTCAGAACGGACCGAACATCAAGGTGCCTGTTCAACATTTCCAGCCCGTGCTCGGGCAAGTCAACGCTGACGACGTTGCCAACGTCCTCGCAACGGCAATGGAAATGAATCTGATTCCGGCGGCATGCGGTGCTTGTGAACTGCTTCAGCAGATCGGAAGTATTAATCAAGTCACTTCAAGCCTGGGGCGGCAAGGTATCCTCATCGACGCTTTGCTATCGGGAGACCGGCATCTTCAGTTTGCTGCCTTCGAAGCCATTGCTCAGATCGATCCGAAAACCGCTTACACCGGCAGCAGCTACATGACGTCGCTGGCTGTTTTTCTCGCCAGTACACAAGGTGGTGGCGCTGCGTTGGTGGGGCACCAGCGCGTTGCCATCGCGCAGACCTACGCAACCTCGCTCGGACCATCGGGGGTTTATCCTGCCATAGCATCTTCAGGGCGAGACCTGCTCAAAACAGCGACCACGAATCCCGATTTCGAAGCGATCTTCATCACTGACTCGATGGCGCGGCCGGATTACATTGAGCTGGCTCAGCAGCTTCGTTCGGACTGGCGAACAAAACGAACTCCAGTCTGTATGCTTGTTCATGATGATTTCACGAAGCGACGAGTTGAGCGCGTGCTTCAGAACGACCCGTTCCTGATCGTGCTACCTGCGACTTTTGATCAGGACGATATGGCATCGCACATGCGTCAGCTCCGAAGGCTGGCACAACCCTGGGGGGTGACTCCTCAACAACGGCGAATTCATGCCGATGTCGCTATGCGGTGGCTGGCCAGGGTTGCCAATGATCGTCAGGCATACAGCTTCTATGAGCTTGGTGGCCACGAGGCAGCACTGGTACGCATGCTTTATACGCCTACATTTGCGGTGCATTCAAGTAATGTGCTGGCGGGTCTGGGTACCCCGAGTGCTCAACAGGAACTGGTCAATTTTGCCAGCCAGAACGGCCTGGCAATTGATGACCGGAAGGCGGCTGCTCAAGCCTTCGGCAGATCGGTGGAAGTGTCAGGCGTTCTTCTGACGACGCAGCAAATCCAGTTGCAGTATGACCGTTACAACGCCAGCGATCGCCAGCCTATCGAAACTCAGCGGGTACTTGGTGCGATTCTCGACGCCATTGAGGGCCGCGCACGCCGGCCGATCACCCAGATGAGTCCTGCCGGTTAGTCTCCCGGACAAGGCTTCTTCTTTGCGAAAACGACAGCACGATCTACCCGTATGTTTTCGTACTGTTCAAGCGGCGTGACAACTTTCGTCGATGCTTGTATACAGAAAGCAGCGACCTGTTTCGTGAATTGTTCGTAAATCAGCCGGTTCCTCCGGGAATTCGGACGTATGATTCACGTAGCACGGTTGGCTCCGTTGCAGGACATCCTCGCTCGTCTACTTCCAACATTGTCCCGCAGCGTGCCGCATGAGTTGTGCGCTCCCCACCTTTGAGACGTCGGACGAGACGAATGTTTACGAGCATCAGCAAGGCTGTTAGATGCCTTGCCAGGAAACCTTCCTACTGGTTCAAACAACTGACCAACCAGCACCGTCAGAAGCGTTCCTGCAGAGCGCATTCGGCGTTTGCTTCTGATTACCGGCTTGAGCCACGCCAATTGCTTGCCGGAATTTCTTTTGATGTACCCACGTCGAAAGTTCATATCGACGGAACTTCAGGTGACGACACGTCCACCATCGTTCAGGTCAACGAAACGAGTTTTCGCGTTTCACTGCAGGGATTCGGATCGCAGGTTTTTGACTATGCGGATGTCAGTGGCATTCTGTTTCGGGGGTTTGACGGCAATGACTACGTAAGAAACGAAGTCAATGTGTCGTCTCGTCTGGTCGGTCATGACGGGGCTGACATTCTGATCGGCGGTCCGGCGAATGATCGAATTGATGGCGGAAACGGTAACGACCGGATTCTTGGAAAAGGCGGTGTTGATCGTCTGGCTGGAGACGGCGGAAACGACACGATTCTTGGCGGTGTCGGCGCGGATGTAATCTACGGTGGCAGTGGTGAAAACCGGATTCAAGGTGAAAGTGGAAACGATCTGATATTCGGTGGAGAGGTGAGAGACATCATCGATGGTGGTTCAGGAAACGACACAATCCAGGCCGTAGCCGGCAGTGACATCGTATCCGGGGGTGATGGCAATGACACGATCTACGGAGGGGATGGGTTTGATTCAATCCTGGGTGGAAACGGCAATGACCGTCTGTTCGGTCATAGTGGTAACGACGTCATCGACGGTGGAGCCGGTAACGATCAGATCGAAGGAAACACCGGAATTGACCGGCTGTCCGGCAAAGACGGCAATGACGTGATTCGTGGCGGAGATTCCAATGACACGCTCTACGGCAACGGCGGTGAAGATACGCTTCATGGCGACAGCGGTAACGATGTTATTGATGGCGGCGCCCAGGCCGACTTGATTTACGCCGGATCAGGAAACGACAACGTTAACGCTTCGAGCGGGAGTGACCGCGTGTATGGCGGCAGCGGAAACGATGTAATCAAAGGCGGTATCGGCAACGATATTCTGTTCGGAAATGATGGAGAGGATGAGATCCGAGGCCAGGAAGGCAACGATGAGATACGTGGTGGAAACGCCAACGATTCTTTGTTCGGAGATGATGGAGCGGACCGGATTTTCGGAGAAGCCGGTCAGGATCTGTTGAGAGGTTATTCAGGAGATGATTTCCTGTCCGGAGGTGACGGGAACGACTTGCTCTACGGTGGTTCGGGTGGCGACAGGCTCATCGGCGATCGTGATTCCGACCGCCTGTTCGGAGAAGGCGGCAGGGACATCCTTGAAGGCGGGCAAGGTAAAGATGCATTGTTCGGCGGGACGGGAGGCGGCGACCGGCTGACCGGCGGAACACAGAGCGACCGCTTCCTGATGTGGACCGGCGACGTGGTGACTGACGCAGCATCGCAGGACGCGCGGATGCTGTTCAAGAACGTCACTCATAGCTGGACAAACAAGGAGATCGAAATCATTGATCGTGGTTTCGAGCGTATGGAAGTCGTCACCGGAAACAACTCAATCCTGCGGGATTCGCTGGATACTGATCCGGTTGTCTATGAGAAACACGGTCCTGATTCGAACATCGCGCTGAACCGTCTGCGAACCAATACCGTTACGACTCATTTTCCAAACGGTTCCACGTCAGTGGAGCGAACCTACGACAGATTTATCCTCTACTACGAATGGAATGAGGATAACACCGCCCAGAATGAAATCCGCGTTGACAGTGTCGCTCATGAGATTGCACATTCATGGGACTCTCAGTTGGAAATGACGGCGCGGTTCAATGACCTTGGAAATCTATTCAACTCATTCAAGGCAATTTCCAACTGGCGTGAAACCAATCCGAACTCGAGCAATTACCGCTTGTCAGGGGATGGTGAGTGGTGGTATCGAGCCGACGCGGAATTCGTAAGAAACTACTCCCGGCATAATCCCCGCGAAGACTGGGCAACACTCTGGGAAGTTGTGTTCAATGACGACGCCAATCAGGCGACACGTCAGCGATTGGCGCAGAAGCTGAATTCTGTGAACACTTTGATCAGCCGTTTTTAAACCTGGTTCCGGGTTCATTTGTCTCGAATGTCCAACGACAGGAATCCGGTAATACAGCCGTTCTTTCAGCAATATTCGGCGGCCGGAAATGGATTCTCCCGGGATTGCGCGGTAGATCGCGAATAGAGCCGGTGTTATCTGGCTCATCACTCAGGTTGGAATCCTGTACGATGCGCCTATCTATTGGTGTCTACCCGTCTGAGGAGCGCGTTACAGCAATGTTGCCATTTATCGGAATCGTCGTTGCAGTACTTGTTGTCATCGGGCTGGTCGTCGGTGGCGTTTATCTGGTCAAAGCCGGAAAAGGAAAACTGAGCATCGCTCTCGACAAAGGCGGCTATAACTGCGGCGATACGATTACCGGGACGCTCGATCTGGAAATTCGAAAGCCACTCGAGCCCAGGCGGTTGTTTGTGAGCCTCATCGGTTACGAGGAATTTCGCGAGCGGGATCATGACGGCGACATGAAAACGAGGCGAGAGGAAGTCTATCGTTTTGAAGAGAATATCCCGCTCAAGGGCGCGCTTCATGCGGGGACGACGGAGTCGTTCAAGTTTCAACTGCCAACGCCTGCGGCCGGTAGCTTGCAGCAGCAGAGCGGGGCAGGGTGGCTATCGGGAACTTCACTGGAAGTCGCTGGATTCACCGTGGATCTCGGCAACCGCCGGAAAATGATCTGGTACGTTGAAGGCCGGCTGGATCTTCCCGGACTGGACCTCGCACACAGTCAGAAAGTTGCGCTAAACGGCTGACGACTTCAGGTGCGACGGTGACTATCCCGCAAACTGTGATTTTCCCGCAAGTCGAGCTTTAGCGCCAGCGCAACGAAGCGCCGGACACTTGAGAACGCCGGGCACTTGAACATAACCAGGCTGTTCGGTGAGGTCGCTTCAGACGTGAAGATCCAACGCAGTCGAAAAACCTGCGGAGAACGATCCTGCGTAGCCGATCCTGATTACAAGATCTTTCCTATTCGTGACGCAGCGCCTCGATCGGATCCATCTGCGCCGCACGCATCGCGGGGTAGATCCCAAAGAGTACTCCGACGACGACACTGATGCCGAAAGCAATCGGAATGGAGATCGGAACAATTTCCGGCTTTACGACTTGAGCCACCGGCGGCAGGCTGTCGTAGAACTTCGGTGCGAAATCAAAAATCAAATTTCGCACGGCCGTCACGATGACAGGGCAGAGGAGTCCTCCGAGAATTCCGATACCGCCGCCAAGGACGGACAGCGAAATCGTCTCCACAAGAAACTGTTGCGTGATGTCACTGCGTTTTCCACCAAGAGCACGACGGATTCCGATTTCACGCGTTCGCTCGGTAACGGTGGCGAGCATGATGTTCATAATGCCGATGCCGCCGACAACAAGCGAAATCGCTGCGACCATTCCCATACAGATCATGAACATCATTCGCTGGGTTTTTGCCTGTTCGAGCAGTTCAAACGGCACTACGACTGCAATGTCCTGTCGTTCGGTGTCATCCATGAACAGGGTGGCGTTAATGAGCTCGGCTGTCCGTGGAACGTTGTCAACTCCATCCACGCGAATCGTGATCTGGGAGAGTTCGAATTCTTTCACGGAAAACGAACCACCGGTCTGCTTCATTTCGCGATCACCCATTCGCGCACGCATGTTGGTGATCGGGATGTAGATGTCCAGAGAGAAGTCCTGAGCTGCGAGAGATCCACCGATTGCGGCAGTCGCATTCCGGTCTTTCAAAACCCCGACAACTTCGTAGTAGGCCTTCTTTTCCGGAAGGTAGATCTGATTAAAGAGCGGGTCTTCTGATGGAAACAGCTTTCGCGCGAGCGGACCGGCAATCACACACACGGGCAGTTTGTCGCTGACTTCCGGCCCGGTCAGGAAATGACCTCGCTCGATTTCCAGCCGCATGATTTCAGCATATTCCGGAGTGCAACCGACCAGCCGTCCATCGACCGGCTTTACTCCCGGGCTGTCAGATGAAAACTTCTGCGGAAGTTCGCGAATTGGCAGAACGTCGCGAACGTTGGGGATCGTAGTTTCGATCAGCCGCTGTTCATCACGTTTTACGCCGAAGGCGTCGATCTGGCGGAAGTTTGCGCCACTGGAATCAGGTGGTTTGACACTTCGAACAATGATGTTGTCGGCGCCGAGGTCTTCAATCTGCCGGGAAGCTTCTTTACTGAAGCCCTCTCCGATTGCGAGCAGCCAGATGACGCTGGCGACGCCGATAAAGATACCCAGCACCGTCAATGCTGAACGCATCGGGTGTAGCAGCAGGCTTTTGATGCCCAGTGCCCACGTCCTAAAAAGCATCATTCGAGTGCATCCACATTTGCGTTACGGCTGATTTCTTCCATTCGTTCCGGTGAGAACGTCACGCGGTTTTCGACCGGCTGATCCACCTGAATCTCGCCGTCTTTCAGGCGGATAATTCTTTTGGCGTGCTGCGAGACGTCATCCTCGTGGGTGACCATGATGATGGTTCTTCCTTCATCATTGAGCATCTGGAATATCGCCAGAATCTCGTCGGTGGTTACCGAGTCGAGGTTACCGGTGGCTTCGTCAGCGAGGATGAAGTAGGGGTCATTGACCATTGATCTGGCAATCGCAACACGTTGCTGCTGACCACCGGACAGTTGCGTAGGCCGGTGATCCAGCCGTTCACCCAGTCCGACCATGGTTGCCAGCTGGATGCATCTACGACGGCTGGCAGTGTTCAGTTTTCCAAGGTAGTACAGCGGTACTTCGATGTTTTCGACAACGGTCAACTGAGGGATCAGGTTGTAAGACTGAAACACGAAACCGATCCGGGATGCACGGATATTGGACAGCTCGTCATCGCTCATATTCGCGACGTCATCAGAGCCAAGCACGAATGCGCCTTCAGTCGGCCTGTCGAGGCAGCCGAGCAGGTTGAGCAACGTACTTTTTCCCGATCCGGACGGGCCCATGATGGCGACATAGTCACCGTTGGGCACGTCAAACGACACGCCGCGCAGCGCCTGAACAGTTTCACTTTTAAGAAAGTAGAACTTCTTCAGGTCGCGGATCTGGGCGGCAAAGCCGGCCTCGGTTTGTGGATTCTGAGTTTGAGGTTTCTGAATCATCTCTTATTGGCTCCCGCCCGGTCCGCCGCCTCCAGCGCCTTGCTGGAATCGACGCATGGCGGCTTCCATACCCTTTTCGATTTCGTCTCTCGTCAGTTCACCGTCTCCGTTGGAGTCCCAGTCAGGAGCGCGATCAGCCATCCGGCTGTCCATCGCGGCGATTTCGTCGGCGTCAAGCTTGTCGTCGCCATTGGTGTCGGCTTCCATGATCCGGTCGATGATGCCGGACATGCTGAATCCGCCACCTCCGCCGCCCGGGCCGCCACTGCCTTGACCGCTACCGCCCGGGCCGCCTCTGCCCGGCCCACCACCTCGTTGACCACCACCGGCCTCTTCGCTGGTAGCTCCGGTCGCGGCTTCTTCTTCAAGATCTTCAGCCGCTGTTTCGAGACGTTCCCGATCGATTTCAATTGGTCTGCCGTAAGTGACATCCGGCAAATCCATCAGTTCTTTAAAGGCACCCGGATTCATGACAAGTTCTTCACCTTCAACGACACCCGAAGCGACCATAACTTCACGTGAGTTGTTGCCTGTGATATCGATTTCACGGGTCTCGAGATTGCCGTCAGCAGTTCTTGCCAGGCAGAAGGACCTGTCCTGAACCGTGTAGATCGTCTGGATCGGAGCCAGTAATCCACTTGGCTCATACTGAACCTGGATGTTGACCGAAGCATTCATTCCCGGTTTCAGTGCGTTGAACTGATTAACCATGATCTCCGATGGTTCGGCATCCTGGCTCGGATCAAAAATCTTGATGAAGACGGCATACTTGCGAATCGAACTGCTCATCCAACCGTTTGACTCGGCGTACTGATTGACTTTGGTGACGATTCCCTGAAGGGGTGGGCCAGTCAACGCGTCAACTTCGATAGAAACCGGCATGCCGGCTCGAACCAGTGTGATGCTTTGTTCCGCAATTGAGGCCTTGATCTCCATCATTTCCGGATTCGGAAGGCGGATCAGAACCTGACGCTCACGAACTGAAGTACCTTCTTCCAGAACCCAGTCATTGCCTCCGCGGGATGATTCCTTGGCGTAGACAACCTGGCCCGAAACGCCTTCGGGGACAACGATTGTGCAGTTGCGAATCTGTTCTTCGATTTCTGCCAGCTCACCTCTTTCGACTTCAAGAGCTTCGATCTCGTTGTTGTATTTGACATTGGCGGCTTCGATGTCCGCCTGAAGTTGAACTGTCTCCTTGACGAACGTAATTTCCGTCAAGACGCGCATTTTGGTTTCTGCCAGCTCACGGGCATTTTCTCCTCGCGCGAGTGCGAGTTCAGCTTTCGTAACTGCAAACCCGTCGGCTTCGAGCTCCAGTTCGGTCGCGAATCCCCGACTTAGTAGTTTACTTGTGTATTCGTAAACGGCTTCCGCCTGGCTCAGGTCCTGTCCAGCTGTCTCGATCTGGCTCTGGGCATCAAAGATTTCATTCTCGATCTGCTTTTTGTTTTCCTCAAAAATCCCTTCGATGTATTCGCGCTCGGTTGCGATGGCGGCGTCGACGGCTGCTTTGGCCTGGATTCTTGCAGTTTCGGCTGCTGTTACTTTGATGCGTTGCTGCTGCAGTTCTTTTTCGAACGCACTTGAGTCGAGTCGGACAAGAAAGTCGCCTTCAGATACCATTGAGCCTTCCGGGCAGACCTCAATGACTGAGAGGGTGCCACTTCTGGCCCGAACTTCACACCGGATCTCAACGTTCTCGCTGCTTTGAACTTCACCTTGATCCAGCACCTGTGAAACGAACTCACCTTCGGTCACTGAGGCGAAGACCATTTCATCGGTGAGCGATTCAGTATTCTTGTTACCGAGGACGAAATACGCCGTTCCGCCTGCGAGAATCAGGGCAGCCACGACAAGAATGACCAGCGGAACTGCAGCACCGGATTTCGGTGAACGGTAGCCCCTGGAAAATTGCGAGGCTGAAGACAAGCGTCTGGAAATACGGGTAGCCATTCTTTATTCCTGGATAGGATTCGAAAGCTCAAACAAAGACAAAAGGCAGTCGCAGTGTAATACGGCAGAGCGTTCGATATAGACTGATCGAAGCCGGATCTGTGGGTCAAACCCATAGCAGAACACATTTGAAAGGATCGACCTATTCTAATCGGGTCCATCCGTTTCAATTCGTGGAAACGAGATCAGAGAACGCGGTTGCCGTCTTTAGCCGCTACTAACCGCAAAAACGGCACTTCAAATCACTGCAGCAGCAAACTTCCCCTGCGATAGGAGGAGAAAGAGGACCTTGCCGACCAGCTGGAATCCCGGGAAATAGCAGCGGGCGATCAGTTCGTAAGGCCTGATGTTTTGAGACCGTTTTCATCGATGAGTCTTCGACCAATGAGATTGAATCTCAACTGGTCGACAGGGCGCTGGAAACCCAGAAATCACCGATTGCCTGATATTACCTGTTCTCAAGCTGGCTTTGCCCCTGCCACCAGACAGGTACGTCAGGGCTATCTTCGGTCGGAATATCGTTGGCCAGCGGCAAAGTGAATTCCGGCACATTTGCGGTTTCGTTGACAGTGCCCGCAGGCAGGGGCTGTTCAAAAGTGACCGTCGAGACGGGACCTGAAACCTGTGCTCGCAGCAGCGGGCTTGAAGCAGTGGGAATCGGATTTTCCTCCGGGACTCTGAGTTCTTCCTTCCCGGAAACGTCAGTCTGATCGAATTCCACAGGAGTTTGCAGAGGCTGGAACTCCGGCATGGGATCGACTGAGTATTCAGGCAGGGGTTGCGCTGGCTCGGAATCCGAAGGGAACGCGGGTGCAGCATTTAGGTTCCCGTCCGCGGCGGTTTCAAGGGAGGCCTGGACGGCTTGCGCGGGATCGGCCGACGAGTTCTCGAGCGATTCGGTGAGTGCTGCTGGTCGGACCGTCCCGGCTACTCTTGAATCTGAGTCCGACGGTGCTTCGGTCTGCACTACGTTTGCCAGCCGGACTTGCGGACCCTCCTGTTCACTTCTCAGTTCCGACACGGCATACCACCTTGGCGAGCCGATTCCAGGCTGTTGCGGGAAAATGTCCATAACCGGCCTCTGAAAAGAGTCCGTAGATGAGACCCCGACGGGATCTAATGAAACAGGTGGTGCCAGATCCGGCTCCGCTTGAATGGGCAACTCCGGTACTGACGGAGGGCCGGGTAGCATATCGGGAAGCGGTAGCCGCTGTTCGGTCGGAGTCGAAGGCACGTAGTTGTTTCGACCTTCCGAGCCATTTTCCGTGCCACCTACGGTGCCATCGATTCCGAGTGAAGGACGGATGTCAAACTGCTCGTAAGTATCGAACTCAGCATCGAGATCTTCGGGTGCCTCTTCGATCATGACATCAACGCCATCGCAGAACTGACAATCAAGTGCGATTCCCATTGCTGATGCGGCTCGCAAGCCGATCGCCTGATCAATGGTTCCCGGGTCAATCCAGCTACCTCTGCCATCAACCTGCATGGTTCCCAGGTCAAAGTCCAGGTTTCGTCGGATCACTTCAAAAGTAACCCAGACGCTGAGGAACTGGCTCTGAGCGGTTTGCAGGCCATTAATTGCGTTGGTCAAGTCCTGCGCGGTCGTGGCTCCGAGTGACGAACGTGTCGCACCTACCGCTGTCGGTTGTTCAAGTCTCAGGCGGGCGGCTTCAACACGGCTGATACTCAGCTTCACCGAATTTCGCGCGATCTCAAACAGGACCTTGTTTAGTTCAGCCGTTCGCAGAGTCTGCCTCAGGTTTCGCTTGATTTCATCTTCGAACTGGTAGAAGCTTCGCCGTGCCTGCTGGTACCTGACCAGAGTCCGGCGGTAGTCATTTCGTTCAGCCAGCCGGTTGATTGGAGCGTCGATTCGCAAACTGGCATTCAGCTCGCCGAGGTCTCCACGGAAGTCGAACGGGTTGTCACCTTCATTGGCGATGCTGCCGCCGAACTCGATATCGACCTGTGACTCAAGCTGATCGGCAACAAATTCGATCTGCCGCCAGCGATCAACAAGTGTTGCTCTTGCGTTCATCAGGTCGCGTCGCATGCAGCGGGCAATCTGGTAGGCCCGTTCTTCGCTGAGGCTGACGTCGGCCAGTTGGACGCTGTCTGCCCGGGCCTCAGCTTGAAGTAGAGAAATCTCGAGTACGAGATTTGACAGCCGGTTCAGCTCAGACGGCAGGACTTCAAGAATCTCGTCCCTCAGCAGATTCGTCAGATCACGGTCACCAAGTCCCTGACGCCGTTGCGGGAATGCATCGATACTTTCCTTCAAGGACCGCAAGTTCTCCTCATTTGCCGCCAATTGCGTCAGGATGACATCCAGTTTTCCGCGAAGCTCGTCGGCCGATGCAACGCTTATGCCTTCCAGAATCTTCTTCTCGATGTCCAGGCGAATGCTTGTATCCAGCTTCCTGCGCAGGTCTGCCAGATATTCAACACGCTCGGGGCGGACCGATTCCAGCTTGGAGAAATCACCATCCAACTGGGTCAGGTCCTGGTTTCGTACGCGATCAATCTGATCAAGTGCCGTGTCAACGTATTGAGCCAGTTCGGCGATTCGTTCATTCAGATCATCCGGCCATTCAAATTCGTTGTCCTGCACAGGTGGTGGTTCCGGCAGTCCCGCGTCGCCTTGAAGTAGTTCATCAATCTGGAAGCCGAGTCCCGACGGGATATCCTTTGCAAGAAAAATCAGATCCTCGCCTGCGCGGCTGGCCAGGCCGTTGATCTGTTGCTGACGCTCGGTAATCTCATCGCTGATGAATTCAAACCTTGTCAGATACGGATCGCTGATCCGCACCGGCAGATCGGGAGGCAGTCCAAGCGTGATCTTGAACTGGTCCAGAGAGTTCTGATAGTTGTTCTTGACTTGAAGCAGTCCACGCTGGGCGTTGTAGAGAGAGTTTTCAAAGAACTGGACCTGAAGAGCATCGATGCGCTGCTGGGCCTGAAATTCCTGGAACTGGTTCAATACATTTCTAAGCTGACGGACATTGAATTCCTGAATCCGGATCTGTTGTTGTTGTTGCAGCAGTCCGTAGTATCCGCCCACCCCGAAGTTTGCCCCGGCAGGAGAACCAAGAAAATTACTCCCTGGACCGGCACCGGGATTTCGACCGGTGATTACCTGCAAATAGAAACCACGGCGGAACCGGTCCATCTGGCGAATGTCCGCCAGTAGTGTCCGCTCCGTCTGCGTGAGCGATTCCATGATGCGATCGCGACCGGCGCCACGCAGCAGCGGCTGAATAATCGAAAAATCAAGGACAGAGCGGACGCTGGTGTCCGGTCCGAAGTTAAACAGAATATTGTTGGCCAGTCCGGTCACAATGGTCGCTCCGGTCGTCGTCAAGCGGCGAGCCCTGGAGCGCGTAGTGGCAGTGTCATTTCCGGAGGTCGAGGGGTTGGTCGAAACTGACGCGGCAATCTCATCGATGCCCGCGACGGGCTGGATGTCGAATCCGAACCGTGCAAGGCTTACATCCAGAGCTGAGAAATACAGTGACTCACGCTGTTGTTGTAATTGCGGCGAATGCACCAACGCCAGTTCGTAAGCGGTGACCGTGTCGATCTCGAGCTCGCGTTGTTCGTTCAGTAATAGATACATTCCCCATTCCGGGTTTTCGATGTATCCGGTGTCGCCGTTGACGTGCCAGTGAGGATAACCAGCACGCCCGTCGACACAGCGCATCAACTGATGAGACGTTTTGTCGTCCGGTGGAATGGGCGGATGATCCTGGGAGAACGGATCATACATCCGTGACCGCGGGTCGATATCGATTCGCCCGTCAGATGAATCCCATCGTGGATCGACAGCTTTTTCTCGAACGAGCCGCTGAACTTCACAGTCGGCCTGCCGGCGGTAATAGCCGCGATGGCACGCGGGTATACAAACAGCCGTCACCGCTACTGCTAACAGCAGCGCGGTCGTCTTGCGCTTGGGGGTCAAGGTTAACTCCTGGGTCGGTTTGCCGGACCTTTCGGGAAGAATCGCGGCAAACGTGCGACATCGGGCCGCGGAAGCCCGTGCCTGGGTACTAGGAGTCCGGAAGTGCGGGTAATCCGGACTATCCTGTTTTTTCGGGTCGTCAGGCCAGTGACTTGAGCGATAGTCATTGCGCGGCCCTATGACCCTGCTTTTCGAGTTAAGCTCCAACTCCGTTGCTAATCGGGACGATAGCTATTTGACGAGGCAAATTGCCCAATTTATCATCATTTCATTGGGGAAACTCTGCGCTTTTCTGGTCACAATAGAGATACTGGAGAAGATCCTCCGGCCACGGACCTACGGCATCCGTGAACGCCAGCTATGTTTCTGATAGGCAGATCTTCTCCACGATTCCAACCACTGCGATGTCGGGACCGGAACCCCACAAGCGCAAACACAAAAGCCCCGACCCACTTTTTGAAATTCACTTGAGCGACCTATGATCTACGCAATTCTCGGTCTCCTGTTTGTCGTGCTGATCGTCTTCGCCGTTCTCACGGCAAAGACATGGCACTGGGTCAACATTGTCTTTCTGATTTTGACTTTCATCGCAGGTGTTGTTGCCACAGGTGCTCTTGCCGAGTGTCTGGATAAACGTCGCAGAGCGATGGAGGGCGCGCTAAGTGCGGAAGCGGCTGCCGAGCGAAACAAAAGAGACGCCGACGTCGCCGTTTACGGTTCGGACAACGCAGTCGAGTACGACAGCAACTGTCTTCGCGGAATCGATCAGGAACTGACACGTGAGATGATGGGTCGCGGTCGCGTCTGGTCACGTGGAACTGTAACCATCGCGCCGACGGACAACCGCAATCGGGAATTCACTTTCCCGGCCGCTCGCGACAACACGGTCAACATGGGCGGCATGGTCGTCTATGCATTTGTTGACGGCCCGATTGATGTAGCCATTGATGGAGCCGTTGAGCAGCAGGTCTACCCTGTTGAGTTCATCGGAACGTTCCGCGTCATCAACGAAGCCGCTGACAAGCTCAGCCTCGAACCGATCTTTATTGCCAACAGCAGTCCATACGGGGACCCGCAAGGGACTTGGTCGTTGATGGAGAAGATGCCGCTTGACCGCCGTGATGCGTTCAAGAAAGTCGAGGGCATGATGGGTGATGACTTTGATCTGGCCGCCTACCGTGATGTGCTTGTCAACAAATACCTGCAGGCGTCTGTGATCGGAATGGATCCGGCTTCTGCAGAATACGAAGCTCTGATTGACCGCTACGCTTTCGACGGTCAGCGTCTTGGAGATATCGCGACTTTCATCGACAGCCAGAACGGACGTATCAATACAACTTTCGAACCCAAGCCTGAAGAAGTTTTCTACGTTTATCGTTTTGATAAGGCGGTAAAGGAAGCTGATGGTTTTCAAGTGGACTACGGCGGATCAGGACGGATTGATCAGGACGGAACATTTTCACCGCTTGGCCAGGCCGTAGATCCAGCTCTTCACCTTGGACAGAAGGTTGCATTTGCTGAGGGCGACGAAGTTCTGATTGATCAGAAGACGGCCCTCGGATACCAGCGCACCGACGGCACTCCGCTGCCGGAATTCGATCAGCGTTACCCTGTAACCGAAGTTGACCGGATCTTCATCCGCGAATTGAACGACTATCCCTTTATCCTTGCCACCTTGCGTCATCGTCAGCAGGTACTCAAAAGCGAGCAGGATCGCCTGGCAGCAGACAACAAGACGACCTCCGGTGCATTCACCAATGCACAGGAGCAGCTGACCGTTCGTGATGACCGGATTCGTATGCTGATAGCCGATGGCGACAACCTTCGCAGGGACAGGGACCAGATTGAGGTTCTGGCCGGCGACCGGCAGCGTGAACTGGATCAGGTACTGGCTGAGATTCAGCGTCTGGAAGGTGAAATTGACGCGAGCTACCGCGCAATCCGCGGTCAGTAGTCTTTCCGCGTAAACGAAAAATCTGTGAACACATTGAACCCTGTCCGGTTTGCCGGACAGGGTTTCTTTTCTGGTTTTTTCCACAGAGTCGTTCGTGCAACGCCTGCAAATCCGGCATGCCGCCGGATCGTCGTTCGCGATATGATATGGCCGGTAAGCGCCGACCACGTAGAATTGGTTCCCGGGAATTGACCCCCGATCAGCCGGAACTCATCCGGCAGGCTGTTGTCCGATGGACAAATCTGCCGACGCTTGAACAAGGACGTAACTCGCCGTACTCATAGCCGGGATTGCCGGAAGTAAAAAATGGGATTAGAAGACCGTCAATACTATCGCGATGACGAGCAGTATTCGTACACCGGAAATTTCGGCGGCGGCGGATACCAAAGCGCGGCATCGGGACCAGCGACCTGGACGATCATCACCTGGATCATCATCGTCAACGTGGCGATTTTCCTGATCGACACATTCACTGACTTTTCGAAAGAGCGCGGTCTTGGGCAATTGATGTTGTTGCTTGCGCTGGATACGGATCAACCATGGAAGATCTGGACGTTCCTGACACACGGCTTTGCTCACTCCAGCATGGAAAGCGACACCAGTTTCTGGCACCTGTTCGGAAACATGATCACGCTATTCTTTCTCGGCCGGCCTGTTGAACAACGGTTGGGCAGAAATGAGTTCCTGCGGTTTTATACCGTCTCCATTCTGGTCGCTGCCGTGGTTATGTACGTCTCCGTTCTGGTCACTGGCGGGCGATCAGTGATGGTTGGAGCTTCCGGCGCTGTTTCGGCGGTTGTCATGTTGTTCATTTTCATGTACCCGAAAGTAAAGGTCCTCTTGATGGGGATCATTCCGATGCCGGCGTGGCTGCTTGGTGTGCTCGTCGTCGGTGTCGATATCTCACGAGCATTCTCGCCGGAAAACCACATCGCATGGCAGGCCCACCTGGGTGGAGCAGCCTTCGGCGCACTTTACCTGCGAATGAACTGGAATCTGCGATGGCTGGGAAGCTGGCTGGGCGGAGAGGCAGGAGCTGGTGGCGGAATCGGCTCCATCTTCAAGAGCCGGCCGAACCTGAAAATTCACAAGCCGGAAGCCAGGCTGGAAAAGCTGAAATCAGAAGCCGATGCGGTCCTTGAAAAGATCAACACGCAGGGCGAGGAAAGCCTGAGCCGGCGGGAGCGTAAGATTCTGAATCAGTACAGTGAATTGATTCGTAAGAGTCGGGAAGACTGACAGGCAGTTGCCCGGACTAGCTTGTCAGAAGGTCAAGTGTTCGCAGGCATCTGTCCTGCGAATTCGAATTGGCTGAAAGGTGGCACGTTGTGGTACCGTCGTCCCGTTCGACCGCGCTGAGAACGACGACTTCTAGATCATCGCTGCCGGCCGATTCTGCATCTGCTATGAGCTGTTCGATCTTTCCATCGAACCGGCAACTCGCACTATAAACGCCTTCTGACAAACCTGCGCGATTGAATATTCTCGACGCGATCAGGAAGGGTGTGATACCGGTAAGTCGCGGATTGACGTCGACCAGAAAATGCTCGTCGTTCGCATTTCGAAGAATGTCGATTCCGACAACTCCGAAGTAACCCCGGTCGTGAAGATGGGTGGCGACCGGTTCGACGATGTGACGGACTTCTTCCAGAATGCTGATTTGAGTTGCTGCGGAGTAGCTGCCTCCGCACCAGCGTACATTCTGGTCAAAGTGCTGCTGCGTGTAACCAAGCCAGATGACTTCACCGGTTGATCGCAGGTAGAACTGCACGCCGACGTCGCGGGTGATTTCTTCGATGATTTCCGTTGCAACGAGAACGGCTCCGGGCCAGTGCTTCCGGACTTCGGACCCTACGGCGTCAGCATCCTCCCGGGATCTGACGAAATAGTTGCCCAGCCCGGCGTAGCCATGACTCAGTTTTACGATGCACGGGGGAGCGATCTCTTTCAGCACTTCCGGTTGCGGGCAATCAATACGCTCGATGACTTCCTTGGAATGAATCTCATAATTCATTGCCGGCTCGATGATCTGCCGTGCAGCAGGAAACGATTCGTGCGGGAAAATCGTGATGTAATCACGTTCTCCGGAAAATGCTTCCCACGCTGGACATCCGTCTTTGCCGAAAAAGCGCTGCCAGTGATCGAGTAAAGCTTGCGACGGACCGATCTCGGAGCTGACATCGATCCGGTTCCCCCAACTGCACATCAGGTGATGCGGGCCGAGAACTTTCATCAGAATCCGCTCGGGAGGAGGAAACGGATCGTGAATGATGTATCGAGACCTGTTCTGGAAGATTGTCTCGTCGCTGTTTGAGGACGGATATTCCGCCAGCAGGCAGGCTCCGGGCGCATCAAGCTCGTAGAGCTCCGACAGGAAATCGAACTCAAAACCGGTATCTATCTGCATCCGTCTGTTCCGTGTTTCGCTGGTAGTTGTGCTACGAGCTGGTTTTCGTCCACACGGTCAACTCGGAAATGCCGTACTGGAACTTCCGCTTATGGTGGCGAATAACAAACGGGATGTCGACAGGCTCTGCCGTCATGCTGAATTCAGGAGCAAGAGTTTCCGTCAGTCCCTCAAGAGTCGTGTAGCTTTCGCCGGTTGCAGCTTTGAAGCCACCAAGCCACCGGTCGCGCGGAGTATGCTCCTCCGTCCAGGTGTAAGGAGAGGCCAGTACGAGTAATCCGCCGGGCCGGATTCGTTCCTTGATCAGGTTCAGGAAGCAGGCAGGATCGTAAAGCCGGTCGAGAAGGTTTCCAGCGAACACAAGATCGTAGTCGTCATACTTCTCGACCAGGTTGCACGCATCACCCTGCATCAGCGCGATCTTGTCTTTGACACCGGCGTATCCTTCAAAATTGTCCAGCAGGATCTCACGGAACAAATGCAGTTCGCCTTCCTCCTTGATCACATAACGCTGACGACCGGAGTTCTGGAGGTTAACCGGGGCTTCCAGCAAGCGGACGGAGAAATCGACGGCATCGACGTGATCAAAGATGGTCGCCAGTTCGAAAGCCGAACGCGCCGTTGCACATCCGATGTCCAGCGCCCGTTGCGTGCTGCGCTCGCCGATGTGTTTTCTGATCTCGTTCACACAGGTTACAGGGAAGTTAGGAACGTCAAAGTTCTGCTCTCCCCAGTGAAACTCGATGTATTGCGACACCATCGAATCAGTTTCGTACACGCTGGTTTCCGGCTCGGGCAGGGCTTCGGCCTCAACGTAACGAAGTCCTGAAAACTGGAAAAAGTGTCGGCGAAATGCGTATCGGGAATCTTTGATCGCGTAGTTTCCGGTCGAAATCCAGCAACCGCCCTTGAACAGGTTGTGCTTGCCATCAAAAGTCGGCGCCGAAAAGTCGTCGTAGGCAGGATGGACCTCGAATCCGTCAAACCCATCGATAGGCGTTTCGGTCCATTGCCAGACATTTCCGAGGACGTCGAAGAATCCACCGTCGAATTCGTGCCGGTTTACCGGACACGGTGACATTCCGTGCTCAAGATTGATGTTGCCCGGAGCAACGTCCCAGTACGGCTGATCTTCGTCAGTGACTTCGCGAAGTTTGTACCATTCAGCCTCGGTCGGCATCCGGATCGATTTGCCGGATTGTTTTGACTTCCAGTTGCAGAACGCTTTGGCTTCGAGATAGTTGATTTCGGCCGGCCAGTCCCAGGGCATGTCGATGATTTCGAGCATCGTTCGCAGTTTGAACTGATCGTCTTCCCGGATCCAGAACACAGGATGTTGGGCTTTGCGGTAGGTGGCCCAGTTCCAGCCTTCCTCGGTCCAGTAAGTCTGATTCCGGTAACCGCCATCCTCGACGAATTCAAGAAACTCGCCGTTGGAGACAAGGAATCGAGAGGCTTTGAAAGAACTCACCTCACCTGACTTGTATCCGTATTCGTTGTCCCAGCCGTACAGCGCATTGGTCCGTGATTTTCCCAGTTCCACCTGACCACCTTCGACGGTCAGCAGTTCATTCGCGGGAGCATCACCGCTATCGCGACATATATTCCCCCACACCGGATGCGGCTTGACCATGTCCAGCGGCAACTCGCGGATGAGCATCGCGGTGGTTTCGAGGTGAATCCGTTCGTGCTCGATACCCATCAATACGATCCAAAGCGGGCTGTCCCAGTCGATCGGCAGCGAGAAATCACATTCGCGAATGAAACGGTCCACGACTTCACGGGTTTTATCGCGATGAGCTTTTACTTCCGCGGGCGTAGGCCAGTTGTAATGGTTTTCGTTCAGGTCATCCCATGACATCTCATCAACGCCGACGGCAAGCGTGGACTCTATGGTCGCGTCAACCCGTTCGTCGATAAGGTTTGCAACGTTCAGCTTGTTGATAAAGAAGACGGAGGTGTGACCGTAGTAGAAGATCAGTGGATGACGCAGCGGATTCGCGCGAGCGTAAAAAGCCTCGTCTGATGCGAGGCACTCGAAGATGCTTTCGTACAACGAGAACGAGTCATGGAAATATTCCAGAATTTCCTGACGCTTCGTTTCGACGTTGCCTTCGTTGAGCAGAGGAGTTCGTGTGACCACGGAAAAATCGCGCTGTGAGTGCGCACGGGTTTCGAGATTGGAACTCATATTTTTATCGGATCAGTGTGATTTCAGAATTTCAAAATTAGTCCGGCAGGAACCGGATACGCTGGAGCGGGATGCTGAAATAGCCCGGCCGGTTTCGTGAATCCCGTTGTCGGATTCAATTCGGTGGAGCAATCAATCATGAGATTTTTGCCACCTTGGAAACGGCATGATTCAGGCAACAAATGAGTGCCGGAACAACGCTAATCATAACCGCATATTCAATGAGCATCTAAGAAATAAACGTCTCGACCTTACGTTTACGGAATTCAGAATGTGAGCAACTCATGTAGGCGAGGAATGGTTTGCCGGTTTGATCGAAATGACTTGAAGTGACGACTCTAACAAAGTTGAAATCGGTGTGTTGGACACTTTGAATTGTTCGATGAACACGCTTGATTAGCCGGCAACAGAATGGGTTTTCCAGGTCTGGATTGCTTGCATTTACGATTGCATGTTTCCCGGCACAGTTTCTGTACCAGACTATTTTGACCGTTTTAACATCGCTGACTGAATGGATCTGTTTTCGACGTTGACGGGGACAAGGCAGATCTCTATTGGATCACTATGAAATCATGCATGACTCTGCCTACTGCAGGGCGTAAACAGCTTTTCTGGTGGCTGGTAATTGCGCTCACGGTTACGGGCTGCGCAAACTTTGACCACGAGACTCCGCCACGCGAGTTCACGATGCCGGCCAGCCGGATGTCTCCTGACTCGGTGGCCCTTGAGGTGGCGGTTGCGGAGCTGGATCCGTGGCAGGCAGATGAGATCGAATTGCTCTGGTCCGAACTTGACCGGCAGAAGCTACCGCTGAATACGCGCAGGCTGCTGGATTTGAACGGGCTTCGTTGCGCCGTTGTTCCTGTGAGAACACCGGCAGTTCTTACCCGACTTGTTGAGCCTCGTCCGGTGGATCGGGACTCACTGCAACCGTGGCAACAGGAGATGTTTGATCAGGGAATGATTGACCCCGAGCCGAGGCTGGTGCTGCACAACAGTGTTCAAAAACGCGCCGGTGAACGACACCCGCTTCAGACTTCCGAGGTTTATCCGCAGGCAAACTGGATCATCGAAGATCTCGATAGCCGATCAGCCGGTTCGGGTGAAAACGTCCGCGCAGTCTGGCAGATCACTCCTTTTCCCAACAGCGACGGCACAGTCCGGTTATCGCTCCTGCCACAGATTCATCACGGCACTCCGAGACAGCAGTTCGGAGTCGGCGACCAGACTTTTATGTACGCAACCGGTCAGGCAGTCGTTCCACTTGAAGACATGAAGATTGAAACAACCATCCGGCTGGGTGAATCTCTGATTGTCGGCGCAACGCATGATCTGGCCGGGCTCGGCGGTCTGTTTTTTGAGATGCCCGAAGCCGGGACACACGAGCAGGCCGAATCAGCCAATCCGCTCGACGCACCGTCTGAAAAGCCCGGAGGACGGCAACGAATTCTTCTCATCCGGCTGGTACAGACACAGAAGAACGATTTGTTTGACCGTAACGACGGTAAAGAGGAACTTATTTCCACAATCGCACAGTAGTCCGCTCATTGAACAGCCCGATTCGGGTGGGTTAAGCCTTACAGAAACCCCGGCGAAAACACGATGTAGACGTGTAGTCGATCTTTATGAACTGCAGGCATATCGCAATAATTTAGACTTACGACGGAATCTGCCAGTCGCAGGACTGTGCGATCGTCTGGACGGAGTGCACTCGAATCCCGCAGCATGAAAACGCTTTGGTTCGCATTCGTGAACCGTTCGCTGTTGGACGACGCTTGACTGACACAGCAGATCAGAACTTTAAGTAAAACCGGCGCATCAGAGCCGATCAGATTCAATACATCGCGCGATTCGATTGCGCACATCACGGAGATCAATCATGCCTTTGCTTCCTATGCGAGTCGTTCTGGACCATGCGGCTGAAAACGACTACGGAGTCGCTGCTTTCAATGTCAATAACATGGAGCAGATTCAGGCAATTATGGAGGCGGCCGAAGAAACGGATTCCCCGGTTATCGTGCAAGCTTCACGAGGTGCAAGGAAGTACTCCCAGGACAACTACCTCAAGCATCTGATGCTTGCCGCCGTTGAACTTTATCCCCACATCCCTGTCGTCATGCATCAGGATCACGGCAACAGCGTTGACACCTGCCTGAGCGCAATCGAGAACGGGTTCACTTCCGTAATGATGGACGGCTCGCTTGAAGAGGATGGCAAGACGCCGGCTGACTACGATTACAACGTACGGGTTACTGCAGAAGTCGTTAAGCTCGCTCACGCACAAGGCATTTCCGTTGAAGGTGAACTCGGTTGCCTCGGTTCGCTGGAATCGGGCGAGGGCGAGCAGGAAGATGGTCATGGAGCCGTCGGAATACTCAGCAAAGAACAACTTCTGACCGATCCGGAGGAAGCCGAACGTTTCGTTGCCGAAACAGGCGTAGACGCACTGGCGGTTGCCATCGGGACCAGCCACGGAGCCTACAAATTCACGCGCGAACCTGACGGCGAAGTTCTGGCAATGGACCGGATCGAAGAGATCCACCGCCGGTTGCCGAACTGCCACCTTGTAATGCACGGCAGTAGCAGTGTTCCGCAGGAGCTGCAGGACATCATCAATCAATTCGGCGGAAACATCCGCCAGACATGGGGCGTTCCCGTTGAAGAGATACAGCGCGGAATCAAACACGGAGTCCGCAAGATCAACGTGGATACCGATAACCGGCTGGCCATCACCGGTGCGATTCGTCGCGTGTTCCATGAGACTCCGGAGAAGTTTGATCCGCGTGATTACTTGAAGCCGGCTCGTGAAGCCATGAAAGAGGTCTGCATCGCCCGAATGACTTCGTTCGGCCAGGCCGGTAACGCTTCAAAGATGCGTGAAACGATGAACGTGTAGCGGACGGTTGCGTGGCGCGTAACGGTCAATCGCGTATCGCAGTCCGGTTTTCGTTCGCCGGTCAGGACTTGAGTTTCCTCTACAGTCCTCTGCGATATACGATCCTTCGTGACGTACGGGCATGGCAATGAATGAGAGTGCTATGAGTGAGACGCCTCATCCAGTTGAAGACATGCCGGAAGAGATTCCGTCAGAAACTACAGAGCGCTCTGAATCCAGACAGCTCGAATGGATCGACGAGCGCGAGAGTATTCTGCTCGCGCCATATGCGATGCATAGTGCGGATTCCAAAGGGCGCGCCTATCCCGAGTCGGAACATCCCTATCGTGGACCGTTTCAGCGGGACCGTGACCGCATTCTCCATTCTTCGGCGTTCCGGCGGTTGCGCGGAAAGATGCAGGTGTTCACCGGTGAGATGGGCGACTATCACCGGACACGGTTGACCCATACCCAGGAAGTCGCGACGATCGCCAGAACGATCGGTCGTGTACTGATGCTCAACGAGGATCTCATCGAAGCACTTGCTCTGGTTCATGACATCGGTCACCCGCCTTACGGCCATGCCGGCGAAGATGAACTGGACGAATGTATTAAAGACCTCGGCGGCTTTTCGCACAATCAGTTTGCGCTGACGATCGTGCAGGAACTCGAAGTCGTTTATCCGGAATTTCCGGGTTTGAACCTGACCCATGAGGTGCTTACCGGTCAGACTGCACGGGTCGATAAAGACGCTGCAGGACCGAGACCGCTGCTTGAGGTTCAACTGGTTGACGCGGCCGACAGCACGACTTACGACGCCCATGACACTGACGATGCGATCAAGCTGGGGCTGGTGTCGATGGACGAAATGGCCGAACTTGAGCTGGTCGGACGCTGCCTCAAATACGCTCGCGAGAATTTCGCAGCTCTGGATGAAAAGCTGATGCGACGCGCGGTGGTACACCGTTTGATCAATATTCAAGTTACCGACATGTTGACCCGCAATGCCGCTGAATTGCAGGATCGCGGTTTTGAAAGTGCATCTCAGGCGATGGAAAGTGACTTCCTGATCGGCCCGGGTAAAGAGATGGGCGAACAGAAAAGGGAACTGGAATCCTTTTTATACGAACGGGTCTACCGGCATCCTGATCTGGTTGAGATCCGTAACAGGGCACAAAGCCGTTTGCGCGAATGTTACGAAGTTCTATCGAGCGATATCGAGTTCTTCCCCGGCAAGTATCAACCTCGTGCCCGCGAGATCGGCTGTCGGAAGATGGCGGTGGAATACATCGCCGGAATGACAGATAACTTTTTTGAGCAGACCTACCGGCGTTTAACCGGGAAAAATTGAACGGGATTTACGTCTGCATAGAATTTTCGTTCTAGCAGGAGTGTCCTGTTGTCCCGATTGAGTTTCGCTCTGAAAAAACGGCCGAAACGTGGAAATTGCTACCTAACCGGGCCGCGCTGTTTTATCATGAAAAAGACTGGTCATAGTCAGCGCATAGACATAAATCGAATACCTACGGTTGTTTTCGAAACTCCGGGTGTTCCGGCTTGTTGAATCGAGAGGCAATTCGGGATGCGTTGACGGCGAACTTATCTGGATCCAGTGGGCATTTTTATTCCGGTAGGCGGAGATCTCCGCACGCCGACTCTCACAGTGAGTCCGGACGAGTAGAGGCAGCTGATCTGCGCTTGATGCGCTGCGAAACCTCGCCGCGTTCAAGCTGGTAAGGTCAGGTTAGGAGATCGCCGCACGACCTGCATGCGATTGCATGCGAAGTTATTTTTTATTCAATTACGGGAAAACTCATGGCTCTCTGGATCCTACGGGCAATTTTTCTGCTCGTGTCGGTCGGTCTTGCGCTCTCAGTGGTGCATCGCGGATTCGACGGTACCTTCCGCATCGTAATGATCTTTGCGTTCATTCTCAGCGCAATCTTCATCGTCGTCGGCGACATGCTGATCAAGGTGAAGCGGATTGATCTTATTTCAAGTCTCTATTTCGGTTTGATTGTCGGGCTGTTTCTGACGTATGTCCTTGGACTTGCCATCGACCCGCTTCTGCAAAGTTACGCCGAATCAGAAAGCGCCATTCAGTCAGGTGTCACCAAGGACTGGTTGAAGATCGTCACGCTGGCCCTCCTGGGGCCGACGATGTGCTACATCTGTATCAGTTTGCTCTGGCAGACCAAAGACGATTTCCGCTTTGTGATTCCGTTTGTGGAATTCAGCAAGGATGTCAAAGGCCTCAAGCCGTACGTTCTTGATACCAGTGTGGTTATTGATGGACGAATCGCAGACATCGTTGATACCGGAATCATCGACAATCAGCTCGTGATGCCACGTTTCGTGCTTGGCGAGCTTCAAGGAATCGCTGACAGCAGCGACAAGCTCAGGCGTTCACGTGGACGTCGTGGACTGGATGTCCTCAACCGGTTGCGGAACAGTGATCGCGTTGACTTTCAAGTCTACGATCGCGAACTGCCGGAGATGGACGGACAGCCGGTTGATATGAAGTTGCTGATGCTGGCCCGTCATCTCGAAGGCAAAGTGGTCACCGGCGACTTCAACTTGAACAAAGTCGCCAAGCTTCAAAATGTTCCCGTAATCAATCTCAACGAGATTGCTAATTCACTGAAGCCGGTGTTCCTGCCGGGGGAGACCGTACGCATCAAAGTCGTAAAGCCGGGTGAAGGAGCAGGGCAGGGTGTCGGATATCTGGATGACGGAACCATGATCGTCGTTGAAGATGGACGTGATCAGATCGGCAAGGAGGTGGATATCACGGTTACCAGTATGTTGCAAACCAGCGCCGGCCGGATGGTCTTCGGCAAGTATGAGAAATAGCGTTCACCCGTTCGACCGAACAAACAGAAAACGCCCCGGAGAATCTTCTCCGGGGCGTTTTGTTATGAGACTTTGTTACGAGAATTAGTCTCTGACTGTGAGTCATGTTCGTCCGGAACGCGCCCGGACAAACTAACTGGTGTTTACCAGCCGCGTGGGACGCTGTGCCCGCCACGGTTTCCGCCATCATGTCCGCGGTTTCCGCCATCATGTCCACGTTTTCCGGTATCGTGCGCGTCACGGCCACCGTCGTGTCCGCCCATGGCGTTATCGTGTCCACCGCGACCGTCATGGCCACCATGTCCGTTGTTGCCGCCACGTTTTCCATCGTGTCCACGATCTTGCTTGCCATCGTCAAACAGTTCGTCAACAGCAACTGTCTTGTCATTGAACTGCAGGAACTCAACGTTGGTCACTTCGTCTGCTCCGCCGGCCCCGATAACCCGGATGCCGTTATCGCCGACACGCTCGAAGCGGAAATCGCTCAGGTGACCGTCGAAGAGGGCAGTGTCAATTCCTTTGCCGCCGTTGATTGAGTCATCTCCAGCGCCGCCGATCAGGAGATCATCGCCACCGTTGCCTCGTAGCGAGTCGTCACCCTTACCACCTCGGAGGGTGTCATCACCCTTACCGCCGGAAAGGGTGTCGTCGCCGGCTTTACCACGGACGACATCATCGCCTTTGCCGGCTTTGATCACGTCGTCATCGTGTGTGCCTTTGATGTTGTCATCACCGTCTGTCCCGCGGATGACATCATCAGCGTGGCCACCGTTCTGGCCTCCGTTGTTACCGCCATTGTTCTGGCCGTTGCCAGCATGTCCATCATTCTGCCCGCCATTATCGACTGGAGTCAGAACGTCGTTGGCGCTGATCGTGACATCGTTGAACTGCAGTTGTTCAACATTCACAGCGATGTCAGTTCCGTCATTTCCGGATACTTGAATACGGCCATCACCCAGATCTTTGATCGAGAAATCTTTGAAGTTGCCGTCGAACCGGGCGGTGTCGAATCCATCCTGTCCATCGAGGATGTCATTTCCACTTCCGCCTTCGAGCGTGCCGCCGTTAAGCAGTTCGTCGCCGCCGCCTCCATCGAGGAGGTCATCGCCCTTGCCACCTTTGAGGATGTCGTCACCTGAGCCGCCGAACAGTTCGTCGTCACCGGCATTGCCTTTAACGATATCGTTTCCGGCGTTGCCTTCTACGGTGTCGTTACCAGCACCGCCTTCGACTTTGTCGTTGCCAC
>JBCCFB010000022.1:0-40359 GCA_039029995.1 Planctomycetota bacterium
CCGTCCTCAAGTTCCGCGATCCTCGCCTTTATTCTGGCGACTACGCGACACTTTGACGTGTAAACACTACCGACTGTAACTCCAAGGACCCCGGCAACGTCTTCGGCTGTGCGGCCTTCGAGGGCGGTCATGCTGAACGCCTTCCACGTTGCGTCTCGAACTTCTGAACGAACTTGTTTTGAGGCCCAATCAAAAAGGCTTTTCCGATACTCAGCTTCGAAGTCGTCTTCGTCCGGTGCAGGAGTCGGTACCTGGGAAAGCATCTTTGCGACATGAGTGTCGCCAGTGGCGTTCGCTTTACGCACTCGCGCTGTGATTACATCCACAGCGATATTGCGGGCAACTCGAAACAACCAGGCTCGAAAACTTCCCTTGCGGCCGGAATCCCACGTTGGCAGTCTGTTCAGAACTACCTCCAGAACATGCTGCACAACATCGCGGGCATCAGCTTCCTGCAGTCCTTTTGAAACTGCGAACCTGAACAACGCATTCTCATAGACTTCGAGGAATTCCAGCCACGCGTCTTCACTTCTATTTGCCAGGGCAAGTAGAAGACTCTGACGTGTTTGAGGAATTTCGCTCATATCGAATTCACCTGTTTTCTGATCGGCTCCATCGTAACTCTTTCGAGGAGCCGGATTCTTACACGAAACAGGCATGAATTCTAAAATTCGCATGATTGCGGCGATTTCTACGGAATTCGCTGCGACTTCTGCTGCCGAGACTCGCGGATTCAGGACGGAAAAACACAAGCGTCGTATGTGTCCGCGTTCTGAGCAGTAGGCCATGAACCGGCAATGCCTGTTAGACGTAATGGCTGCCGGGCTTTGACGACCAATTTCAGATGACTAACTTCAGCAGTACGCAAGTTGACTGAGTAGCGCGTGGCCTGAGCAAGTGAGTAAAAGGCTTGCAGATCAATTCCCGTTTTGTGCAGGAACGTCAAAGAAGTCGGCGTTGAAACTGCCGTTAGAGGGGATGGCCAGTTTCCACGCGGCAGCCTGTTCGGCTTTCGATGATTCGAAGGTAAGTGAGACCGGTGTATCGGCGTCGGGAAACCAGTCTTCCCGTTCGAGTTCCAATGTAAACCAGACAATCTGATTGACGCGTCCTGCTGCTCCTTCAAGTTCCGATTCCAAGCCGTCAATCATTGCGGGGAGCATGCGTTCTTCTGAACTCGTATCGAAGTCAACTGTGATCTCGCGTTCTCCAATGTTGCATGTGACTTTGCCATCGAATTCCTGGTAAACAAGCGCACCGATCGTTACTGTTTCACCAACCCCGAAGGTCATTAGAACGAACTTATCATCTCCGGCTTTTCGTTGCACTCTTGTCGTGTCAAAGAAAAATCCGCCCCTGGATGTTCGTTCGTCATTTTCGGAAAACGCAGGTATCTTCAGGACAGCGGGATTCAGCTTGCTCACGAAATAGCTGCAGATCTGTTCCTCTATATCTGCGACTTTTCCAAATGCGCGGGTGCCATGCGTGCCTTCTTCCTCGACGAGCTGAAGTGCTGAGAGGCAATTGATTTTTTCAAGCTCATCTGCAACTGCCTGCGACACATCCTGCTCCTCCCGACTGCATACAATGTGGACGTCAACACCCGGCCATTTCTCAATTGCTGCAATTGAGTCAACGCCAAGATAATTTGAGCCGGGAGTCAACAGGCAAACGGCTCGAATTGAACCTTTTCGCCTTACGGCTGTTTCAATCGCAATGCTGCAGCCAACACTGGCTCCGCAAAGGCCGATTCGGGTGGCGTCCAGACCTTCGCCTTCCAGGAAGTCAATTGCAGCGTCTACATCCTGCCACATGTCCCGGAAGATTGTCTCATCACGCGATTCAACCCGATCGGTCAGATCAGGTGCACTGTCACCGTGACCTCTCATGTCTATGTTTAGAACATTGATTTCCGCCGCCGTCAGTTTCTGCGTCAACGGTTCCCACGCATCGCGATTGCTGCGATACATGTGAAGACAGACGACCGTAGGCGCGTCTTTTGAGCAGATAAAAAGGTCACCGGAAATCGTAATGCCATCGGCCGTGTCGAAATTCACCTGCGTCTTTTCGATTTCCTGACCATTCAATTTCCCGCATTGGACTACTGCTGCAAGAATAAGAAAGAATATCTTGAGATTTGTGAACATAGTGTGGCTCGCTTTTGCATTAGGAACAGAATGTTTATAACACGCAGGCAAACGACTGCGAACGCGCTGGTGAGAAACACTTCGAGTAAAGTAACAATTGGGCAATCGAAATGACGAATGGAAGATTGAAATTGGCTTCAACTGTCCTCGTCGGCCTCGTTGGAGTCGTGTTGATTCTTGCCGGTTCGCTGAAGCTGATCGGAGTCGGCGCTGAGGATATGGTCGAGGGACTTGAAAAAGCAGGGCTAATTCAGCATATGACGTTGATCAGTATCACTGCGATCATCTGCGGTGTTTTGCTTCTCGTTCCGCTCACTCGCAAGATCGGGATTCTCGCCGCATCGGCTTACTGGGGCGGAGCGATCGTTGCCCACCTGACGTATGACGATTCTGTGATTATGCCTGCGAGTTTTCAGGCCATTTTGTGGATCGGGGCACTGCTTGGCAGCTCTGAATTTCGAAGCCGATTTCCTACTTCGAAAAGGGATAATGAGTGACGTTGAGGCTCTTTGCTCCGTAGAAGCAAGGCAACTTCGACCCGCTTGCGATTTGTCACTGACAGCGCTTTTCATATCCCGGGTTCCGGTTGTCGTCTATGCTTCCAGATACTTCACGAGGCCAGCATGGAACACCGATCGTTGGGAAAAACGGGTCTTGTGCCATGTTTCTTTCGACCCGTGGCAGCTACGTGCCGCACTCGACTCTGGATTCCAGCCAGCCAAAGCGCGTGAGCATCAACCGTATTCCTGATTCCGAATAGCGGATGATTGCGATATTTGTGCAGTTGCAATTGAATTGCAAATGCATAGAATCGAAATCTTCTTTGGCGCTCAACTCCAGCGGGCTTTGCGAGGTTATAGAGATGGAAGAATCAACTGGAAAACTACCGGTGACAGTCTTGAGCGGCTTTCTAGGTGCCGGTAAGACGACGCTGCTTAATCACATTCTGTCCAATCGCGAAGGCCTTAAAGTCGCTGTCATCGTAAACGACATGAGTGAGGTGAACATTGACGCAGCACTTGTGCGGGACGGCAACGCCCAGCTTTCGCGAACCGAGGAACAACTCGTTGAAATGTCCAATGGCTGTATCTGCTGCACTCTCCGCGAAGACCTTTTGATAGAAGTCAAGCGGCTCGCCGAAGAGAACCGGTTCGACTATCTCCTGATTGAATCAACCGGTATCAGCGAGCCGATGCCGGTTGCAGAGACATTCACCTTTGAGGATGAAGCTGGCGAAAGTTTGTCCCAGGTAGCGGAACTCGACACGATGGTGACCGTCGTAGATGCCGCCAATTTTTTGAAAGACTTCGGCTCATGGGACGATCTGCTTGACCGCGATATGGCCCTCAACGAGGAAGACGACCGGAACATTGTTGATCTGCTGGTTGACCAGGTCGAATTCGCTAACGTAGTCATCGTTAACAAGACCGATCTGGTTACTTCCGAACAAGTCGGATTGATCAAAGAAATCATCAGCCGTCTCAACAGCTCCGCAATTGTCCTTGAATCCACGAAAAGTCGCGTTCCACTGGAGAAAATTCTGGGCACGGGCCGCTTCAAGTTTGACGATGCCGCGGAGATGTCCACGGAATGGCTGGCAGTCCCGCGTGGTGAGGAGGAAACGGAAACTGAGGAATACGGGATTACAAGTTTTGTATTTCGAAGTGATCGCCCGTTTCATCCGCGCCGTCTCTGGGACAACATCAGTTCTGACATGGAAGCAGGCCTGTTCAACGGTGTACTAAGGAGCAAGGGACTGGCTTGGATCGCTTGCAGAAATGAATGGGCTTACAACTGGTCCCAGGCAGGCTGTTCCATCATGCTTGAGCCGGCAGGTTACTGGTGGGCCTCGGCGCCTGAAGAAGAGTGGCCGGAAGACGATCAGCAAGTCGCTGACATCCGCTCACGTTTCCAGGGTGAACATGGAGACCGGCATCAGGAGTTGGTTTTCATCGGCAAAGACATGGATCGGCGTCGCGTTGAGAAAATCCTGGAAGACTGTTTGTTGACCTGTTCTGAATTCGGAAACGGCCCTGAGTACTGGTCGGAGCTGGAAGATCCTCTGCCACCTGTTGTTTTGGAAGTTGAGGATTCAGTCTGATGTCAATTGGAAGCTCGGGCAAATCTTACGATGTCGTCATTGTCGGTGGCGGTGCGGCTGGAATCGGGGTCTCGATTCCTTTACTCCATGCCGGTATTGAGAATTTTGTCGTTCTCGAAAAACACACTGTCGGAGCATCGTTTGCCGCCTGGCCGGCAGAAACGCGATTTATCACGCCGTCATTTCCGAGCAACTCGATCGGAATGCTTGACCTGAACTCGATTGCGATTGGTACATCGCCCGCTTACAGCTTGAGAGTCGAACACCCGACCGGTCCGGAATACGCCGCTCATTTAAGAGGAATTGCGCATCATTTTCAGGTGCCCGTCAAAGAGAAAACGACCGTCCTGCGGGTTACGAAGGTAGGCGAGGATTTTCGAGTCGATACAGCTGACGAGACAATACGCGCCAAACATGTAATCTGGGCGGCCGGCGAATATCAGTATCCGCGCCTTAAAGGAATGTCGGGAAGCGAGCTTTGCCGGCACACAGCGACGGTACCGGATTATGAATCGCTCGAAGGCGATGATTTTATCATCATCGGCGGGTATGAAAGTGGCGTCGATGCTGCTTATCACCTTGCGTACTATGATAAAAAAGTAAGATTATTCGACAGGGATAGTCCATGGAATGACGAAAGTTCGGATCCCAGCGTCGCATTGTCCACCTATTCTCAGGAACGGATGCGTGAAGATTGGTTTGCTGACAACGTCGAACTGTTCCCGCGGACGCCCATCAAGTCTGTTGCGCGTGTCGAAGATAAATACGAAGTCACGACCGAAGACGGAAGTCGTTTTCAGTCAAGCGTTCCACCTCTCCTGGCAGGCGGATTCGAGGGAAGTCATAAGCTGGTAGCTGATCTGTTTGAACAGCGCGAAGACGGCTTTCCGCTGCTCAATGAGAACGACGAGTCAACGATCGTTCCGGGAATGTTTCTTTGCGGCCCCGCGATCCGGCACGGCAACCTGATTTTCTGTTTTATTTTCAAGTATCGTCAACGCTTTGCCGTAGTTGCGAAAGCAATTGCCGGTTCTCTTGGCTTGCCAGCCGAACAACTTGAAGGCTATCGCCAGTGGGGTATGTATCTTGACGATCTCTCCTGCTGCGGTGAAGAGTGTGCTGCATGTTGACCGAACGGAACCTGGCGGAAGATGGTGCAGCCGCTTCACATCTGATCGATACGACTGGCCCCGCCTCAGACGAACGAACTTCCGCAATTAGGAGCAGTTTTCTGCAAAGTGCGTTCAGTCTTGAATGGCTGGGGCAGACCCTCGCCAGTGTCTGCTGGATTGCCAGCGTATTCACCTACGGCATCAGCTCTGCGGGGGACTGGTTGCAATTGTTTGCGGCTTCCGCCTGGTTTGTAGCGAACATGACCACCCTGTTTAGCAAGCGGGGCTAGGTCCGCGATGTTGCGTACTCTCGATCAGGATAGCGGAGCGTTACCCCGAACCCGGTCGGGACAGGGGTGGTGCATGCCTCCGACCATCCGCAGGTTTGGCTCAAAGCTGTACGCTCAGCAGCTATGGTGCTGGGGACAGGACATCGAGTATCACGGCGGTAATTTGTTAATGAGATTCGGATTCCAGCGGCATCGCGATCGAGAAACGTGGGATCGCTCCACCTGTTATCGACTGGATCAGGATCAACTGCATGTCGTGCTCTGGGGTTTCGGCATGTTTTTCGGAAGGCGTGATCTCGGTGGGCTTTTTCTTGGTCGCGCTGAGTTCTGCCCTGAATGGGCACCTGTCGAGTCAATCTCTTTGTTTGTCCACTGGCCCGACGAGCTACCGGTTTTCGACCGTCCCCATGGCCGCGATCAATGGATTCGCGCACGTCGACTCTGGGCGTCTCTATTAATCTGGATTTCCGAATACGAAGAATGGGCTTCGGGAATTGCCGGAATCGATTACCGACGCCAATGCGTTGCAAGCTGGTTACGACCGTTCGTAACCGCTGAGAACATGGTCAACGCGTGGCAGTACCTCGGCAGTCGCGGCTGGGAGAATGAGGCGAAGAATGAGACAAAGACCATCAGCCGGGAACTCAAGAAATTTACCTGCTCATGAGCCTGAAATGAAAAAGCTTCCTGTAACTGTGCTTTCCGGATTCCTCGGATCAGGAAAAACCACTCTGTTGAATCATGTGTTGTCGAATCGGGCTGGACTGCGCGTCGCTGTCATCGTCAATGACATGAGCGAGGTCAATATCGACTCGCAGTTGATCGCCGGCGGAGAAGCTGCACTTAGTCGCACCGAGGAAAAACTTGTCGAAATGACCAACGGGTGCATCTGTTGCACTTTGCGTGAAGATCTCCTCGCGGAGGTTGCATCGCTGGCGAGGGAAGGTCGGTTTGACTACCTGTTAATTGAATCGACGGGTATTTCAGAGCCGGCCCCTGTTGCTGACACCTTTACCTTTGCCATCGGCGATGACACTCCCCTGTCAGACGTCGCTGAGCTGGACACGATGGTTACGCTGGTCGATTCGGCTAATTTTCTGGAAGACCTTCGCATTGGTAAGGACCTGCAAAGCATCGATCAAGCTGCAACGGAAGACGACCCGCGAACGGTTGCCGACCTTCTGACAGAGCAAGTCGAATTTGCGAACGTCATTGTTCTGAATAAAACAGACCTCGTGGATGAGGACGAACTGGCGACCGTCGAAGCCTACGTCGAGCAGCTAAATCCATACGCGCTCAGGCTGCACTCTACGTTCGGCAAGATTGACTCATCGCAAATCATGGGGACCGGCCGCTTTGATTTTGAAGTCGCCAAAAAGAGCAAAGGTTGGCAGCTGACGCTTCGCGACGATGGAGCCAGCGAAGTTGAAGAGTACGGTGTCAGCAGTTTTGTATATCGAGCCAGACGCCCGTTTCATCCGCAGCGATTCTTTGATCGACTCAACAATGACTGGAACGGAGTGCTGAGAAGCAAAGGGTTTTTCTGGCTGGCAAGCCGGCTCGACAAGATCGGTGTCTGGTCTCAGGCAGGCCGGATAGCGCGACTGGATTTCGGTGGTTTCTGGTGGGCAGCCGTACCACGTGAGCATTGGCCCGAATCCGAAGTGTTCCAGACTGAACTTGAGAAAAAATGGAATCCGGAAGTTGGAGACTGCCGGCAGGAACTTGTTTTCATCGGGATCGGCATGGATGAGATTGCGATCTATGATTCGCTCCAGGAATGCCTGTTGACTGACGAAGAATTCGCATTGGGTATCGACGTGTGGAACAATTTTGGGGATCCGTTCCCGCCATGGAATATGAGTGTTGAGCAGGCGCTAGCGGCTCAAGCTTAAGGCGGTGATCGACTGTTACAGTCGTTCTATTCAGGCAGCCTCAGCAACGCGCTTTACGTCAAAGCTGGCTCTCGTTTAAGAACTCTTGATGCTCCCCTTAATTCCTGGACCGCGAGCGCGATACGCTCTTCCGGTACTTCTCTATGCTCATTGGCCAACTTTCGGACAAGCTGATGCGCCGGAACAGGAGTTCTACTGGCGACCAGCATTTTTCTGACAAGCGGAGCCGGGACAAACAGGCTGGAATCCGTGCACGGTGTTTCGTTGCCGACGATGTGATTCGGATCCATCTCCAGATAGGCCTGACGATATCGCCAGAATGGTTCATTAGCGAACCGATTTTCCAGCCGGTAAATCTGCCAGTGTGATTTCAGATAGTTTGAAAAGTCTGCGGCAATATCAGCCTGGTAGGTTACCTTGTGATTCTGGTTTCCCAGAACCCATGCTGCGGCGACTCGAGCCGATTGGATTCCAGTCGCGATCGACATCGGAATGCCGCTTGAGGAGAGAGGATCATGGCTGGCCGCTGCATCTCCCGCTGCAACGATAGGCAGGTCAGGTTCGTGATCGACCTGGACCGATGAAAAAGCCGGAAGGACTTTTGGTTCACGCCGATATTCAGGAAACGGGACCAGACAGTTTTCATCACAGATCGACCGGATATGCTGTGTCTCGCTGAGGGCATGAAACCAGTTTTCGGCTGAGCTGAAGCCGGAAGATCGCGCGATGCCGGAGTCAGTCATCAAAGCAACCACGACGCGGTTTTCCGAGACGGGCGCGGCATACCACCAGCCGTAGGAGCAGGCTTCAACGTGAGTCATATTCGGGACGCTTCGTTCCCCGTTCTTCGGTAACCAGGTCGCGAGGCCGATCAGGTTGTCGTGTCGTTGACGAAGGGAACGGCCCTTCAGCGACCATCGCGAATTTCGCCCCGCCGCATCGATGACGAATCGGGCTTTGACCTGCCGCTGCGAAGAATCCAGCGACTTAAGCGCAACATCCCAACCGTTCGAACTGGTATCAAGGCGACTGACTTGAGTGCCAAACTCGATCTCGATTCCGCGGTCTTTGGCTTGTTCGACCAGCATGGAGTCAAAACGATCCCGCGCGAGGCTCCAGCCGGAACCGTGCACGGTATTCATAAAGTCCATGCTTTGCATTTCATCTGAACCCCATGACGCAAGGTTACCCCATTGAGTTAGCGGAAACTGTGCTTCGAACTCCTGCCAGACATCCAGATACTTCAGGAGGCTGCCAGCGCCAGGGGAGAGGGATTCTCCAACGATGCTCTGGCGGCACCTGGCTTTGTCAACGAGCAGCACGCGCAGTTCCGGTCGTTTGGCGAGAGTCAGAGCGGCGGCGGCACCCGCTGGCCCGCCGCCGATGATCAGTACGTCGTAGGCTGCATCCATGGTTACTTGGTCGCACCGGAAACGATGTTGGTGGTCTGGTTACCTGATCGCAGGTTGATATACGACTGCGCGAACTGACTGAAGTTGCGTTCCGTCTCGACCTGATACTGGATCGTTTCGTTTCCGCGATTTACCACAAAGCCCAGGTCGGCCCAGTGGCTGATCATGTCACTGGCTGTGTAGATTCCACGTTGGTACAGAACATCCTGGCCCTCCGGGATGACCGGTTGCATATCAATGTCGCTGACATACGCATCAAGCACCTGGTCCTGCGGGATACTGGTGCCTGTTGTCACGTTGAACGGACTCTGAGGAGGCCACCAGTAAACGTAGAAAGCCGGTGGCACTTGAATTCCGGAACCGTCTTCCAGCTGATTTACAAACGGATTGGAGATGTTGGGCGTCTGGACCGTACACTCGTGGAAATCCGCCATCCATGGAATCGCCATTCGCTTTGTCAGATCGCCCGGTTCGACGCCCGGGCTGTCGGGTATCGTTTCATTGGCGCTGATCGAGAGACCGTTGGCGCGATAATACGATTTCAAGTCTTCCGTCGTGTTGCCATGCGCCGTTTTCAACCAGCATGGCCCTTGATAGATGTTTCCGCTCCGAACGCTCCAGGTGACTTCGATTCCCGGTGAGAACGGCGCGCCGACACAGTTTCCTATATCAATCAGATCCATAGGTTGGACCCCGGGCGTGTCGTAGACCGGACGGGCTTCACCTGATCGAGTCGTGAACTTGCCGATCGCCCACTGATACAGACAGAAATATTGAGTCGGTGAAAGGGTTTCGAATTTGTAGATCGGCCCGTGATTCGTAACGGAGTTGTCACCGGAATTCATCGGCATGAGCGGGATCCGCTGATCCTGCCCTTGCTGACCGGTCGGAAACAGCTCGCTCGGCCCGTTAACGATCGGGTAGTGCGATTCGTAATCCTGAGGAAGCAGTGGAATTCGGAATTGCTGGAAATAGCGTATTCGATTCTCTCTGTTTTCATCGCGGGCATCGGCAATGTTAAAGCCGGGCGAAGCAAACTCAGCCATCGTCGGAATATTGGCAACCCAGCGATAGCCGCGCATCCGTTCAAACAGCGGCGCGATGTCCGCCTCGAAATCGACCACATAGTCCGGGTTGAATCCACCGAGCGGGCAATAAGCCGAGTAACCATCAGGAGCCTCAAAATCAAAGCCCTCCCATTCATGGCCGGCAAAGTCTTCATTGTAGATATCAGGACGAGCATTACCGAGCCGGATTGCTGTATCGAGCATGGTGTCGGCCAGCGTTGTGATGTTCACGATCTCAGGGCAGTATTTGGGGCTGCCCATGAGAACCCATGATGGTTCGGCATCGAATTCCCGACCGTCCTTGAGCGTAATTCTCGCCGTGACGTAGCCATCTGCAATATCGTCCCAGTACCCCGAAGCGCCGCGGAAACTGGTGATGTCACCGTCGCCGGTCACCTTGCCGAGTCCGCCAAGTACAACTAGCTGGCCCGAGTCGTTGACGATCATCTCTCCCAGTTCATCGATCTGTTTTCCGCCTGCATCCAGAGGAGGGAACGAACCGTGAGGATAGTCTTCTGGGATATTGTAGCGCGAGAAAGCGACTTTACGATCTTCGGCTGATGTGGTCGCATCTGCAGTGAGCGTCCGCGGACCGGGATCGATGATCAACTTCTGGCGTTCCGCCGGACCGGTAATCTGGGAGTTGTTTACCGGAATCCGCTGATTCTCGTAGCTGTTGTCATTCCCGAAGTTCAGATTGCCCTGCAATTCGGAGAACGTGTACCAGACCGCTTTTTTATTGGCGACATGAACCGTCCACTCGATCGATTGAACGTCACCAAAGTCGATTCTTTTTGTGTCATTACCTTCGACTACGTAAATCGAAAATAGTGCTCCCTGCCGTTTGATTGCGCCGACATTGTCTTTGAAGCCAGAAACCGGTTGATTCTTCGAGTTGCCCGAGGAATCGCAGTCGATCGGCAGGCTTCCTACGCTTTCCGGAGCCAGATAGAAGTCAGTCGTGCTGTTTCCCAGTCGTGCTACACCGATTCTCGGGTGAATTTCAAACTTTGTCGCCATGCTATCCTCAATGCTCGAAAGGGTTTCGTTTCGGAATTCATGAGGCGCCGGCGTTTGTCATTTCAGAGTTGTTGCCCGTCCTCAGAATAGAGAACGAAGGAGTCTTCCAGTTTCTGAAAGAAATTCACAACCAGGTGCGTTTGTTAGGTTCAGTTGTTTGTTTTAATCGCGAATTTCCTGGAGTTTTGGCGGATTCCGGCGATAGAGAATAAGCTTGCGGTAGATTCCGAAGAAAAACGATTTCGAGGTCGAAATTTGTGTGCCGGGACGAGACGAAGGCATCAAGCTGTTTGAGCTGCACACTTGGTCGAGACGGTAGAGTTCACGGGGCTGTTGGCTCGACATTTGAGCGTTGCCCAGGCATTGGCAGCTCAGTCGTAAGACGGCCGGTGTCGTAGAAAGGGTCGGTCGGCACTTCCGGTTTTTGTTCTACTGAGTCAATCCAATGGCCCGAATGTTAATCGTCTGAAGGCAGTTTGTCTGAAGTTTTGTCCAGGATCTCGTCAAAATCAGGATGCGTCCGCAATGACGAAAAGTCGTCGTGCTCCAGCAGATATTCATGCATGTATTCGAGTTGTCCTTCGTCGATGTCGGGCAACGTTTCTTCGAGACACTGAAACGCTCGCTCGATGAGCTCAGCTTTCTTTTCATCATCGGATACCTTGGATGCGCAGACTGAGTAGATTACCGCAAGGTTGAACGATTCTGAGAACTTCACTTCCGGCGAGAATTCTTCAATTTTCCGTTCAATTTCGTCAACGAGTCCGAGCTGGGCCTTTGCGTACAGGACGCTTACCTCTGTCTCGCCGACCCCTCCGTTACCGTGATAGTTGTCAATTTCTCCGACCTGCTCAAATGCTTCAATGGCCTCCTCCCACCGCTCCAGTTCAAGGAGTGCATCACCTTTAAGGCTCTGACTCATCTGCATCATCATCATGGCACTGACACGTGAAGGATCGATTTCGAGGATCTCGGAGAACATGTCTGTCGACCTGTTCAGAAATTCGACAGCCTTCTGGGTTTCCCCTCGTTCAAGATACCTGTTTGCAACACTGTAGGCCGCCGTGCCTACTCCATGACGAGACCTTAATGAGGTCGGAGCGTTTTCCAGTACGGACTTCCTGAACTCAAAAATCCGCAGTTGATCTTGCAGTGAGTCAAAATCAGGGTCGATGGAACGTTGAACATAGATACGTTTTTCAAGCATATCTGCCATCATCCCCTCATAGAGATCTGCCCTTTCTTTAAGTTCCTGATCCTCATCCAATACAGCAATGAGTTTGGAGAAGACTTCAATCGCTGCTTCGTTTTGTCCGGTTTGATGTAAGCCGTAAAAGGCCAGCAACTCCGCGGAGGCAACGGCGTTGTACCTGTTGTTTAGGCTCGGAATACTGCTGATGTCCAGGCCCTGGTAAGTGTGGAATGCCCGGTCCGTCAGGCGTTGCAGCGATTCCGGTGCAGGGTCACGGGAATGCTGAATCTTAAGTGTCTCGATCCGCAACACAATAGCCCGTATGTCATGATTGTCCGGATAGAGTGTTAACGCCCGGTCAGAAAGCTCGAGCGAGTCTTCCATTGCCGTTGCGACCTCGGGCGGCAGATCTGCCAGGCTTCCATCGTTCATTGAAGTCAGAAGGAAGTGTTCAATGATTCGACTACGAACATAGATGGCCTCGTAAAGAAAACTGTAATGATCCGGGTCTGTGTCCAGAAGTTCATCGATCAACTTGAATGCCACAAGGAGTCTCGATTCCGCATCACTGATCCTGCCGAGGTTGGTTTGCAGTGAGTACAGGCTGCGATTGGCCTTTGCAAGACGATGTTTCGATTCGATTGAATCATCTTCGCCAAGCAACAAAATCAGCTTCTCGAAGAACTCGGCAGGTTGTGTTAGCAACGTATTTCGAAGGTCTGAAAGCTCCGGACGATTCAACACGCGGTCATTGGCAACCCCCTCGTAGTAGCCTTCGATGGCCGAGGTCGCCAGATCCAGTCTCTCGTTGGCAAGTTCGAGGCGGTCTTCAGCCAGATCCCGTTGCTCAATCGCATCCTCTTTCGCCAGCAATTCCTCTGCCCTCGCGTTCTCAGCCTGGATCGCAAAATAGCCACTCACGATCGTCGCCAGCAGCAGCAAGCAGGCGATCAGCACGGTCGAGATCGCCAGCGACTTGTTCTTGCGGACGAACTTGCTGACGCGATAGGTCGCGGATGTGGGGCGAGCCAGAACCGGTTCATCATTCAGGTATCGCTGAATGTCTTCTGCAAGATTGGAGGCAGTCGAATATCTCCGCGTCCGGTCGATTTCGATGGCCTTCATTACGATCCAGTCCAGCTCACCGCGCAGGATCTGCTGCAGTTTGAACGGCGTGATCTTCCGTGAGTCGCTGATGGCTGAAATCTTTTTTTCGAAAGTGCTCAGCCGGGCACTTGGGCGCGGCGGGTCTGTTTCCCGGATGCGTTCGAGAATATTCAGAATGGAATCCCGCGCCAGAGCATCCCGTTCCAGCGGCGTGGAACCTGTCAGCAGCTCGTACATCATGACTCCCAGCGAATAAATATCCGTCCGAGTATCGATGTCCAGCGAATCCAGTTTGGCCTGTTCCGGCGACATGTACTGAAGCGTTCCGACAATCTTGCCGAATTCCGTGTAGATCGTTTTGTCCGTCAGGCAGGTTGTATGTTCGAGCGCCTTGGCCAGGCCGAAGTCAATTACTTTGGGAACCGCACGGTCACCTTCGAAAGAAACCAGAACATTAGAGGGTTTCAGGTCGCGATGGATGATTCCCTTCTGATGGGCATGTTGAATGGCATCGCAGACACCCAGCATCAGTTCCAGCCGTTCACGGATCCCGAGTTTGTTGGAATCACAATACTCCGTCAGCGGCACCCCTTTGACGAGTTCCATCACGAAGAAGGGGCTGTTGTCTTCGGCGGTCCCTGCATCGAGTACTTGAGCGATGTTGGGGTGGTTCATCATGGCAAGAGCCTGACGCTCCGCCTCGAACCTCGCGATCGCTTCGCGACTGCCGATGTCCGCACGAATGAGTTTTAGAGCAACCTGCCTGCGGACCGGCTTTTCCTGATTGGCCAGCCATACCGTTCCCATGCCCCCCTGCCCCAGACACTCGAGGATTTCATAGTTTTCGATTGTTGGAGGCGTCGCTTGCGCATCATGGTCTGCAGGCGAGTGAAACTTTGTTTCTGCAGTTTCGGCCTTCCGTTTGAGCGGAATCTGTTTGGCCAGGTCGACAAGGTCTTGAAGTTCAGATTCGTCAGTGACGCCGTCAGGATCTTTGTCGGGAAAGGGAGAGTCGGGCATCTGGTGTTCAATTGTTTGTTGATGTCATTGCGTCGAAGAGGTCGTCATCGAGCAGGTCTTGAAAGGTTGCTTTCAACAACTTCTTGATTCGGGAACAGGCCAGATATACCACGTTGTCGCTGACACCGAACTCTTCAGCGACGACCTGTCGATTGGAATTATCCACATTGACCCGCCAGAAAATCTTCCAGTCGCGGGAAGACGTCTGTGCCTCAACCAGTTTGGCGGCGCGGCTCATTAGAACGGCCTTTTCATTCGCCTCGAATTCATGTTCCTTCTGCTCTTCAAGGCTGGCTTCGTCAGCCGCCTGTTCCAGCACCTGTCTCGCCTTAGTTCCACCACTGGCAATGGCGACCTGCTTTTTCCGTAGGTCGTCTTTGCACTTGTTGTCAACAATCGTTCGCAACCATTTCCGGAACGAACCTGTACGCTGACGATCAAAATCATCTAGGTGGCCCGCGACTTTCAGAAATACCTCCTGACCGATCTGCAATGCATCGGCGGATGAGTACCCCCAGCGGTTGCGACAACGCATGTAGATGATCGGCGCGTACAGCTCGACCAGTTTGTCCCACGCTGCCGAGTCATTTTGCCTGGCTCGCTGAAGCAGGCTCAGCGACGTTGAGCCATCCCCCGCTGAAACGAATTCTTCTGTCATCTTTCCTCAATTTCCGTTGACAATTCTGAGCAGAATTACCAGTGGAATCAACACCCTGGAAAATCATGACAGACATCTTCGTTCGTGTTCCCCAAGGCACCGGTAGCCGTTTCGAAAATGAGGATGTGTCATGGGAATTGGGTTGTTGAATTCGATACGACAGCTGGCAGGATGGCCGGAGAGTCCCGGACCACAATTGATGGATCTACGGGAGTGGAGAAGGCTGAGGGATTTTTCGGGCCTGACACAACGTGAGTACGAGGTTTGCAGGTTGATATTTCACGGTGAAACGCGGCAAGCCGCTGCTGAATCGCTGGGCATCGCCGATAGAACCGTGCGTTACCACCTCGAAGCAGCCTACTCAAAGTTATCTGTAACGAATCGGGTGGAACTGGTTTTGCGCCTGATTCAAATTCGCGATCATTTGAAACGCCAGGCCCGCGACTAAATTCGGACACCTGCCATAACGACCGGGGGCGGACCGGGGCATCCAGACTAAGTTAAAGCTGTGAAGTCCTGAACTGGAGCCGCGTGTTTGCGAAGGCTTTTGTGGCTAACAGCGGACGAGGTTGATTGAAGTCACACGTGGCTGCAACCTGCATTTTTGAAACGACACTAAGAGCTGCAACGGAGAGCCAGGAATGAAGATGACGCGAGTTCATAAGCTACTATCGCTAATGGGATTTATCGCATTGGCGCTTTTTTCGGGACCTGTAAACGCCGATCTTGTATTGGAGTTGACTGAGGGGGCGGGAGATTCCGTCATCCTCAGTGTTTCTGGAGATGGAATCCTGCAATTCGGCTCGAATGGGACGAGCGCCAATGGCGACCTGGTGAGAACGACGGGTTTCCTTGTGATCGAAGACGATGGTGTCGGACCTGATGATTTCGATGTAGGAGCTTTGGCCTTATCTGGTCTTTATACAGTGACTCGATTTTCAGTTACGGCAGAATCTAATGTGGATGAGTTGTCTGGCAATGATGTTTTGTTCACGGGTTTCGCATTGAGCGATGTGGTAACGACAACGGGAACCAGTGGATTCCAGATGGGCAATTGGCAAGCTAACGGTGCTGGTTTACCACGCTTTGAAGTATTCACCGATGGCCACGACAACGACTGGGATGGCAACAGTGATTTCATATTTGATACGACCTTTTCCGCAAGTTCCATTATTGGAAACTACAGCGATTTGACGGAGGGCACGTACAACTTCCGTACCGGCGGAATTGCAGGCAAAAACCTGATCACTTTTCAGATTGGAACTCCCATCCCCGAGCCTGCTTCATTCACGTTATTGTCGTTGGTTACAGGCGTCATAGTATCGCGTCGAAAACGATAGCGCACAACGATAACGCACTTTGTATCACCGGTTCTGCGGTTCTTGAGCGTCCGGGTGCCGCTGGCTACGCCAGGAAAATTTCGAGCCTATTGCCACATGTTGCGGTCCAGCATGCGGTAGTTGATTGCTTCGCTCAGGTGATGCAGCTCAATATTCTCTGAAGAATCGATGTCGGCAATCGTCCTGGCAACGCGAAGCACTTTGTCATGAGCCCGTGCGGATAGCCCCAGCTCGTTTACGCTGGTCTTCATGACAGCGATGCATTCGCCGTTAAGCCGGCAGAACTCACGAATCTGTTTGCTGGACATCTGTGCGTTGTAAAGGATCTTCATGCCGGCAAACCGTTCGAGCTGCGCTTTGCGGGCGTTTTCGACCAGTTCGCGAATTGACGCGCTGGAGGTGCCGGGAGTCGAGGAGGCAAGCTCCTTGTATTCAGCAGCCGGCACTTCAACATGAATGTCGATCCGGTCGAGCAAGGGCCCGCTGATCTTGCTCATATATCTCTCGACCATCGGCGGAGTGCAGTTGCAACTGCGTCTCGGGTCGCTGCGGTATCCGCAGGGACATGGATTAAGAGCAGCAACAAGCATGAAATCTGCCGGAAAAGTTGTCGAAGCCAACGCGCGGGAAATCGTGACGACACGGTCTTCGAGTGGCTGGCGTAAGACTTCCAGAGTCCGGCGGTTGAACTCCGGAAGCTCATCCAGAAACAGCACGCCATGGTGAGCCATACTGATTTCACCCGGCACGGGCGTGCTTCCGCCGCCGACCAATCCGGCTTGCGAAATTGTATGGTGTGGAGAGCGGAACGGGCGCCGCGCCATGAGTGGTTGTCCGGGCTTCAGTCGCCCGAGCACGCTGTAGATTCGAGTCGTCTCGATCGATTCACCGGCGCTCAATTGCGGGCAGACCGTGGGTATCCGCTTGGCCAACATTGTTTTGCCGGACCCCGGAGGACCCAGCATCAACAGGTTGTGCGCTCCGGATGCGGCAACCGTGATCGCGCGTTTGGCGGATTCCTGGCCGCGGACATCTGAAAAGTCGATCTCGTAGCGAGCAAACTCGTCGAACAAAGCACCGACGCGGGATGGTTCAGGCTCGATGAAGAGTTGACCGGAGAAGAATCCGACTGCCTGGGTCAGCGAAGAAACCGGAATGACTTCGAGGTCTTCGACAACAGCCGCTTCCTTTGCGTTTTCAACCGGAACCACAATTCCGCGCAGCCCCTGCTCTGCCGCTTTGATCGCCATCGACAAAACGCCTTTGGACGGACGCGTGTGTCCTTCAAGTGACAGTTCACCGACGACCGCATACTGGTCCAGCATCTCTGCTGCGATCTGGCCACTGCCCACCAGAATGCCCAGTGAAATCGGCAGATCGAACGAAGCAGCCTGCTTGGGCAGCTCTGCAGGCGCAAGATTGATCACGACTCGATCGGTAGGACGGTTGAAACCTGAATTGACCAGCGCGCGTTCAACCCGGTGTGTGCTCTCGCGAACGGCGGCTTCCGGCAGACCTACTAGAATTGTCTTCGGCATCGCTCGTGGCGAAACGTCGACTTCAACATCGACAGGAGCCGCTTCGATGCCGACCAGCGAAAATGTCTTGAGCTTGGCCAGCGTACCCATTGCCGGCGCAGGAGAAGAGGCTTGAGCCGTATTGTTGTTTTCCATCTTCGTATCCGTACGTTTGGTTCCGAATTGTCTTGAGGCGTTACTTGCCTCCGTACTTTTCAGCCAGCTCCTCCACGATCTTGCGCATCTCTTTGCGCGCTGATTCCGGCGAGATGATCTCGGCGTCTCCGCCTAGCTGCAACACTCGCGGCACAATCTCCATATCGTTGACCGCTTTGACAGACAACTCGATGCTGCCGTCTTTCAGTTGTTTGATCTTCTGTTCAGGGTGCCATGGATCTTCCTGCACCCAGCGAGCCGCATGTGGCCCGATCCGAATCTTGAAGTTGCGGACTTTGTTCCCGAGGAACGCACCCATCCCACGCCCGACGTATTCATCGAGATCGAGATCGTCCGGGACCTTGAACCACTCGTCCAGCAATTTCGCTTTGTTGAACCGGTCGAGTTTGAAGCTGCGAACTCGCTCGGCTGGGTCATCCACTTCGCAAGCAGCAGCCGTAATGTAAATGCTGCTTTGAATCAGGTTGATCGAGTACGGCTCGATACTGCGTACCTTCGGCGACTTGCCCACGGCATGGTATTCGACTTCGACAACACGGTGTTCGAGAATAGCACGGTTGATCGTCTTGATGATGCCGTGCTGTTTTTCGTAGCTCTTGGCGGGAACGCCGAGGACTCTCAACGTGCGGCGGTACTTTTCATAGTGAGTCAGAACGGACGACGGAATCTCTTCCTGAACTTTGTTCCAGAACGACTCAATGCCCATCCAGAACGGCGTTCCGGCCAGCGGGAACATCAGCTGGCGACCGAGCGAAAGCGCGATCAACTCTGAAGCTGAAAAGCTGATCTTGGTTGTCGATTTGGCGCGAGGGCCAAGCTTCCATACTTTGCCGCGTTGCGTGTCATGTGAGTCAACGTCGATACCGGCGGCCTGTAGAGCTTCGAGGTCACGGCGAAGCGTACGTGTATGCAGAGAGTTAAGTCCGAGTTCGTCGATAATGTCCTGTTGTAGTTCCTTAAGCGTCTTGCCGAAGCGTACGCGCTCGAGGATCTGCAGGATCTTGTGCTGACGAATGAGTTGTTCGTTCCGTGCCATATTCCGAATTCAATTCCGACTTAATCAGCCCTGATTTCAACTACTGTTAATTTGTACATTATGTCCGTTTTCCGGCCTACAGCCAATACGACGGCAATTTTTGGTTTCTAGCTTGTTTTTGCGATACCTGCCAGCAGGCAAAGTGTCCTTCTTCAACGGAATGGACCGATTCTCAATGTCGTCCACACTCGCAACAATGAATGCGTCGTCGTAATAATTCGCGAGGACAATGAATCGAGGACACCGAATCGAAGAAACCGAATCGAAGTCGACAACTTTCAAATCATCGCTCAATGCAAAAGGAATGCCTTTATGGCTGAAGCCTCAACTAGACCGGCAGTAATCTGCCTGAGCGGAGGAATGGACTCAACGGCGTTGCTGATGCACTTGCTGGCAGACGGTCGCGACGTCTACGGCCTGAGTTTCAATTACGGACAGAAGCATCGGGTCGAGTTGGACCGTCTCGAAGAAAACCTCGCATACCTGCGCAAAAACGGCTACGAAGTTGACTGGCACCTGCTGGAGATGCCACAAATCGGCAATCTGTTTTTTTCAGCGTTGACCAATGACGACTGGGATGTGCCCGAAGGTCATTACGAACAGGACAACATGAAGCAGACCGTCGTACCGAATCGCAACGCGATCTTTTCTTCGATTGCATACGGATATGCGTTGTCAGTTGCGATGCGGCTGGACACAGAAGTTGACATGTGTCTCGGCGTGCATAGCGGCGACCACGCCATCTATCCGGATTGCCGCCCTGAGTTCTACGATGCGATTTTTGCGGCTTTTGAGTCGGGTAACTGGGATTCAGAGCGAGTTGGTCGCTACCTGCCTTATCTGGAGCTCGACAAATTCGCAATCCTGGAAGATGCGGCGGCAGCCATCGACAAACTGGGACTGGATTTCGAAACCGTGTTTCGCAACACCTGCACTAGCTATTCACCGGACGCGGACGGTCGATCGCACGGGCTGACCGGCAGCGACGTTGAGCGTATTCTGGCTTTTCATCAACTTGGCATTCCTGATCCTGTTGAGTACCGCTTGCCCTGGGACGATGTCGTTCAGCAGGCGCTGGAATTGGAACGGGAGTTCAAAGCATCGAGTTGATTTCGCCCCGCGTTCAAAACGCCTGTGCCACGAATGCAGCCCAGTGGCTAGAATCAAAGTATGTCTGACTACTTTGACAGGATTACCGGTGAGTGGCGCCAGCGCGCGGGGGAACTCGGCGCATGGGCGATGAAGAATCTCGTTAACCGCACTGACGTGTGGGGGCGGTATTTGTCGCCGCGTTATCGTGGCACAAACTCAGCAGGCTCGGAAAAGAACAAGGCGATCACGGCGCCGTTCAAAGCGGAACGTGGCAAGATTTTTCTACAGGTTTCGTCTCTCGAAAAACACTTCAAAGCAACCGAAGGCGGCGGCATTCTGGGGCTGCATTCGGCTTCGTCAGACGGCGCGTCACGCTGGTTCGCGCTAGATATTGATTTGCATGAAGAAGATGACCTGTCCGTCTCTCCCGAAATGAACTTTGTCGCGGCCGTGAAGTGGCATGACACCCTCAAAGAGATGGGGTTTGATCCGCTGCTGATGGATTCGAACGGCGCAGGCGGTTTTCACTTGATGGTTTTGTTCAGACGGCCGATGGACTCGGACAGCGTTCGTAAATTCTGCGAGCGCCTTGTTTCAGACTACGAGCGTATCGGCCTCGATCTGAAGCCGGATCTTTTTCCGGGTTCACTCGGTTCCAACCGAAAAGGCAGTTGGTTGCGGATGCCCGGTCGGCATCACACGCGCCAACACTACACGCGAGTCTATAACGATGAGCCATGGACAGAAGAGAAATGGCTGGAGGGCCATGAAGCGATCGATCATATTCTGGCGATTGAACTTGCTTCGGAAGAAATCCTGAAAGCGAACGGAATCCTTACCAAATACAGAACGATCTGTCTGGACTTCGATGGAGTCATTCATTCCTACCAGTCGGGTTGGAAAGGCGAGGACATCATCACCGATCCGCCGCTCCATAAAGTGGACCTCGCCATCAAAAAGTTGCGCGAAGACTATCGAATCGTCGTCTACTCCGCCCGCTGCAGGACTGAGGAGGGCTGTATCGCGATCGAAAAGTGGCTGGATAAGCATCGCATCGAGGTCGACGAAGTCTGTCGCAGCAAGCCACCGGCTCACGTGTATGTAGATGACCGCGCCGTTCGCTTCAGTGGCAACTGGGACGAGACAATCGAAGAGATCTACCAGTTCCGCAAGTGATAGTGGGGGCCGGAACGTTGATTCAATCAATGGTGATGGCAATTGCCGCGCGATTGAATTTCGGCCCGTAGGGTCGGAAATCTAATGAAGGCGGCGTCAGCTGCCGGTTGCGCTCCCGCTTCAAATACGTCAAATGCTCCGTCCAATTCATTTTCGAGGCGGCGTCCCCGGAAAAACAGTACCCCTCGCCAATGTCTGGAGGGCCATTGCATTTTTGCCAGTGTCATCAGCTACCGTTGGGTTGCCTTTTCTGCAAATGGTGAGCCGAGTCATTAGTTAAAGGTGCACCTAATTTCGGTAGTGACAGCAACCCGTTGATTGCATGCGCGAAGTGTACGTCCGTAAATTTCGGGCTGTTAGTTGGCAGTCGCGTCAGCTGCCTTTAAAACGGGGCAGCCTCACAAAAGGCCCATAGGGCCGATACATCTAATGCCGATGGTGTCAGCCACCGGTCAGTTGTAACCACAAACCTGGGCCCGAAGGCCGATACAAATGTCAACGCATCAACAACTCCTCTATCACATCGTTTTCAGCACCAAAGGCCGAAAGCCATTGTTGAAAGACGGTATGCGCTAAGAGGTGTTTGCCTATATGGCTGGGATAGCTAAAGAAATCGGTGGACACGCAATTCGGGTTGGCGGCTATTACGACCACGCACATTTGCTTGTAAGAATTCCTGCAAAAGTACCTGTTTCGCATTTTGTTGGTCAGCTGAAAGCCTCTACAAGCAAACACATCAATCAGGACAGTTCTTCGTTGGTGCCTTTTCGCTGGCAGGATGGATATGGCGCCTTTACGGTAAGTCCTTCGAATGTTCAGTCCGTAGTCGACTACATTGATCGGCAGATGGAGCATCACTCATCACTAAGCTTTGAGGATGAATTCACGCGAATGCTTGAGAAGCATGGTGTGGAGTAGACCCTGAATTCCTGTTCAACTAGAGTTTGCTCTTCTGTTGATGGCGTTAGCCAGAGGATTCGTTGCAGACAACATGGTTTAGGCCCGAAGGGCCGACACAACCAATGCCGGTGGCGTTAGCCACCGGAAAAGTGAACAGGCCAACAACAAGGCCTGAAGGGCCGACACAATACGGGACAAGAACTGCTGCAGTGTGTCGGCCCTTCGGGCCTTAAATTTCTTGGAAATGTTGTCCGGTGGCTCCACCGGCAGTTCATGTATCGGCCCTTCGGGCCTGAGTCGGTGTCTTGTTTGGGACGTCAGTCTGTTGTGGCGCCCGGAGTCAGCCTGTTGTGGTGCTTGGAGTCAGTCGTTGTGGCGCCGTAAGTCAGTGGTGTCCCTGAAGTCAGTCCGTTGTGGCGCCCCGAGTCAGTCTGTTGCGGCGCCGTAAGTCAGTCAGTGGTGTCCCTGAAGTCAGTCCGTTGTCGCGCTTGGAATCAGTCTGTTGCGGCGCATCGAGTCAGTCGGTTGGTGTGCCTGAAGCATGTCGGTGTTTTGGCCTGTTGGTGGCGTTAGCCAGAGGCTTGTTGCAGACGACAGGGATTAGGCCCGAAGGGCCGACACAACCAATGCCGGTGGCGTTAGCCACCGGAAAAGTGAACAGGCCAACAACAAGGCCTGAAGGGCCGACACAAAACGGGACAAGAACGGCTGCAGTGTGTCGGCCCTTCGGGCCTTGAATTTCTCTAGATCTGTGATCCGGTGGCTATCGCCACCGGCAGTTCATGTATCGGCCCTTCGGGCCTGAGTCGGTGTTGGTTGGAAAGTCGGTCAGTTGTGCTGCCTTGAGTCAGTCAGTTGTCGCGCCTGGAATCAGTCAGTTGCGGCGCATCGAGTCAGTCAGTTGTCGCGCATGGAGTCAGTCAGTTGCGGTGACTCGAGTCAGTCTGTTGCGGCGACTTGAGTCAGTCAGTTGGTGTACCTGAAGCATGTCGGTGTTTCGGCCTGTTGGTGGCGTTAGCCAGAGGCTTGTTACAGACGACAGGGTTTAGGCCCGAAGGGCCGACACAACCAATGCCGGTGGCGGTGCCACCGGAAAAGTGAATAGGCCAATAACATGGCCTGAAGGGCCGACACATCGGCGTTACATCAATAGATGGGGCCAGCAAAGAACGGCTGTGTCCTCGGCGGGCTTATGTCCTTAATTTCTTCACCATTCGCCAACAGCGATGGATGCGCTTGTTGCGAAAATCTTCGGGAACCGTCTGTTTGCTGATCTCCCGGATGTCGTACAGTTCCGCCAACGACTCGTCGAGTTTGAAGCGGCGGAAGTTGTTTGAGAAATAAACAACGCCTTCCACGCTGACGCTTTCTGCAAGTGTCCTCAGGAGCGCTGAGTGATGTTGCTGGACGTCCCAGTCGTTCTCAGATCGTTTGCTGTTGGAGTAGGTGGGAGGATCGACAATAACAAGGTCGAAAGTTCTGTCCGACTGAGCCACTTCAGAAACGAAGCGGACGACATCCTCGGCATAGTAGTGGTGTTCCGGCCCCGTGAATCCGTTGGCGGCCATGTTTTTTCCGGCCCATTCGATATAGGTATTGGACCAGTCAACGGTAGTCGTAGAGCTCGCTCCTCCTGCGGCTGCATAAACTGAGAACGATCCAGTGTAGGCGAACAGGTTCAGGATTCGCTTGCCGCCGGCTTCGTCCCGAACCATCGCACGTGTGTTGCGATGATCGAGAAACAAACCCGTATCGACATAGTCCGAGAGGTTGATCAGGAATTTGAGACCTGCTTCCTCAACTTCGGTCAGTTTTTTGTCAGCGGCGACTTTGGTGTATTGAGCCGCACCGGGTTTGCGCAGCCTGCTCTTGAAAAACGTCTTCTGGATCGGCACCTCCAGCGCTGAAGCAGCCGTACTGACCATCAGCTCATTCCAGGCAGCATGTCGCGCAGGGTCGCGTTCATGCGGGCGGTCATATTCGGTGATGTGAAGATGCTCGCCGTAGCGATCAACGACAAAAGGCAACTCAGGTACGTCACGTTCGTAGATACGGAAACAGGTGATTCCTCGACGTGTCGGCCAGCGGCGAAGATGCTTTGCCCGTTTCTTCAGCCGCGTTGCAAACAGCTCAGCCTGCTCCCGATCCTTGTCTTCGAGCCCGCCGAAGACGGGTTTGGTTTCGTCTTTCCGTTTTTGCTTCTGCGTCGCCGCAGTATCACCTTGTGCCGCGCCGGTGGGAGAGACTTGCGAAGCATGCTCATCTTTGCGTGGCGGCCTCGGACCCAGGTACTGAAAGTACGTACATTCAATCGGTCCGTTGAACAGTTTTCGCCGACGAGTTGCTTCCCGCCCGACAGTTCGTTCAAAGCCCGTGACGCTTGTGATAATAAAGTGTGACCACGTCGGCAAGCGCTGCAGAACCCCGGGGATGCTCTCGTAGAGTGGCCGCAGTGCGCGCCTTTCGGAAAGCCGGTCGCCGTAAGGCGGGTTGGTGATGACGCAGCCGTATTCTTTTTTGCTGCGAAGATCGGCAAAAGGTCTTTGCTGGAGATGGATGTGCTTTTCGACTCCGGCGGCAACAACATGTTTTCGCGCCAGCTTTAAAACCTCCTCGTCGACGTCAAAGCCTGCGATGTCCAGTTCGGTATCGGTAAGCTCCCCTGCCCTTGCCTCGGATTTTGCGTCCAGCCACATTTGTGTGCTGATCTGTAACCATGACGACGAAGCGAACTCGCGGTTTACCCCCGGTGCAACGTTCAGGCCGATCAACGCGGCTTCTGTCAGAATCGTCCCGCTACCGCAGAAGGGGTCGATCAGCGGCCTGTCCTTGTTCCACACGCTCAGCATGATCATGGCGGCGGCGAGCGTCTCTTTGATCGGCGCTTCGCCGACCAGCTTGCGATAGCCACGCTTGTGCAGGCTGGCTCCGGTCGTGTCGATAGTGATTGTCGCTTCGTCATTGAGCAGTGCGATATCCAGGCCGTATTTCGGACCGGTCTCAGGCAAGGTGCCGGTGCCGTGGAACTTCTTGAGGCCTTCGACGACAGCACGTTTGACCGCGCGCTGGACGGCCGGAACACTGGTCAGCTGGGATTTCCGCGAGCGGCCGGTGACTGGAAACGACGCGTCAGCCGGAATGAACCGGCTCCAGTCAAACGCTGCGGTTGTTTCAAACAGCGCGTCAAAATCCGCGGCCGGAAAACGTAATGCTTCAACGAGAACCCGGTCAGCGGTGCGCAGATGAATGTTCGTGCGACAGACAGCCTCCCAGTCCCCCTCAAAAGCAATCCGTCCGGGAGAAACGACATGAGGCTCGTAGCCCAACGCGATCAGTTCACGTTTTACGAGGGCTTCAATGCCGAACGCACAGGCGGCAACAAGTCTCAATTTAGATTCCGTCTTTGTAACAGCGCGGGTAAAGATGATGCCCGAGCATCTCAGGCCATTTCAGATGCCACATCTTGCTCGCCCGGCAGCCCTGTTGTCAACGGTGCCGCAGTGGCTTCAGCTTCGACGCGAAGCCTAGTGCCAGTTGAGTTCTCCGGTCTGGTAACCCTGACCGACGGGATTTACCTGCTGGCGTTTGTGGAGCTTGCGATCCATTGCATTGTTGCTGATTTCGACACCGACGGTTCGTTCAAGTTCAAGGTACTTCTGCATATCAACGCCGTTGGATGCAGCGTTGCCCAGAGCCGTTTTGAATTCGGTCCAGCGGTTGCGCTGTTCGGAAGGGATCTCGATGTTGTTCCGGTATGGGACTTTCTGGCCGACGAGCATGGCCAGATAGCCTTCAGCCGTGAAAAAATCACGCTTCAACTCTGTCGTGAACAGTGAAAGATCGGGACCGACCTCGCGATAGTAGTCCACGATTTCCTGAGCATCACCGAGCGGCACATCGTTGAGACAGGCTTTCCAGAACGGCGTGTCGTAGCGATGATTGAAGCGATAATGGAGAGCCAGGAAATCACGAATGATCTCCCAGTTCTTAAAGGCAACTCGATTAGCAACGGTGCGTTGGGGATCGAGCAGCATGCCGCCGGAACCCTTAAGTGCCTTAACCATGTGGAGGGCAGCATCACAGATCATGCCGATGCTGGTTGCTTCCAGCGGCTCGACGAAACCGGCTGAGTTGCCAAGGGCGAAGACGTTTTTCACCCATGAACGTCTGCGGACTCCTGCATTGAATCGGATGACCCGGGTTTCACCGAGTTTCGGGTTCTTCTCACGAAACTCTGCTTCGGCTTCATCATCGGAAACAAATTTCGAACAGAAGACGTAACCACGATTGATGATTTCGTCGTGTTCAATCTTCCACGCCCATCCGTGTTTCATCGTTTCTGCAGTTGTAAACGGGTGCAACACATCGTCCGGAGTACGCTCCCAGCCACCCACGACGGCGGAATCGCAGTATAAGGCGTTATTGAATTCGACCCATTCTTCATTGAGGGTTTCACCAATAAGCAGGCCTTTGAAGCCTGAGCAGTCCACGAAGAAGTCTGCTTCGCATGTCTGTCCGTTATCGAGGAACAGTCCGCGGATTCCGTTTTCGTCCTGAATCACATGCTCGACGATTGCATCAACTTTGTTGATGCCCATCCGGTCCGTCACCTTTTCCATGAAGCCGACGAATTTTCGGTTCTCAAGGTGGTAGGCGTGATTCGGGTTGTATCTCGGCATCCCGTTAGGGCGGCGGAAACAGACCTTGTCATGTTCCATCAATGCCGAGTTGGTGTCTGCGAAGTCGAACTCCTCGTCGCAGTAGAAGCCCTTCTGGTGTTCGAAATTCTTGTTAGGCGCCATCAGCTGAGGGCTGAAGGTGTAATGGAAGTAGGGACGCGGACCCCAGAGGTAGCGTATACCCAGTTTGATTGTGGGCCTGACTTCGCGGTGGAATTCGAGTTTGTCGATTCCGGCAAAACGGTGCAGGAAATGAGGCACCGAAGGGATTGTGCCTTCGCCGACACCGATGACTCCCATCTTCGTCGAGCGCACAACGGTCAGCTCGATATCAGGGAGATTGCGTTTAATGGCGACGGCAGAAATCATGCCGGCTGTGCCGCCGCCAAGGACGACAATGCGTTTAATTTTACGCGGTGATTCCATAGTCTCTTCGTTATTGATCCGATGTCGTCTTCTTCTGCCGGTAGAGCTTGCCATCAACCGCTTCAATCATCGCATCGACGTTCAGGTCCATGCCGAGGAAAGAGCAAAGTTGCTCAGCGGTTCCACGAGCGTCAGCGATGGTTCCGGCGAAGCTGATATCCAGCACTTCAATCTTTGCTTCGGCGGCGATTTCACTTGCACGTTTAAGTTGCCTCGAAAAGATCGACTTGAGTTTGTCAGACTCGAGCCCGGCACCTGAGGCGTCATTGCGCGTCAGCATCGTTTGCTGAGAACGAACGATTTCATCGATGTCGCGGTTCATGGTGATAAAGCGATAGTTTAAATGAATCGGCAGGTACTCAAGGAGCTGTACGATCACTTTGACCGCTTTGCCCGTTCCTTCCTCGATCCATTTGTTCTCGACCGCCAGCTGTTTGACTTTATCGTGTTCCTGATATCCGTGAGGATTGTCTTCATCGGCAGTTCGATTTCCATCAATCAGCAAGGGCAGCCCACCGGCGGCGAGCATTTGCATCATCATTGATGTTCCCGAACGGGGCAGTCCCGTGACCACGGTGACGAAGGGTTGATCCGGGTTTCTGACGGCAACCTGGTTGTTTGCGATGACACCCAGCCCCGGAACCCGCTTCATTGCAGCTTCACCTTTTTCCGGTAGCTTCAAGCGGTCTTTCAGCATCGAGTTTTCCGGCAACTCATCGAGCGTCGGGATCGGGTACGACTCAACCATGTCCGACTGTTCCTGGGTGACCTCACCCGCAATTCTGGCTAGCTCCTGATACTCGGCTGCGGACTCAACATCCTCGAGATCGACCTTGTAGATGTGTGAAAGCAGTTCGAGGGCTCCGACGTTGTTCGGATTCTGCTCGATAGAAATCTCAAGGGCTTGAACCGCTTTCTGTGTTCGGCCGGATCTGCGGAAGGCAATGGCGAGAAAGTAGTGTGCCATCGGGAAATGATACTGCTCTCCAACAGCGTTCAGGCACAGTTCGACCGCCTCTTCATAACTCTCCCGGTTGAGAGCGCACCGTGCTCTGCCCAGCAACAAAGAAGCATTAAGGGGATCAATTTCGCTACCCTTCTTAAAGGCGGCTTCCGCTTCTTCAAGTTCCCCCGATTCAAGTAGCGCCTCGCCGATCTGAATGTAGAGCGACGGCTTGCCCGGCTCGGCTTCGATTGACTTCTTCAGGTTTTCAATCGCTGACGTGTAATCGCCTCGGGCAACCTTAACGTACCCTTTCAGGAATTCGATCGCATATTGATTGATGGTCGCAACAGAGCGCAGGTTATTAATCTGCTTCCATTCGTCTTTCGAGAACAGCGCTAGTGCATCCTGCCGCGCCTGCGCCTTGTCAACGAATTCGATCGGGTCTTCATTCGCATCGTCACCGATGGTCTCGCCGTTTTCTTTTGCTTTTTCTTCTTTTTCTTTCCTGCGTTCCGCCATTCTGATCTGGCCGACTTCCTTGAAGTGACTGAGGCCTTCGATCGCAGTTTTCGAATCTTCAAACCGGCGGTCATTGAGCAACTCGACCAGCTGTTCCAGCTCGTCGAGCCGGTTGAGCTTTTTCAGGCACATCGCCAGCTGGATTCCGTACCGGTATTCGCTCGGGTTATTGCAGAAAAGTTCATGCAACAGAGGTAGTGCATCGAGAGTCCGTCCTCCGTCCAGAAACGCCCTTGAGAGATTGAAATTCAGCTCGTTAATGGTGGACTGAATCGTCTCCCGCATGTCACCTTTGGGCGCCTCGATGTACCCGAGATCCACCAGTTGCTGCAGCGACTCTTCGGCCTCAAAGGGATCGAGTTTTCGTTCCTCCGGGTGAGTGCCGCAGTCGCCTGCAACGTCATCCCAGCTGGGAATCGACTCGATTTCCACTGGAGTTTCGAAAATGTCAGTCAGCACACGACCGTCCATATCCTCACCGACTGGCAGACCGAAAATCTGCAGCAGTGTCGGAGCAACATCGAGGAGTCCCGCGCCATGAATGAGATGGTCCTTGCGAATTCCAGGTCCCTTCATCACCAGGATGCCCTGATCTCTATGTTCGGCGGCGGGTCCTGCAGGCTCGTTGGGCAGCAGAGTCGGACGCAAGTGGTCGGAGTGAAATCCGTGGTCTGAGAGAACAATGATGGTGGCGTCAGGACCTGCGAGCTGCATATACGCGCGCAACATCATGTCGTGGTAAACGTATGAAGATTCGACAGCGTGCTGAAAAATCTCAAAGTCCTTGTCCGACACATGCTTCTGCTGTGGCGGATGGTACTTCATGAACAAGTGACTGAAGTGGTCGATCGAATCAAAGTAGACGGCTCCGAAGTCCCACTCTTCTGTCTCCAGCAGATGGGTGGCGGCGGAATGAATTGTGGTACATTCCGCCATCGTTTTGGCACAGAGGTGCAGGCGTTGATCGACTTCCTGATCGATCATGTAGGCCTTGGGAAGGAACGATGTGACTTCCTCTTCGGTAAATTCCGATGGGTGGAAACGCAATGCTGCGAGTTCGTCCTGCATTTCTTCCGGGCTTACGGTTCCCTGACGGATCGGCCATGGCTTGTCAGGGTGGGTGATCCCACGGTGAAAGTAGTCAGAGACCATGACACCGTTGATCGGCTCGGCAGGGTGGCTGGGCCACCAACCAACGACCACAGATCGTTTTCCGCTCTGGTTCAGAATGTTCCAGATCGCCTTGGTTTTACGCGACAGGATTGTTGTCGGCTGAATGTTCAATCCGTCAGGAGTCGGTTCAGAGAACCCGTAGATTCCATGTTTGTAGGGCCGTTTCCCCGTCGCGATCGAAGTCCAGAGCATCGGCGAAAGAATCGGATGCAATGTTGAGATGTTACCCATCACGCCGTTCTCAATCAGGCTTTTGAGATTCGGCATGCAACCCCGATCGATGAGGTCATTCACGATTTTCCAGTCAGCGGAGTCCCATCCGATTACTAGAACTTTCTGATTCGCCATTAGACAACGGTCCCGTCTGGCGGGACTAAAGAACCTGTGGTTGAGAAAAACCGGAAAAGGGTCAGCCGGTTCGTGGTATGAGGGCGAACTTCTATCTTAATCTCGCTCGGCAAATTCATCTGCCATCGAATGTGCTGAAACAAAAAAAAACGGGCCGCGAGGGCCCGTTTTTCTATGGTTTGTGTCAAGCTCAAATTGCACTAGGCAGACTTTCTACGGCGACGGATCGCGGCAGCACCACCAGCCAGTGCGAGCAGGCCAGCTGCTGCAGGCTCAGGAATAGCACCTGACTTGATGAAAGTTGCAGCAGGATCATCATCGTAAGCCATATCGCGAATGGTCATCGTTGCAGGAGAACCTGCAGCATCGTTGGTCAGGTCCATCCGCAGCCAGAAGTTGAATCCGCTGGATGATACGCCGCCGATGACAACTGATTGAGCGTTTGAAGAAAGGCTAAGCGGGTTGAATACCTGAGTCCCGGTCGTATTGGAAGCGTAATTCCAACCCATCCAGAAGTTACCGCCGGTAAACGTCACCTGCGACGAGAAGAATGAGCCGCTTGATGCAGGAATGTTGGACGGAACGTTTCCGCCACCGGCAACAAGTCCACCACCGGCTCCACCGAACCAGTAGCCACGGAAAGCAACAAATGCCGGATCACCAGCTAATCCGCCAGTTGTAGCCGCGTTGATGCCAAGAACCATCTCAGCAACCGAATCACCATCAATATCGACTGCAGAGTTCTGGAAGAGTCCAAGGCCTGTCGAAGTGTTGAATGTTGTACCAATTTGAGTGTAAACGATGTCGGCTTCAGCTTGAGCCGCGGTGAACATTCCACCGGCCGCAGCAGCACCAAATCCAACCATGGCAGCTTTTGAGAGCTTCGAAGGTCGTGAGCTCTGGTTTCCGTATTCCTGAATCTTGCCGTCGATATCTCTGGTTGTCATATCTTCTCTCTTGGAAATGAGTGGGCAGTGATGAATCTCATAAGAACGGCACAAAACTAATTGACGCAAATTACCAAATCAACTAACCGAATCGTCATTTTCCGAAAAAACGTAAAAATCGTGGCTCACCAAATGAAAAGTCAGTTGACTTTCCGTCGGTCAACGCAACGTCACTGAAACCATGCAGATCCGAAGGGTGTTTAAAGTGAACATCTTGGTCGTTGATGATCGCTAGTGGCGTCCTTTTGTTTGCAAGCTGGTTGGTACGGCAAACGTTCAAAAACCGACGAGGCGAAGTAACACCTTGAAACGTTTCACGCTTTGTCAGTATTCAAGCCGTAAACACTGATTACTGAGACCCGCATCATGAGACGTCAGGACCTGCTTTTTTCCATTCTCGCCACATGCCTTGGGCTGTTGGCAATCTGCAGCTTCGTTCACGGAACGCAGCAATTCCATTCCTCTGTCGAGTCTTCCGGATCGGTGGAGCCAGTAGAGGTTCAAGTCGTAGCTGACGGCGGCCAGTCGTATTGAAGGAAGAGGGGCCCGCCTATCGATCCATTTCCGGAATCGTTTTCAGAGATTCCTCGATCTTGTTGGATGTCCATCGCAAGACGATCAGCCCGAACAATGCGCCCACGCTCAGGCCTCCAACAGCAAATGTGTTCACATTGTCGCGTAGGTAAATCAACATCGCGATCGCAGCCAAGGGAGCCGCAATGGCAAGAATCTGATAGAAGACCGTTCGGCTTTGGATCTTCCTAAGATCGGGTCTCGTCTCGACGTCAATTTCCCGTTTGAGTGTTCCCAGCATCAACCTGGGGTGAATCGCGACCAACGAGAATGCCGTAAAGCTGCAAAACAGATAGGAGCCCGTGATAAGTCCCGCAACAACATGGGAAAGAACAAAGTTGTACCAGGTTGATGGGGTGACGGCCGCTCCTGCCGAAGTCAGGAAGATCGGATAAAGGAATCCGGAAACCGTCCACGAAACCATGAAAGCGATTGCCAGATAATGCCCGAGATTCAGGTTGAGAAGTACGGCGGAACTGAATCTTTCATCAGGCAGAAGAAGCTTTGAATCTTCTGACGCACTCTGTCCCTTTTCCTTTTGTTTACCGGACGCCTGACTGATTGAATTCTGCCTGACGGAGCGCAGAGCATTGATGATCGGCCTGAGAATCAGGACACAAACCAGCATCACCAGCGGGAACACAACGATATTGATCCTGGAACGGATGCGGTCAAACATGTGCTCATCATTCAGGTCGACCGCTTCCTGCAGGTTGTAGAAGGTCACGAATTCCGTTGCAAAAATCGCGATCGCAAGGCCGACGAAGATGAATGTCAGAAACGGATAGGCAGCGACCAGTTTTTTCCAATGCCACCACTTAGCCGGTTTTTCAACGTATGCTGAGATTGTCTTGTCTGCCGCCCACCGCAATTGCCGGCTGAGTGTCGAAGCAGATTGAAAACGCTTTTTTTCACGTGGCTCAAGGCACCTCTCCACCGCGTCGGTAAGTAGCTCATTGCCATTGGCAACGGCTTTTCGTTCCTCTTCGACCAGCCCGTTCCTGCGGCAGCGGACCATTTCATTGAGAAATCCGCTTTGATCAAGGCCTTCGCTGCTGACGTCAAAAGGACGCCGCGAACAGATGAGCTCATACAAAACGATCCCGAGCGAATAGATGTCCGTTGCAGCCCCGAGGTCTCCCGGCTGCCGCTTGTGGTCGATGCTGCAGGCTTCCAGTTGTTCAGGTGACATATACGCAAGGCTGCCTCCGAAGAAGCTGGCCGCCGTTGTCCCCGCTACTTCCGAGCTGAAGCTGATATTGAAATCAACCAGTTTTGGAAAGCCATGCAGGTCAACGAGAACGTTGGCCGGTTTGATGTCCCGATGCAGGACGCCGTGTTCGTGAGAGTATTCCAAAGCGTCGGAAAGCTGCGCTCCGATTCGGCTGACAACCTGGTTCCAGTCAGAAGCCGAAAGCCATTCCCGGTATCCCGACTCAACAGGAGCCGGCTCGCCCGTATCGTCGAGTATCTTGTTGAGAGCCGCCACAAATTCGGGACCTGTTCTCTCCCCGTCAATTTTGCGGATCACGTCCAGCAGGGAACCGCCGGCGATGTACTGCATGTACATCAGACGCACGGGCGGCTCGCCAATCACTCTCTGGTCATAGACGCGGACAATATGAGGATGGTCGAGTTGAGCCAGCGTCTGCCCTTCGACACCCTGATCGGCTGAAATCTTCAGTGCCACCAGTCGCTGCATCGAATTCTGCCTCGCTAGGTAGACTGACGCAAAGGCACCTTTGCCCAGCCGCGCAAGCAGGTCAAAGTCATCAACGGTATCGCCCGGCTGGAAATTATGGATTTTTGATTTGGCAAGCAACGAGGTGGTCCGCGTCATGTCCGGATCGATCATCCGGACAAGATCGCCAAGGCCGGCTCCCGGACCAGCACGCGGACCAGCCCCCGGCGCGGCTCTCTGAGATGGAGTCGCGTCGATCGGAAGCGTTTCATCCAGTGGCCCCGTTCCCGGTTTTCCAAGTCGAGCCTGCTCGTACAGGAGATCCGGAGGAAGTTCCCCGTCCTGTTTGATGGCCGGCCATTTTTCGGCGTACTGTGCGACAGAAATCTGTTCGAACTCCCCGCCCGCGCGGTATTCCAGTTCGACTTTGATCAGCTCAATCAAAGCAAGGCTTTGAAATTCCGGAAACGACTCGGAATCTACCTGCGAGATAAAGTCGCCGATTTCCGGTTCCGGTGGTGCTTCTGACCAGGCATTGGAAAAGGCTTCGAGAATTTCGCCAAGCTGGTCCCAGAGCCGGTCTTCGTCACTGCCTTCAATAACGCCGGCGTCGGTATCTTCGGGGTCGGTGACTTTGCCCGCGCTGACTTTGCCCGCACTCACTTCGCGCGTCACATCGATATTTTGATCGACGTCGGCCGGATTGGTCGGCGGTAATGCAGGTTGGTCTTCGCGATCAGAATCGGTCGTCATGAAAATAGTGTAAATTCAATGGCCAGCCAGATGAGCTATCTGTATCTACAAACAGAAGCGCGACAATTCCGCTAACATCAGTAAAAGCAATTCACAAAAGCAATTCGCAATGGACTCGAAACAGCAACCTTCGAAACAGCCGGTGCGTTTCAAATCAGTTTAGCTGTTCTCGAACCGCTGGTCGAAGCTGGAACGAACGTCTGCGCAAGTTAATTCGGATCCCGGGGAAAGCATGAGCGAGAATTTCGAACAGGAACTCGTTGACGGAATCAAGGAAGGCAACACGGATTCAATGGCGCGGTATCTCGAATATCGCCGTCGCGATCTGCTTGCTGTTATTTTGAGCAAGATGGGGCCGGCTTTACGGGCGCGCGTCGAAGCAGAGGATATTTTTCAGGAGGTCTGTCAGTCGGTCATCGAGAATTTCAAGTCTGTCAAGTTTTCGGCTCGCGGGCCGTTCGGCTGGCTTTGCGAAGTTGCAGACCGGCGAATCATTGACGTTCAGCGCAAATTCTCCGCCAAGAAGCGCGACACCTCTAAAGAGGTCGGCATTCATGGTTCAGGAAGCGGCGCCAACAGTCAGGCTGGACTCGTTAATCTGCTGGTGGCGAGTATTACATCGCCGAGTCGCGCTTTTTCGCGCAAGCAGAAAGAGTTTCAGATGCTCAGTGCTCTCGATCGATTGAACGACGAACAGAAAACCGTTCTGGAACTGAGATACGGCCAGGGCAAATCAAGCAAGGACATCGCCGCTCAGATCGGCAAGACCGACGGCGCTACGAGAGTGCTGATCACACGTTCTTTGAGCAAGCTGAAAAAGCTGGTTGAAGAAAACACCGGTGCCGATGAAGAACAGCAGGATGCCTAGGTACTGTCCGGCTTGCTGATTTCAATCCTGCATCAATGAGCTCAAGATCATTGACCACAGAGTAAGTCGCGATGCGGCGCAACGATTACGTAAGGTTGCAGTTGAACCCAGCCACGGATTCCAGCCACCACGAATTCCAGCCACCATGATTCCAGCCATCAGGAATCCAGCCACGCGTACTCTAGCCACCCGGGTTCACAACGGCAGCCTCAGCCCGATTGCGAATTTCTCTGATTGCAGTTTTGAGTTGCAGTTTCACGACTGCATCTTCATCGTTGGCGATAGCATCCTCCATTGCAGGGATGCTCGCGACAGTGCCGACTCTTTTAAGAATCAGCCCGGTTTCCAGCCTTACGTCCGAGCGTTCGTGATTCAGGAACGGGACGATATGCTGTTCCACAGAGCTGCCGTAGGCGGTAAGAACCTGGCCGATTTTTTCACGGTCCCGACCTGAGAATCGCTCAACCAGCGCTGGAATTGCCCGGGGATCCAGCGACTCCATCAACAGGTCAAAAGCCATGCTGCGAACCTCAAAGCTCTCATCGTCGCAACGAGCCAGAATGAACTGGGTGTTCGTTGCCAGCGCGCGCTCGCCGAGAATTCGGATCGCATTAAGCCGGCAGAACTTCTCGCTGCTTGTTGAGCACTTCTGCAGGACTCTGATCAGCGTGGTCGAATGAGCGTCAGACCAGCTTTCGCCCAGTTGATCGAGCGCAGCCAGTGTTGCCTGTTGCGAAGTCGGATTGACGACTTCCCGTGCAATTGTGTTGAGCGGATTAGGAAGCGCGGCGAGCTCAGTCTCGGTGATCACGATCTCCGGAATGTTCATCAGATCGATCGGTTCCATCGAACCGTTCTGCACTGCTGAGCCGTTTTGCCCTGCGTTGTTCTCAACGTTATTGACGGCATTCGGATTCACAGGAGCAACTGGCGGAGGGTCAACCGGAGGGTTTACTGGAGTTGTGTTCTCAGCGGTGCCCTGGGTTTCAGCGGTGCCCTGGGTTTCAGCGGTGCCCTGGGTTTCAGCGGTGCCCGGAGTCTCGACGATGCCGGGAGATTCTGCGGCTCCCGTGTTTTCTGTGCCCGCGGTGTTTTCTTCGGGCATAGCCAAAGGCGGCGCCGCGTCGGGGTTGGCCGGTGGAGAAATTGGAGTGGTGACTTCAGGAGCCGGATCCTCGACAGGTGGCTGGGCTGGAGGATCGTCAACCGGGGTGTCTTCTACAGTTGGACTTTCAGTAGGTGGAGATTCCATTGGAGGATCCTCGACCGGTGGATCCTCAGTTGGAGGGTCTTCTGCAGGTGGATCTTCGGAAGCCGGATCTTCAGCCGGTGGATCTTCAGCCGGTGGATCTTCAGGCATGTCCTCGCCATTGGCACGTGCGACAAAGTCGTCGATGTATTGCTGGTCTTCGTCAACGAGAACAGATATTTTGACTTTGATTCTGGTACCGTTTTCAGCCTTTTCCAGAACGATCGAGTCACCGTCAACGGAAAGTAGTTTCGCTTCAACGGAGTAGCCGCCTTCGCGTGCTCTCCACATGCGGTTGGATTCCTCTTCCTGCGCGAGCGTCATCGGCGCAATTGCAAAGAACAGGATGGCGGTAAGCAGACCAGTGAATTTGTTGAAACGATCCATATGTCCGTCGATACGTTAACTTTCTGGAATAGACTTTCTGCCGCTTGCAAGTTCACCATGACCGGTTGAAAGTGCAGAAAGCATCGGTAATCCAATATACTCCTGTGTACCTGATTCGACAGGTCAAATGGCGGTTTGGAGTTTTCACTTTTCCCGGATCCGGTTTTCCGGAAATAATGTCAAAGGGCGCTCAACCGGCCACAATCAAATGCCTTACGTGGCTGTTCAGAACTTCCTTTACCTGGCTAGAATGCCCGGTGAAAAATAACCAGAGGTGTCTCCAGTGCCGTGTTTCGGCCGTGCGGGATGCACTTAAACGACACCTTGAATATCGATAACCGTCGGAGTGCGGAATGACTGACAAACGAATGATCAAGATCTTTGACACCACTTTGCGCGATGGAGAGCAGTCGCCCGGATGCAGTATGAATCTGCAGGAGAAGCTCGAAGTAGCGCAGGCGCTGGTTGATCTTGGTGTGGATGTAATTGAGGCCGGATTCCCTATTGCTTCGCCGGGCGACTTCGAGGCGGTAACAGCGATCGCGTCTAATTTTCGAGGGCCGGAAATCTGCGGTCTGGCACGAAGCAACGATGCAGATATCGATCGTGCGTGGGAAGCATTGAAGCACTCCTCAGATCCGAGGATTCACGTCTTCCTTGCCACGAGTGCGATTCATCGCGAATTCAAACTGAACATGACCCCTGAACAGATCATCGAGACTGCGGTCAAAGGGGTTAAGCGTGCCAAGGGATATTGTGACAACGTTGAGTTTTCCCCGGAGGACGCTGCAAGAACAGAAATCGACTTCCTGTGCCAGGTTGTCGAGGCTGTCATCGCTGCCGGAGCGACGACGGTCAATATTCCTGATACCGTCGGCTACGCGACCCCGGCCCACATGGGCAACGTGATCAAATCACTTGTGGATAGAGTCCCGAATATCGATCAGGCCGTAATCAGTATTCACTGTCACAACGACCTCGGTCTGGCTGTTGCTAATTCACTGGCTGCTGTGCAGAACGGTGCCGGTCAGATCGAGTGCACGATCAACGGACTCGGCGAACGGGCAGGTAACTGCTCACTCGAGGAAGTTGTCATGGCGATGCGGACCAGAGGTGACTTCTACAGTTGCGATACCAACATCAATTCAATTCGCCTGGTACCCACCAGCCGGCTGGTTTCAACAATCACCGGAATGGCGGTCCAGCGTAACAAGGCGATTGTCGGGCGCAATGCTTTTGCTCACGAAGCCGGGATTCATCAGGATGGCATGCTGAAGGAGCGTACAACCTACGAGATCATGCGACCGGAAGATGTCGGTTTCGCGGCAACTGATCTCGTACTCGGCAAGCACAGCGGACGCGCAGCCCTGGCGGACCGCGCAAAACAGCTCGGTTACACGTTGACGGGTGATCAACTGCAACGGGTATTCAAAGAGTTCAAGGTTCTGGCTGACAAGAAGAAAGAAATCTTCGACGGTGATATTGCCGCCTTGATCGAGCAGGAGATCCTTGGCTCAACGGACGAAGAATGGTCACTGGTCGGATTCGATCTGAATCTTTCGTTTGGCGAGAAACCCCGCATCCGCTTGACGCTCAAAAAGGGTGACGAGGAGACGACCGCCGAAGTTGAAGATGGTGAGGGGCCGGTCGATGCGGCTTTCCTCGCTGTGAAACAGATCACCGGCGTTGCTCTGGATTGCAAACAGTTTAATCTCACCAGTACGTCGCTCGGCCACGACGCACCGGGCGAGATTACTTTTGAAGCTGAACACGAAGGCCAGACGGTCCGCGGTCGAGGCGTTTCGATGGATTGTATCGAAGCCTCGGTCAAGGCTGTTCTCAGTGCTGTTAATCGTGTTCTGATCTCGCAGCGAGTCAGTCAGTCGGCTGGCAGTTAGAAAACGACTGGCGAAACTAAAACGTGGCGCATAAAAAAAGCCGGCTGGATTCAGCCGGCTTTGTTTTTTGCTTTTGCTTCCGTTAGTTACGGAACAGCTCGCGGACACCGAAGGTGAAGAAGGTCGAGATCGCAAAGTTGACCAGTTCTTCCTGCGGCTTGAATCGCAGAATCAGCGTGTCTCGTGGCGCGATCAAAATCCTTGCTCGAGGATTGTTAATCGCTTCGTTCAAGTCAACACGGATGGCGACCTGCTGTTGCCCCGGCAGTTGGCGTAGAACGATCAACTGGCTTGGAGGAACCGAACCGGCAGAACTTACCAGGCTGCCGGCACCTCGCTGAGAGTTGCCAACGCCGAGTCTCGTACCGGCTCTTGCGACTGCTGACAAAACGTCGAGGTCAAAGTCACGTGGCAACGGGAATTCACCGCCTCCTAGAAGACCACCGGTGTAATAGACGTCGGTTTCACGCGAGTCTACGTAGACAACATCGCCGTCCCTCAGGATGATATCTTCAGGTCGGAATCGTGGTGTTTCACCGGCACTCAGGCGTAGCGGAATTCTCAAAGTATTGGTTTCATCAGGAATCGTCGGGACGATTCCATACGGGAAGTCTTCGGGCCGATTACTTCGATAGAAATCAGCGATCTGCCGGTCACGGGCAAGCGTCGATATTCTGTCTCCGCGTAGAATCCTGATCTCGGGCTTGGCGTTAATACCGGGCACGCCTCCGGTGCTCAACAGAGCATTCAGTACATCATTCTTGTACGCCTGCATCTGCAGAACGAAACCACGTGCACTTTCATCAGAACGCTGTGTCACACCTGTACGAAGTTGGGCGACGGCCAGCTGGGCACCCTGTGTTGATGAGTTGTCCTGTCGAACAACAAAGACCCTGTACGTACGTTCCCGCATCAATGTTACGATGACACGTCCGCTTTCACGCAGCAGTGGTTCCGGACCTTCACGATAGGCTCGCGAAATCAACTGTTCAGCCTGCTGGATGGTCAGGCCACGAACCGGGATCGGATCAACCAGCGGCAGCGAAACAGTTCCGTCCTCGCGAATCGGAACCGGGAAACCGATTGAAGGTGAAAGGTCGCTGCCCGGTTCCGGGAAACGGACAGGAGGTGCTTCGTCAAACGTTCCGAGATAGCCATCGATAAAGACACCAAGGATGTCGTCTTTGTCGAGAATGTAGTAACTCGGCGCTGACTGCCGCAGTCGCGACGGATCAAGCGGAACCTTGTTTGCACGTGGTTCGGCTAGAAACTGGGAAGGCAGACGTTCCGCCGAAATCGTATCAATCGGCGACAGAATCGTCGTGCAACCGCTCATCGTCATACTGACGAGCACTGCCGCGAGCATCATCAGAATTCGCGACTCGTGTCTGCGGCTGGAACTTACAGTTCGATTAGCCATCACTTCGGACTCCCTGTCAAACGGCACTCGGCCGCAAAAAATAACTTAGTTGTATGGCAGACGGACGGGGCCGGCTGCCGATTCGGGTCTGATCAGCGGCTGAAGCCACTCATGTCATATACAGCAGGCTGCACCGACGTGGACATCGGCATGGGCATACCTGCGGATGGATCAACCATGCCGTCAGGAACGATCGGCGGAACGTTGTTCGCCGGAATCAGTTCGCTACTCGC
>JBCCFB010000023.1:0-39440 GCA_039029995.1 Planctomycetota bacterium
ATCGAATTGTTCCAGTGTCCGTCCAGCAACGTGGAAAAAGCAGTCGCGAACGCCCAGGGAGTAGACGGCCGCGTCCCTTGCACGTACCTGGCATGTTCCAGCGGGACGCTCAGGCTCGAATCGGGGCCTCCGCCGTGGGCCGGAGACAAAGATCGCAACATTTCGGACGGCATCTTCTATTCAAACAGCGAGACACGCCAGGCGGAAATAAAAGACGGAACGTCAACAACGATTCTAATCGGCGAAGCGCTTTTTGATTTTTATCTGAACGGTCCCGATGAAGTCGGGGACCCGGAAATCGTCGACCATTGGTACATCGGCTCGGATTACCTTGGACCGGAATCATTCGACCTCTCCTCGGATGTGTCCGAAGCGATCGGCTCCACTGCGGCTCCGCTAAATGCCACAAACGATCCTGATTCCCACATCAACGAAAAAGAACTGTGCTTCAGCAGCCTGCACCCCGGTGGCGCTCAGGTCGTTTTTGCTGACGGTCACGCCAAGTTCTATGCCGAGACGATCGACCCCGTCGTCTGGAGTGCACTGGGAACGCGAAACGGCGGTGAAGTCCGTACTCAGGACTAGGAAGTCTTAGAACGTGAATTGCATCAGGCAGGGCGGGCGATCAGAACCTCGCGTTTGCCACCAACGGGACCACGCGTCTTTGTGATGGCAAAACCAGCAGTTTTCAATCTTCTCTGGATTTCCGATTTGACGCAGTAGGTGACCAATGCGCCATCTTTTTTCAGCAACGAATGCATCTGTTGAAGATATTCGGTGCGCCACAATTTCGGTTCATCCTCCGGTCCAAACGGATCATGAAATACAGCGTCGATCGACGCGGGCGCAATCATGGCCGAACGCAGCATTGCCGGTTTGAGGATCGTCAGCCGGATATCACCTGCCTCAAAACCGAACGAGTCAGCGTCGCCCGAATTGAACTTCGGCCTCATGTCACCGGCAAATATCCGATCCGCGAAAATTGCGTGCGCAGGCTGACAGGGCTGGAGTTGACCGTGCTCCAATACGCTGACGACCTGTGGGTCTAGAAGTTCCGTTTCGATGCTGTGGTAATCAAGCTGCGCTTTGCAATGGGCGGCTGCAGAAGCGGCGAGCCAGAAATTCAGTCCGGTGCCGAATCCCGTTTCGAGGATTCTGACCGATACCCCGGCCGAAAATGAACTCTCTATTCCGCTGTTGCGCAGAAACACCAGCAGGCTCTCCGCCAGTGCGCCGGATTCAGAGTGCCACGTGACGCCGGTTTTTTTACAGCGAAGAGTGCGTGAAAGGTCATCGGTAATCACGGCGACCAGATCAGGGTCGGGCGTCTCGATCAGTTGGCGATTTCGTGCGGGCAAGGTTTCAGGTCGCGGACGGTTTAATTCCGGTCGAGTTGATTGACGATCGCTTCTTCAAGCTCCTCAGTTGCAAATCCCAGGGGGCCGAGCCCTCCCTGATAGGCCACAATTCCATCGACATCAATCAGGTAGAGTCTTTCCGGAAAGGCAGCATACGCGGTCATTACCGGATCGTCCATTTCATCGACAAAGGTCTCGATCCCGTACTGAAGCGCTTCACCACACTGTGACGCAACCTCGCGTCTTTCCTCAATCGTTTTCGGATCCTCGAACTTGTGCGTGCTGCCCGACGCAAGGCCGTCTACGGGATGGGCTTCACGAATGTAGATGAGAATGAACTGAATGTCTTCGGAGTATCGCTCGTACAGGTCGGACAGGCGCACGGCCTCGCCACGAAACGGGCCTCATGTAAAGCTGCCGAATACAAGGGCGACCGGTTTGTCCCCTCGAAACTCTGACAGTTTGACTGACTTTTCACCTTTGATGTCCAGCAGCTCGAATTCGGGCGCTTCAGTACCTTCGCGTGGTGACAGAGGGTCATAGTAGTCCCACCACGCGTATTGCTGCTCCATTGTCTGAAAGGTGCGTGTTTCTATGTTGTCAGGATCCCATTCGGGATACGGGTGAGCATTGGTCAGATTTTCCTGCCAACCCAGAATCACTCTCCACTCCTCCCACTGGTAGGCAACCACGCCGGCAGAAAGGACGAGGACGATTCCAAGAATAGCTGCGATCAAACGAATGAGTTTCATATTCGAAATTTCGGTAGGTGTTAAGTGAAGTCGGTGGATATGACACGGCCTGAGGCGGGATTTTCAGCAGGCCGGACCAGCCACAGGAAACAGCAGAATGCCTCAGACCTCGTCGTTCAACTGCGCACCGTTTTTCCGGTGAAAAGAGGTACAGAGAATCCGTGTGCAACGGCGTAGAAGAGGCCCCGACTGGCAATTATTGGCAGGTCGCGACACTACTTTTCCGGTCTCGAATACTCTACGATTACGTTATCTGAATACGGGTCGATTGTTCGCGAGTGAACCAGGATCATACATCGCCGACCACCGGATTCATGATTTGCAAATTCGATATTCGGGAATCAAGGCATGCAAACGTTGTTTCTTCTGGCCCAGGATGAACTCGATGGCACTACGATTGCGGTCCTCGCAGTCGTTCTGGTTCTTCTGTTCATCATGCTGATCATCGGTGTGATCTTTCTGGCTTACTTCCGCTGGTGGATACAGTCGTTTTTCACCGGAGCCAAAGTGACCTTTTTTGACCTGATCGGAATGAGTTTCCGGAAGGTCAAAGCCGGAATCATCGTACCCAGCAAGATTATGGCGGTTCAGGCGGGGCTCAGTGATCCTGAGATGACCACCAAAGCGCTGGAGGCTCATTATCTGGCCGGCGGCAATGTCCCGTTGGTCGTGAGGTCTTTGATTGCCGCCAATAAGGCCAAGACGATTCAGCTGAGCTTCCGTGAGGCCACGGCGATCGATCTTGCGGGGCGTAACGTTCTTGAAGCGGTCCAGACGAGTGTTTATCCGCGCGTTATTGATTGCCCTGCAAAAGGAACGGCTCGCCGTTCTCTCGACGCAGTCGCGAAGGACGGTATCCAGTTGAAGGTACGCGCACGTGTAACTGTTCGTTCGAACCTGCAACAGCTGATCGGTGGTGCAACTGAAGAGACAATTATCGCGCGAGTTGGCGAAGGTATTGTCAGCGCGATCGGTTCGGCACAAAGTCATAAAGTCGTTCTGGAGAATCCGGATATGATCTCCAAGGCTGTACTTGCCAGACGACTGGATTCCCAGACGGCCTTTGAAATTGTTTCAATTGACATCGCGGACATTGATGTCGGAGAAAATATCGGTGCCCGATTGCGTGCGGATCAGGCGGAGGCGGATACCCGTGTCTTCCGGGCCAAGGCCGAAGGCCGTCGTGCGATGGCGGTTGCTCAGGAGCAGGAAAACACAGCCTTGATTGAAGAAAGTCGTGCTCAGCTGGTTCTGGCTGAAGCTGAAGTGCCGAAAGCGATGGCGGACAGCTTCATGTCGGGCAAACTGGGTATCCTCGACTACTACAAACTGAAAAATGTTCAGGCCGATACTGATATGCGGACTTCGATTGCAGCCGCGGGTGTAAGTCACACTCCCAAAACCCCGATGACATCAGGGTAGACCGTTCTCGATTGATTCCCAGGTAACGACATCTTTTCTACGAGTTCAAATGGCCCGCGACATTGAAGATTTCCTGAGACGAGCAGCCGAACGCCGCAAGCAACAGCAGGGCGGAGGCGGGGCGCAACCTCCTCAGCAGCAACAGCCGCGACCAGCGCAGCCCGGACCCGCGCCGCCAAGACAGCAGCAGCCACCTCCACGCAGGTTGGTAATTGAAGAAGCGCAGGTTTACGAGCAGGCTGATGTTGTAGAGCCGATTCCGCAAAGGCCCCGTTCTGTCATTTCTGACCATGTCAGGCAGTACGTGGATTCTTCGGACATCGCCGATCACGCGGAACATCTTGGTGAACGTCTGTCTCAGACCGACGAACGGCTGGAAGCACGGCTTAAGCGTAAATTCGGTCGTGATTTGAGCCGACTGGATGACCGTCCCAGCGTTCAGGATCCTGACGCTGAAATCGTTGTCGGCAGAGAGGTCGGCAGTGTTGCCCGTGATTTGCTGGAGCTGTTCCAGTCGCCGGAATCAATGCGGCAGGCAATTCTAGTCAGCGAAATTATGAAACGGCCTGACTTCGACTAGTCGGACGGAACGAAACTCTCAAGGTTTCTCCGACCTTCAAATTGACAATCGTGTTAGCCGACCGGCAGGAGCTGCGGTTCATCTGCAGCCGGATTGCCGGCCGGCTGATTTGTTTTTGACTCAAGGCAACCGGATATGGAGAGAGTATCACCTGAAAAGACAAGATTAGGCTGGATCGGTCTCGGCGTAATGGGGCAGAGCATGTGCCGCAATTTGATGAACGCCGGATATAAGGCGACGGTTTTCACGCGGACCGAATCAAAAGCCTCCGAACTGATCGATGCGGGTGCCGCCTGGGCTGAATCACCGGGCGACGTCGCACGCAATAGCGATGTCATCTTCACGATCGTCGGCTTTCCGCAGGATGTCCGCGATGTCGTCCTGGGAACTCCGAACCGCGAGGGTGTCCTGGATGGGTGTGAGGCTGGATCAGTCGTTGTAGATATGACAACGAGCAAGCCTTCTCTGGCGGTTGAAATGGCGGCAGCAGCCGCCAGGAAAAACGTAACGTGCATCGACGCGCCGGTGTCCGGAGGTGATGTCGGAGCGCGAAATGGTACGCTTTCGATCATGATCGGTGGACCGGCCGATACAGTGGCTGCGCTGGGGCCGTGCTGGGAGGCGATGGGCAGTACGATCGTTCATCAGGGGCCCGCAGGATCCGGCCAGCATTGCAAAATGGTCAATCAAACCCTGATTGCGACCGGTATGATCGGCGTTTGCGAAGCGCTGCTATATGCGTGGAAGTCAGGCCTGGATCTGGAAACAACACTGAAATCCGTTTCCAGCGGAGCGGCCGGTAGCTGGTCGCTTTCCAACCTGGCACCGCGAATAATAGATAACAACTTTGATCCGGGCTTCTTTGTCGAGCACTTTATCAAAGACATGGGCATCGCGCTGGAGGAGGCAAATCGTCTCGGCCTAAGTCTGCCCGGCTTGTCACTTGCCCATCAACTTTACATAGCACTTCAGGCGCAGGGCGGAGCGCGTCTCGGAACTCAGGCATTGCAAAAAGCGCTTGCTTCTTTATCAGGCCTGAACTGGGAGTCCCGCTGAATCGCGCTGAAAGTGAATCGCGTTGGAAACGAATCGATGGATACGACAGAAGCCAAACTAGATCCGGAAGCGATCCTGAAGGATTTTCCGATCCTCAATCAGAGGATTCACCGCGACCGGCGCCTAGTCTATCTGGACAGTGGTGCCTCGAGCCAAAGACCTCAGTCCGTCATCGATGCGATGAGCGATTGTTACCGCTCAAACTATGCGAACGTGCACCGGGGCATTCACTATCTGAGTGAAGCCGCGAGTGATCTTTATGAGCAGGCCCGCAGAAAGGTCCAGCAATTTATCGGGGCAGGGCATACGAGCGAAGTCATCTTCACTTCCGGCACGACGGCGGCAATCAATACGGTAGCCCGGTCTTTTTTCGAGTCGCCGGGCCGCTCATTGGAAAAGGGTGACCGGATTCTTCTGACGATCATGGATCATCATTCCAACATCGTCCCCTGGCAGCAGCTGGCCGAGCGAACCGGTGCCGTCGTTGAGTTCATCGGGCTGACCGGAGACTGCCGTCTGGATATGGGTGAACTGAAAGAGAAACTGGCCGGGAATACGAGGTTGTTCGCGTTTCCTGCCATCTCCAACGTTACAGGTCTTGTACTTCCCGTGCAGGAACTCTGCGAGCTCGCTTCGGCAAACAATGTTGCCACCGTCGTTGATGCCGCGCAGCATGTGCCACATGAGCCGACGGACGTATCCGGCTGGGGAGCCGATTTTGTAGCGTTCAGCGGACACAAGATGCTCGGTCCTTCGGGCATAGGCATTCTTTACGGGAAACGGCAGCTGCTCGAAGAGATGCCTCCGTTTCTTGGAGGCGGAAGCATGATATCCGGATGCACAATAGATGGCTTTACTCCGGGCGAACTTCCCGCGAAATTCGAAGCCGGCACACCTCCGATCGTCGAGGCAATCGGCCTGGGCGCTGCGATCGATTACCTGTCCGGAACGGGCCTCAACGCCATCAGCAGGCACGAAAAAGAGCTGACCGTTGCAATGCATGATGCACTGTCTGAAATCGGCGGATTGAGAATCCTCGGGCCGGCACCGGACTTGAAGGCGGGCCTCGTCAGTTTCGTCGTTGATGGACTTTCTGCTCAGGACATATCGATCTTTCTCGATCGCCAGGGGTTTGCGATCCGTGCCGGCCATCATTGCGCGATGCCGCTGCATGAATATCTCGGCGTCGCAAACAGCTGTCGCGCCAGCTTTTACCTTTACAACTCAATGCAGGAAGTATCCGGCTTTGCAGAAGCCCTTGGCAATGTTATCGCCAAGCTGAAGTGAACGGTCACGGTCTGTGACTTACGGCGGCATAGTCTTGTTGAAGAGTTCTAATCGTGGACTTTTGATGTTTTCCATTCATCAAAAGCGCGAAGATCGAAGTCCTTGATGCGTTCAACTTTGAACCTCGTGAAACTTTCTAGCGCAGGAACGATTGCTTCGGGCCTGGCAAACGTGTGCAGTACAAACATTGTCCTGACTTTGCCAGTGGAGGTCTTAAGGAAAAGGACATCGCCCTGAGCCTTGTTTGCGATGGCCCGACGCTGGACCGCGAATCCGGCCAGGTCCTCATACCGGTATTGGTGCCAGAGTAGAAAACTCTTGTATCGAATGCGGTCACGGAAGAGTTGAAAGTCTGTTTTCCCTGTAAAGTGTCCGCGGCAGGCAAAAACCCAGATCAACGGGAGCAGGACCGGAGTGGCGATCAGCCCGAACGTAAGTTCGTTTACCAGCAAGACAACCCACATTCCGCCCAGAACAACAACCAGAAGCCCGGAAGCGATTCGCCACGGCCAGACGAAGCTGTCATCGATATCAAATCCTGCGATAAGCAGATCCGCTCTACTTCCTGCTTCCGCCTTCTGTTCCGGCTCTGCCATCATGCTTTCCGCGTTTGAACAGCAAGTAGACCACGCCGATAAAGCTTACACCGAGGATCGCAAAAAAACCGCTCAGACAATACCACCGAGTGGCATCCATCGCCGTGTGTTTTTCATGGCCTGCAATCTGAAAACAGATTACGGCGACGACGAACGAAGCGAGGGTGGAAACAAACAGCTTCCCGAGAACTATGGTGCGCCACATATCAGACAAACGAGAAAGTCAGGTCGAGTCATGCGGCAAATAATCCGCCGGTTGAGTGGAGTGCTTGCCCCGACTCTATCCACGTTTCTTGCCGATGAACTGGTAATAGGGAGTCTTGAAAAAAGGAACGTAAGGCATACGGAAACGGTCTTCAACAAGATAGACCTGTTCGAAGTGATGTCTTAAAAAGGGCAGGTGATCCGGCGAAGGAAAGACGTTGTCCGTTGCGAACCATGGCGGCCACATGGTTCTGGCCAGCCAGCGGTGTTTCTTAAGTCCCTCTTGAGCATACTTACGGCCGACATAGAAATCGACAACTCCGATGTACCCACCTGGCTTCAGAATCCGCAGTGCGTTTTCTATGGCAGCGAACCAGTCGGGAATCATGGTCAGCGAATACGAGAAGGTAACGACGTCCGCGGCGCCTTCAGGCGGTGTGAACTTTGTCGCGTCGGCTTCCACGGCTTCGCAATTGCTCCAGCCCTTCTTCTCAAACCGGTCCGTGGCAATCTTCAGCAGTGATGACGAAAGGTCAACCACATAGATTTTCGCCGGTCGCGATATGTTGTCACCGAAATTCTCAATGTTGGATCCGGTTCCACCGCCCATGTCGACCCAGACGCCCCCGTCCGGTACGGGCACTTCTTTCCACAGTTCCTCACGACCGCGCAACAGCCGTTTCCGGAAATCATCGTACGCTCCGGCTTGACCACCGTAAAAGCTCTCCATGCGCTCAGCGTGATCGTCTCCACGCACTGGTTTCACCAGCATGTGGTAGAGGATCTTCATATCGGAGAAAAAACCCATGGAGTACTTTCAAAGTTGAACATCGAACCGGCCGGACGTCGTTAGACCGGCTGCATTTTGAACGATCAGGCGGAGAGTTCGGCGATGTAGAAACTTCCGTAGGTGTGTACACGGTCTTTTGGGTGAAGTTCGGCGGCCAGTTCCTGGTTCATGTCGAGCATGGACGCGACTTTTTTCTGTTCACCGTCGTGCCGGACATTCACTTGATCAATGAAATCCGTTCTCAGCCCCCCGCTGCGCCAGATCAATCGTGTCCTCGGCGCGGCGCGATCGACAATGGCCTGCCATTCTGATTCCAGCAGTGGAAAGAAGTGATCGCTGAGCCAGTCCATATGATCGAGCAGGATGAACTTTGAAATCGTGCCGTCATGTTTTTCCAGGAAGCCTTGAACCGAGTCGGTATGAGTACTGACTCGATCGATTGCATTTCGCATTTGCTCAAAGTTTGATTCCCGCAGATACTCAGGGCAACATTCCCGCGTGTATTCGCCGTTCATGTAGACACGCCAGAAATAGTTGTCCTTCATCGGAAGCACGGCAAAGACTCCCTCCATGCAATCCTGGATGAACTTGACGAGCCCACCTTCGTACTGGGTTTCGATCTGCTTGCGCTGGGCCTTGGGAACGCCGAGCATGCTCATGGTCGTGTCACGATTCATGGCGAATTTGACCATGCCCGACCAGAACTTTTCTTTGAGATGTTTCTCGTAGATCTCTCTCTGCTCCTCGACGGTTTCGCAGTTCATCAGGTCATCGAGATGTGGCCGGACCCGAATCATTTTGTCGGTGTAGACCTTCAGCATTCGCGCGACCATTCCGGATGTGCCGCGGAAATAGAATGAGCGACGGCTGTTGGAAAACCATTTGATCTTCCGGTCCCAGAAATTCTGCGACCATCGGCTGAGCGAGCCTCGCAGTTTGTCTTTGTAGAGAGGTGTTATGCCCGGCAGGTGACCCTGGCCGAACATTTTGAAGAAGTCGTCGTAGTCAAGGTTCGCGATGGCGGACTTCTTCAATTCGAGTAACGCGTTCTGACGAGGGTTCATGTCAACCGCATAAACATGTCTTGGACCTGTCAGTGCATAGTCGAGTGCATTGCAACCTGCAGAGGTGATAACCATTACGTCATCATCCGGTTGAAAATCCAGTGCGACACGATCGAGTCGTGGATCCTCCCAGCAGGTGTTGTAGACAAGATTGTTGCGGTGAACGGCGTTGAAAATGCGCCGGCTGAACCAGTCGAAAATAACCATCTCGCAGAGGGCGGAGGTTCCGCCGCGGTCCCGTTTGGAGTTGAAAGAACAAAGCTCCGGGGCAGGGCTCCGGAGCGATCCGGAATTGTAACAGTCTGCCCGGACATCCAACAGGCTCAGAATGTCACAGCCATCCTGAGCGGGAATCTGTGACGGTCGCGGAATCCGGCTGCATGGAGGTTCGCCGTGGTCGGTGGAAAATCAGTTGACGCGGCCGTGACGCATGTTGTAGATCGCCAGAATCTGATCACCGATCTTGTACTCGCGAACGAAAAACAGGCCCTCAACCGAGATCGGACGGGCTGAAAAGTCAGCCGTTACGTTTTCATCCAGTGAGACAAGAATACAGTCGAAAAGCGCGGCCTGCGGTCCAAAGCAGCACTCCTTGTCGTCCCGCACAAAGATGAAATTTGTGTTTCCTGTCCGCTGGGCACTGGGATGAATATAGCCACGAATTCGGATTCGCTCTTTGTGCAGAGTCCTGACATTCTGCGTGAGCATGTTGCGCGAAAACTCTTCGCCCGTTTCCATCTCGAACATGATGTCGTCAAACGTGATGTCGAAGACACCGTCGGTTCCTGCAACGAGATCGCGTTGTACGAGCACACGTTGCTCCTGCTCCGGAACGTCGTCTGAGGCGTCCGCGGACTGGTTCGCCTGTCTGCGCTGTTCTTCGATAGCGATAGCTTCGGCGGCCAGTTGGTTGACTGCTGGCGAAGGTTCTCCTGACTCGCCGTCGTCATTCAGAGACGGCTGGTCTTGTGGATCCGCAGTACCTGTTGAAGGCGATCGGTCCTGATCATCTGCGTCGGATTCGGGCGTTCCTACAGGAACATTGCGGCCGGTTGAGTCAGCGGGGTCCGGAAGGCAGCCGCACTGGAAAACAAGCAGGCTGAACAAAGACGTGACAAACCAGATGAGAGGCGGCTTTTGGTTTGCCGGAACTGGTTTTGTACTCACGTCGCGACCCCGTGAAGAACTGTAGCTGTTAGTGGCATGCCATCAGTATGGCGTTTTTCGGACGAGGAAACAAAGCGGTAGTTCCGTTATGTCCGTGCTGAAACCCGAAACTCTGCCGGAAAGCGTCTATGCGAATCCCTAACGGACTTCTTCCGCGACGATTTCGTAGTAAACCCGCGGTATGTCTTTTTCATCAATGTACGTTGATTGCGGATTGAACCTGAATGTTCCGATGACTTCGCGTTTGCGCCAACTGTAGTCCACCGTCTGGTCGGAATCATCCGCGATCATCACATGGACAACGTCGGTGATTTTCGGATTGCCTCCAAAGCAGCAATCGCCGAAGTCTCCGACAAGAATGAACTCCTTCATCCCCGTCGTTTGTACGCCCGGGCGTGTGTAGCCCTTCAGGAACACTTTCTGATTGTGTAACTCAACGGCCTTTCCAGCGAACTCGGTGCTTTCACGCGGTCCGGGTTGCAGGTCACGGAAAGTGACTCTGATGTGGCCGTCAGGAACTTCAGTCTGGTAGTCGTAGATATGTAAACCGATGGCACCGACAAAAGAGAGCAGGCTGACCGTGAGACCGATTTGCGCCACAGGCTTGCCCACAAGTTCGGCACCGTATCGCTTGAAGTTCAGTATCGCGATAACGCCGAATAGCGTTCCCATCAACGGGAAGATGACGAACGTCGGAGACAGAAACGCGGAAATTCCCAGCACTGCGAATACGATGCAGGCAACTGCCGATTTGCTCACCGCGCGGTACTGGTGATCGTTGGTGTCCGTCGAAACCGGTTCGTGGAAAGATGCTGTGTTCATGTATGAGTCTCAGGCGTACATGGTACCGATAGCCCGACCGCGATCGTCAAAAAATCAACCGCTCAAACCAGCCGTTGAGGACTGACCAGAGCAACAAAAAAATCAGCATAGATACTGCCGCTGGAAACAGAATGACTTTGATCAGCAGATTGGGTGTTTCGACAGCGGCCACAGGACCTGCCGGTTGAACGGACTGGGCGACCGGACCTTCGTTTGGCCGGTTATCTGCAACCGTAACGGTCTCAGAGTTGTCGACAGGCATAACTGGTTCTACGCGGGAATCGGCACCGGAGTTCGTGTTATCTGCAGGAGCCGACCCTGTTTGTTCCACAGTACTTCTGGCGGACGCGTTTTCCACAGAAATTGACGTAAATGTGGCCGAAGCGGGATCAACCGGTACGGTTTTGCCGGCCTGCAAGCCCGAACCGGAATCAGCGCCTTCCGGATCCGATTCATTCGAAGAGCCTCCATCTTCCCGGTCGTTGTTGCCATCGTCGCCGTTGCCATCGTCGCCGTTGCCACCGTTGCTCCCGGGTTCGATGTCTTCTCCGTTTTCGTCGAGGTCGGCAATGTCATCGAGGTCGTCGATGTCATCGTCATCGGCCCAGTCTTCTCCGATGTCGGAAAACTCGTCATCTGCAAATTCAATGAAAAAGTCTGCACGACGAACGGCATCTGGATCAATCAGCCGCAGTTCTTCGATGTACTGTTTGGCTTCCGGTTTGGGGCAGGCACGGAGGTAGGTGATGACCGGAGTCCGAACCCAGTTGCGGTCGTCATCTGATTCTTTGAACAGAGTTACGAGTCTGTCCATCACGGACCAGTCTTCCCAGCGTGCGAGGTCGGCGATGACAACGTCAGCAACCTTGGGGCGCTCAAGGCAATAACGCAGCGCCTGAACGATTCTATCGACGGGCACGTGGTCGGTTTCCGTTCCGATGAAACGCAGCGAACTGATGATCGCTGTCGTGTCTCCGTACTCGGCTTCTTCATTGGCGAGGAACAATTCCTCAAGCAGCGGGACTCCGCGCTCGCCGTAGAGTGTCAGATAGCAGGCGGCCAGTGCGTCCAGTCCTGCGCGATCGCGACGATCGTTGGAGCGAAGGAATCCTTCGAGCATCTCCACATCATCCGTGTCATTGCCACAGATGCCGAGCATCGTCAGATACAGTCTTCTCCGGTTGATCAGGATTTCCGGGTCTTTGATCCACTGGACCAGTTTGTCTCGATCCATTCGCGGCTTGAGATCGATCATGTCCTCGTAATCGCAGGACGCGAATTCATCGTAGGCGTCGAAAGCCAGGATCGACTGTTCGTGTTCAAAGTACTGCTGAAAGAAGTAGAGCCTGTCAGCTCCCTTTTCGGGAAGGTCTGCCAACTGGTTGACGTAATCGATCAACTCAGGAGAAGCCTTGGTCGGCATGGTCCACTTAACCGTCGGAGGGTTGATGCCCATGACCATGAAGTCCTGGCCGACGGAATAGGCGCCGACGATCAAAGCCCGGAACTGCATGCCCGGCTCGACGTAACGGCTACCTTTGATTACCTGCGTGATTTCAAAGGTTGCTTTAGGCAGATCATCGATATCGGGATCTTCCACCGGCGTCGGCAACTCGATCATTCGAGCAAAGACAGTGACGTCTTTACCTTTGATCTGTTCGGTCAGTGTCAGATTGACGGCTGAACAGAACGGACAGATAGCCGCTGTTGTTGCGGGAGCAGGACTCAATACTGCGGCGACGAAGATCAATCCGGCAAGCCAGCGCAGAACACTTCGCGCACTATGACTGGGTGCATTACGACGGCGTGCACTACAACGGGTCGTTGAATCGGGCTGAATGAATTCTGACATGGGACTGGCAGGTTCTGTCAATTTTATCGGTTTACGGCTTGCTGCTGCCTGGCGTAATGCACCAAAGTCAAGCTGCCCGTTGGAGGGGAGACTGGGAGCAGTTGTCCGGAGTACACACTTAAGCCGAAAACCGAGTCAGGCTCCGACCACAAAGCGCTGTGGAGCAATTCTAGCGTGTAAAGGGAAAGGCAAAGCCCCAAACCACGGAGTTCTTAATCGAAATCTGCGATTTTGTGTGATGCTAAGCGCAAACGTTCGTAAATCAAAAGTGCTTTCGAACGAGACTGTTTACGAATCCCGAGCCAGATTGTTGGACAAACGGTTGCCCGAAGCTGATGCCAGGCGCGCGACGAAGCGTTACAGATCGTACAACCGTGGAGACTCAACCACTGGTGACAGCGTTATTTGCCGAGCGAGCCGGCAACGTCCGTCTTGTAGGCGGAAAACGCCGGATAAACGCCGACGATGACGGCCAGGATCATCAGTCCAGGAATCAGAAGCAACTCCGGAGACACCTGCATCGCAAGAATGGCTTCCGGTACGAACTCACTCAATTCACCCAGGTACTGAGTCAGCGGGATGGCAGGAGCGAAATCAAAGAAGCTCATCGGAACTCCGGTTCGATCTTCGATGACCGGTCCCAGGGCGGCGTTGAGTCCATGGCCGGCAATCCACCCGAGGAATCCACCCAGGCACGCTAGCATGATCGACTCAACAAACATGATGGACATCACTTTGCTACGGCTGGCACCAAGAGCCCGCATTACGGCAATCTCATGTCTACGCTGATTCATTGAGTTGTAGATACCAACCACAATGCTCAGCGCTGAAACGATACAGATCAGTACGGTGAGTGCGAGCAATATCCACTGAACCGGGTCAACGAACAGGCTGAAGAGTTTCGTGACCTCGCCGACGGGATTGACTGCCTGAGAAGCGGTTTGAGCTTTGATCGGCCGATACGACGACCAGTCGAGGGTCGTTTGCAGGTCTCCCTGGTTTATCTGTGACGGCAGAAACATTCCGAGGACGCCGGCCTTGTCATCCAGTGACGTACGAACCAGAACGGCGGTAACCTCACGGCGTTCAATTGCCAGGCGTTCCTGGTTGAGTGCAGCGAGCCGCTCTATGCTGATTTCGTCACCGGATTCCTGATCTGATTCCGCCAGCTCGCGCCTGATTCTTTCTACCTCTGCATCCTGTCGGGCAGCAATGTCCTCTTCGGTTGGTGTTTCGAGATCCTCGATCGGGCTGTCGGGATCAAACATCGGCGCGACCGCTGAAGGGGCATCATCACCCGTCGGCAGTACCGAGTTATCCTCGACCGCGTTAACGTGTCCGTCCATGAGGAAGAATCCCTCCATGTTCAGGAAGACAACGCGATCATGAGGCGTACCGGTCGCATCGAGAATGCCAACAACCGTAAAAGGCGTTTCATGAATGTGAGAGTCGAGGGAGGCTGGATTGCCATGCGTTGGAAATACCGTGTCACCGAGTTCGACTCCGCCACGACGTGCTACCGTTGCGCCGACAACGCATTCGTGTGGTCCGATCTCAGGGTCCTCGAGGTTCCATTCGTAGAAGCAACGCCCTTCAGCGAATGAAAACGTTTCCTGCGTTTCAATGTCGAGAACCAGTTCGGTGAAAAACTGCGGTTTGGTTCCTACGCAGCGGAAATTGAGATCTGAGCCGGGAACCTCGTAGTAATCGCCCAGGCAGATTGGAATCGCGATATGGGTGTAGGGTCGGTAGAGCCCGGGTTTGTTGATTTCCATCACATCTTCCTGCGTCGCCTTGAGCGTATGCTCGGTGAGGCCGTTCAGCAGGAATGAGCCGGGGCCGCCGAAACCCGGTGGCGGCACAGCTACCGTGTTCAGTTCGTTTTCGAGAGCTTTTGCGGCAATCGAGTGACTCAGTTCCAGCTGCCTCGTCTCTTCGTCACAGAAAGCCAGGTAGTACTCGTATGGAATGTTCTCGACGGGAGCCGACAGGTAGTAGACCGTGTTCATCGTCAGCTGCATCGCACCGCCGCGCGCCCCGACGATGACGTTGTAGCCGAAGCTGTTGTTGTTCTTGAACGACTGGGAAACGACGCCGTGAATCGAGAGTACCGCGACTACCATCATCACGCCCAGAGCCATCGAGATGATGGTCAGCAGTGAGCCGAAACCGCGGTGTTGAATGCTTCGCCATGCAATTTTGAAGATACTCATCCGGCTGCCCCTGCTTCACTGACGACACGGTTGATTTCTTCAAGTTTGTCAACGCGATCGAACTGGTCGGCGACTTTCATCGAGTGGGTGACCATCAGCAGTGCGATTTTCTCATCCGCACAGCTTTCCCGTATCAGCTTTACAATCTGGTCCTGGTTTTTCGGGTCTACGTTCGCCGTCGGTTCATCGGCAAGTAGAAGCTTCGGTTTGTTGGCGAGAGCCCTTGCGACGGCAACTCGCTGTTGTTCACCGACGGACATAGCTCCGGGCTTGTTGCCCATGCGGTGACCAAGCCCGACTTTTTCAAGCAGTTCCTTTGCTCGTGCCATCGATGCCCGGTTTTTTGCAAACGTCATTCCGAGCTGAACATTCTCAAGTGCGGAGAATGCCGGAAGGAGGTTAAACGTTTGAAAAACGTAGCCGATCTTATCGGCGCGGATTCGGTCGCGGACGGCTTCAGAAAAGCGGGTCAGTTCGACCCCGTCTATTTTTACGAAACCGCTGTCCGGCCTGGTGATGCCGGAAATGACGTGCAGCAAAGTTGACTTTCCACAGCCACTTGGCCCGATCAGCGCGACGGCTTCACCTGCATCCAGATTAAAAGCGGGCACGTCGAGAATATCGACAAGCTGGCCATCGGGCTGCATGTAGCTTTTCCTGATGTCTTTCAGTTCAAGCATGGTATCGGGCTGGGGGACAGTCTCTTCTAGTAAAAGCAACTGAATTGCATCTACACAGGGTATCCGAACCGTCTGGCGGGCAAAAGCGGACCACTGCCGGGCGGCGCGATGTTTCACCGACGAGTTTTTTTTGCGAAAGAAACACAAAGGGGCTTGGACTGTTCGACAAGTCAGCCGCTCTTCACTGATACGCGGGTAAACCGATAGCGGTTCAAAGTCGTCGTCCGCTGCGTCGCATTTCCCGCTGAATGTCCCTCTGGTTGTCGGCTTTTTTCAACGATTCACGTTTGTCGTGCATCTTCTTACCGCGACAAACTCCAACGATGACTTTGACCAGTCCTCGCGCGTTGAAGTACATCTTCAGCGGGACGAGAGTCATGCCTTTTTCCAGCGTTCGCTGCATCAGGGCTTTCAACTGCCTGCGGTGGGCCAGAAGCTTTCGGGGCCGCCTGCGGTCGTGGTTCCAGATGTTGGCCTGGCGATACTCACCGATGTCGGCGCCGACCAGCCAGAGCTCACTGTCCTTCACGCGAACGTAGGCTTCGTCCAGCGAGACGCGACTGTCGCGAAGGCTTTTGACTTCGCTTCCGACCAGCTGGATTCCACATTCCAGTTTTTCGATGATCTCGAACTTGTGTCTGGCTTTCCGGTTGTCGGAGATCGTTCGCGACTGGTCCGCAGGCTCTTCGGCTTTCTTTTTCTTAGCCTTTTTCGATTTGTTCTTTTTGGCTGCCATTTGGCCTGAAGATTGTTCTGTCTGGCTCCGGCTGCACGGGGCTACGGAGTCTCTGTTTGAATTGCGGGCAGGGCAGGCGATCATTGATGCCGCCCTGAAAGATGACCTGTGACTATAACAAACTGGTTCCAGGGCCTGAGACAAATGAATGCTGATAAAGTTCAGGCTGGCCGGAAAAAGCGGCTTGCGAGACAGAGGATCTGCCTCGATCAGCGATGATCGGAAGAGATTTCCAGTTGACACCTGCGTTGATCAACGGACTAATAAACGTAGGTTCTGCTCATTTACAACCCGTCGGGTCTCAGGAAGATCAATGTCAGATTTGCCGATCATCAATTCGGCCGGTGCATCCGGTGCGCCCTCGGCTGGAGTTTCATCCGCCGGCTCTTGCAGCACATCAGGTGGAAGCGGTTGTGTGCCCGTTACGGGAGAAAGTTCCCGTCGCCGTCTTCCACCCTGGTTGAAGCGGAATATTCCCAAAGGCAACAGCGTCAACCACACAGCCAGTTTGCTGGAAGAGTTGCGACTGGAAACGGTTTGCGACAATGCTCGATGCCCCAACCGGATGGAGTGCTACTCACAGCAGACCGCGACTTTTATGATTCTCGGCAATGTCTGCACGCGCCCTTGCAGCTTTTGTGCGGTCAGCCGCGGACGCCCTGAAACACTCGAAGCGGACGAACCCGAGCGCGTTGCCGAAGCCAGCGCGCGACTCGGATTGAAACACGTGGTGATAACTTCGGTGACTCGCGATGATCTGCCCGACGGTGGTGGCGAACATTTCTATCAATGTGTCAAAGCTGTACGCGAGAAGACAGGTGCCACAGTCGAAGTGCTGACACCTGACTTTATTCACAACCCTGCCGGACTGGATCGTGTTGTTGAAGCTGCCCCCGAAGTATTCAATCACAACACGGAAACAGTTCCCCGACTTTACCGACGCGTACGCGGACCCAAATCGGACTACAGCTGGACACTGGAGCTACTCAAACGAGTGAAGCGACTGAACCCGGAAATCAAAACCAAAAGCGGCCTGATGCTCGGTCTTGGTGAAACACACGACGAACTGTACGAAGTGTTCGCTGACCTGCTCGATGCAGATTGTGACTTTCTGACCCTGGGGCAATATCTGCAGCCGGCGCAAGACAGGTACCTTCCGGTGGTTCGTTACGTTCCTCCCGAAGAGTTTGAAGAACTTGGTCGCGCTGCAAAAGAAATGGGATTCAAAAAAGTGGCCAGCGGGCCGTTTGTCCGCAGTTCCTATCACGCGCGTGACATGGCTGAGAGCTTTTGACTCACGTGAGTTCAGGCTGCATAGCCGTTGAAGAAATCAGTTGCGGTAGCCAATCGAACGGTTATGCCGATTGTCCGTTTTAGCCAGTGCCGGCCAAATTACACGGTTGCTCAGTTGAATCCCCACCATTGAGTGCTAGTCTTTAGGCGTGTTGCAGCTATTTGAATCGCTGCAAAATTAAATTTTGGTCGGGAGATTTAAGATGAAAAAGTTTCTGGCAATGTTCTCGGTAGCGCTGATGTGCGTTGCCGTAGCAGGTTGTTCACAGGAAGAAGGCGCCGAAGGCGGCGACGAAACAACTCAGGGAACACCCTCGAGCACTCAGGTCGGCCTTGAGTCTGATTTGTGCGGTAAGTGCGGCTGCTGTGCAGAGTGTGATGACTGCTGCGAAGGCGATACCTGCACCGATTGCGGATATCAGGAAGGCACCGCGCTTTGCTGTGCGGAAGGTGCACCTGAACCGTCGGACGTCGTTTATTGCCACGGCTGCGGTGAAGAAAAGGGTACAGACGCCTGCTGTTCAGACGGTGCAGAAGAGTGCGTTGGATGCGGACTTCACAAAGGCTCGCCGCTTTGCTGTGTCGTAGACGGCGAAGAAGGCTCGGACCATGAAGGTCACAGCCACGAGGGCGGCAACGAAGCCGACGAGGACAGCGACGAAGGCTAGTTGAGCAGCACGCTCAAAATGCAATGAGAATCAACAAAGCTCCGGTGTCTGCCGGAGCTTTTTTCGTGTCGTTTTTGACGGGGCAAATTCTTCTGTAGTTGAGTCCAGCAAGGCAAAGCCCCGACCTTTTCTCCAACTCACGATTTCGCATATGGACGGAACGGAGTTGAAATTCTACGATTTTTACGGGCTTTCGGGCTCAAAGTAGAATTCGATTTGAAACCCGGAAACCCATGAACATCACCTTAAACGGCAATCCAGCAACGATGGAAAATGACCTGACCGTTTCCGGTCTTGTCTCGAAAATGGGTTTCAAAGGCCGCGCTATCGCTGTCGAAATCAATGGCGAACTGGTTCCCAGAGAGCAGTTCGACCGGTTGCTGGCCGATGGTGACCAGGTCGAAGTCGTCACCCTCGTTGGTGGCGGTTAGCACAACCCGACGTCAGGCATGAAATGAGCATTGACCAGCCTCCGCAAATAGAAAAAGTTGAATCTCAACCGGTTCAGGACTCCCTGTTCTGCATTGGTGGGTTTGAATTCCGTAGCCGGATGATTCTTGGTACCGGACGTTATGACTCTTTTGAAGCGATGAGAGATTCATTCGCTCACGCGGAGGCGGAGTGCGTCACAATCGCCGTGCGGCGCGACAAACAACACGACAGCGATAGCCGGAACATACTGGATTTCATCTCTCCGGAGCTTGTGCTCCTGCCCAATACTGCCGGATGTTACGACGCAGAAACAGCGGTTCGCTGTGCAAGAATGGGTCGCGAGATTCTGCGCCAACTCGAAAACCCTGGCGAACGATGGGTAAAACTCGAAGTACTTGGAGACAGCCGCACACTTCTTCCAGATCCGATTGAGACGCTCAAAGCAACGGAGTTGCTTGTCAAAGACGGTTTTGATGTTCTTTGCTATACGAGTGACGATCCCATTGTTGCCAGACGTCTCAAGGATGCCGGGGCTACTAGTGTGATGCCGGCAGGTAGCCCGATTGGATCCGGGCTGGGGATCGCCAACGAAAATAATCTGCGGCTGATTTTGGAGGATCTTAAACGAGGTGATCCGGAGTTTCCGGTTATCGTCGACGCAGGCCTTGGAACCGCCAGTGATGCAGCACAGGCGATGGAACTGGGTTTTGATGCAGTCCTATTGAATACAGCTGTTGCTCGCGCCGCCTGCCCGTCCACGATGGCAGAAGCCATGAAACTCGGCGTTCTGGCGGGGAGACGAGCCTTTCTGGCTGGCAGAATCCCGAAATCACGGTTCGGGTCTGCCAGCTCCCCTGACGTGGGGGTAATTTCCTCAAGATCGACTTAATGGGGAATTTTCTGCTTCTAGGCTGAAAACCGGAGGAACTAAACGGCTTCGCTTCCCCTATCTGCCTTATTTTGCCGTGCTTTCGGTCTGTTAAAACTTGACGGTCGCGGCGACCGTAAGTACAAATGGAAGTTCGGTATCAGTGCGTCTTCATCCCTCCTCTGGCGTACCGAAACCGCTTTTCTCACACATTGAAAGGCAGCCTTGATTTTAGGAATGGTGTATTGATGAAAGACCTTTGGAAAACAATCCGGCAGGGAGTGTATATCTTTGCGTTGCCACTCGTTGCAACCGCTGCAGCTTCTGCTCACCAGTGGATTAATGACAACCAGCCTGTAGACACAGTTGAAATAGCTGCTGTTGCTCAGGCCGATGTGGCTGAAGTTGAAACGCTTCGTAGCCACACGCTTTCGATGGACGAAGATGGAATGGTTCGCGGACGAATCGTGAACATTGATTCAGAAGTCCTGTCTGCCGACGGTGTCGGTGGATTGAAAGTTTACTTCGCTCAAAACGGTTCAGTCGTTGAACAGGCGTTCACCGAAGCTGATGGCTCTTTCGCAATCGAAGGACTGCAAGCCGGTGTTTACTCTTTCGTTGCAGCCGGCGAACTCGGTTTTGCAGCCTACGGAGTTAACGTCGTCGAGACTGGCGAATTCCCGAACGTTATGGAAGCCGCAGCGGTTTCTCCGGAATTTGCAGTCGTCCGTGACATTCTCGAAAAAACACTTGGCACTGAAGTCGCTGCTAACGTGGTTTCAGTTGTCTCAGAAGGCGACGTAAATCACGTTGCCGGCTCCAACCGTGTCAAGCTCGTAGACGGCGACCTGGTTGGAAACGTTCTGCCGATCGTCGGTACTCCCGAGTCGGTTGCAGGCACCGTCGTTCACTTGATTCAAAACGATGAGCAAGTCGCCAGGGTTGAAGTAGACAACACAGGTAGCTTCCGCGTTCAAGACATTGAGCCGGGCGTTTACGATTTCGTCGCAGCTGGTCCTCAGGGGTTTGCTGCAATCGGCTTCGAAGCGGTACAGGAAGTTGCTGTTGATGCTACCGATGCTGTTGAAGAAACAGTAGTTCCGGTTGCACTCGCCGTCCCGATGACGGCTCCTCAAGACAGTTTCATTGTCGGCGATTCAGTCGGGTACGCGTATGACACCTATGCGGGCGTTCCCTACTCTGACGGTTACACTTCGTCTCCGATCTCATACGCCGGCGAATGCGGAAGCTTCGGAGCGGCATGTGGTGCATGTGGTGACGCGGCCTTCGCGGGCAACTGCTGTGGCGGCTTCGGTGGCTTCGGCGGATGTGGTGGCTGCGGCATCGGCGGTATTGGAGGTGGTGGACGCTTCCTTCGCTTCGCTGCAATCGCAGCTGCGATCGCAATTCCATTGTCCTCTGACGACGACGATGGTGACGGCGGCGGAATGACCCCGTCGAACACAAACTAAGTCGAACACAAGCTAACTTGTGCTCAACTCAAGGCTGTATACGCCGCCGCTGCATTGCCCTGATGCAGCGGCGGTTTTTTTGTGTAGCCTCGGACAGGGGCAGCCAAAACTGATATGCTCATACCGCTCCAACCTTCCCGGTTTCTCGTGATATGAAAAGAATAGCTTCCGTCGCTTTAATTCTCGTCACGCTTTGTTTTTGCTCATGTGACAAAGACAATGCTGAGGACAACGACAGGCCCGCTCAGGCCCGGCCGGAAGTTCTGCGCGAGCATGAACGCATGCCGGCAAAACCGAAGTCGGCTTACAGTGACGCGTCGAGCGATTTCCTGAAAGCCTGGCTGGAGGAAAAAGGCGAGGAGGTGATTGTTGAACCCACCGGAGTCGGTATCTCCGGGCAGGAAATCCGGCTGATGTCGATGCTGGACGACTACACCAAACCGAGAAATGCCGGTGAAGACTTTACTATTGAGACACAGTTTTTCATCAAGCTCGAAAACGGGCGCGAGATTTCGAATCACTTCAACGGCAACGGTCGTACTTTTGACGATGCCGTTGATGATGCACTCAATAACTTTGCGTCGACTGTCTTGAAGCCGTTCTACAAAGGGTTCATGAATCCGCTCTATCGGGATCAGGAGGTGATCGAACTCAATGTCAACGGAGTCGAGCGAAAGATGTATCCGGGCGAACTGCTCATCAGAGGTGAACAGGATTCGATTGATCTCGGGTCATTCTCCCTTGCGCAGGGAATAAAACAGATGCTCGCCGATTACGAATTGCCGGCCAGTGAGACTCATTGGATTCTGGTCTATTACAGCGCCGAGGATGGCAATGTTCTTCTACGATCGGTAACCGTGGACAATCTCATCAATCGTGAACTGAGCGAGAAAGTTGACGATCTGGAATGGCCGCCGGTGCAGGGTCGAATGATCTGCAAGCAGTTTTTTGTGATCGAATAGACGTGCTGCTGATTGCGTCTAAGAGGCTCGTGTGAACTTTACGCGGCTCGCGTAAGTTTCTCGATAGGAACGTAGTATTTCAAATACTTCCTTCCGTCGGTGTACATCACTCCTTTTGGATCGTCGACAAGGACGGTTGCCCGTTTTGTAATCCGGTTGACGAATCCCGTTCTAAGTCTGCCGTCGGCGCGAAAGCGGACCATGTCACCCGGTCGGATTCGATAACGGCTTCTGGCGACGTCACGCGGAGTCATCAATTGATGGTTTGATTCCGTATGCCCGAACAGGCGGCTTGCTATGCCACGGAATCGTCCAGCAGCGCAATTCGAGTCGTCCCAGATCAGCATTTCGGCAAGGTGAATCATCTCGTGCTCCATGATCCGCTGTAGCGCTTCGAGACGGTTGCGACACGGGCATCCACCAACTTTGATCGTTTCTTCAGTCTGGAACGTCTGAAACAAAGGCGTTGTTGCGATAGCAATTTCGAAGTCGCGACGATTTCCGTCGCTGGTCATAGTCGTCATGCCGCCGGAAGACGTCATTCTTTTTGACAGCCGGAACGAAAGCGGCCGTTGAGCTTTGACTTCGCAGGCAGCCGAAAGCGCGCCTTCAAATGAATGCTCGTCGATAATATGAAAAAGCAACCCGAGATCGGTCGGGCAGATCCTTGAAAAGTTGGCTTTGTCGATCGACGTTGCATTTCTCAGCACAAAACCGGCAACGGCATCCTGCCCGTTCTTTTCATCCATCCGATCCGGTTGCTTCCGGCGAATGATCTCGCGAAGTCGTTGAATCTGCTGCATTGAAAGTGACGGAGTGAATTCCAGTTCGGTGGCTACGTTATTCTGTCAAACCACTGCTTCGCGTCCAATATTAACCTCTGGGTTGAATTGTCTCTTGATGCTCTGAGTTGCCCGTAAGGTGCTTTTTGCATTGCGATTACCGCGACTTGGCTGGAATCAATGAAACCGGTCTCGAAGCTCCGCTGAGAACATGTGGAAACACTACATGTAGTGCTGGCAAATAGGCCGCGAAAACGTCATCAAACAGGTTTTCCACTAGCACTTCAGGCTAGCAGACACCTTCAAAAACACCCTTTTACGGACAAAAACTGGAGGTTGAGCGGTGTTCACTCGATCTTAACGCAAGCACAATATTTTGTGTTGACAGATCCAGAGGGGGCGATATATTGGGTGCCACGACCACAAAATTCGCTAAAAGCAGTGAATTTTACGTGAATCCCACCGGTTCTACTGGAGTCAACACGAGGAAGGTTGGCGTCGGGTTCGCGAGTCAAGGTCGTCAAGTGCGACGATCGCCAGGGCGTGGCGAAATGCATGCACTGGGTACCAGCGAATTGACGCGGGCCAGTGCCTACATATTCCAGGGCAGTTCGGCAAGGAAGCAGTGTCTTTGCTGCATGGATGTCCTTAAGCGGACCAAAGGTGTCCGCTGATGCGCTACGGTGTTCGCATGGTTTGACGGACGACGTTGGGGAACAAAGATGTTCCCGGACCCGTTCAATCGAGGCATGTTCACCTGATCAAACAGGAGGACAAAAGCATGGAGTTCGATGGAATGTTAAAAGCGATTCAGACGGACATGAACGTCCGCAAGCGTGACGGCCGCCTTCTTTCTTTCAACAGTGAATTGATCCTTGTCGCGATGCAAAAAGCATTTTGCGCCGACATTGGCGTAGATTCTCAGGAGCAACTCGATCCGGAGTTGCGTGAGCAGATTCAGGAAATGACGGCAAACGTCGTCCGGCATGTTTCCGGTGTTGCAGTTACCGACGAAGGTGTTTCGGTTGAGCACATTCAGGATACGGTGGAAAAGGAACTCATGCGGAATGAGTTCTTCCAGGTTGCCCGCCGGTACATTCTGTACCGTGCTGAGCACGCCAAGATCCGCCAGCTGCGTGCCGAAGAAGCGATGGACACGACCCAGCCGTTCCCGACGGTTATGGTCAACCGCGACGGCACACTGGAAAATCTCGATTTCGCCCGAATGCGGAAGCAGGTCGCCAGCGCAACTGAAGGACTGAATGCGGAGTGCTCGACCGAGCAACTGGTCGAAGAAGTTGAAAAGCAGTTCTACAACGGAATCACACCGAAAGAGATCGGGCGTTCGATGGTTCTTGCCGCGCGGGCACGAATCGAGAACGATCCGGCGTACGACAGAGTTGCCGGCCGGCTGGTTCTGCAAATCATCTACCGCGAAGCCCTTGGTAAATCATCCAGCAGCGATGCAGACATTGATAGTTTGTACCGTGAAAAGTTCGGTGAATTCGTCGAGACCGGCGTCGAGGCAAAACGTATCTCCCCGGTCCTTCAGGAATTCGACCTGGACCGGTTGGCTGAAGCTCTCGTTCCACAACGCGACGGGCTGTTCCCCTATCTCGGGCTGCAGACCATCTACGACCGCTACCTGCTGCATATTGAAGGTCGTCGTATCGAAGCTCCGCAATACTTCTGGATGCGGGTTGCGATGGGGCTGGCGATCAACGAAGGTGACGCCAGGAACGAACGTGCAATCGAGTTCTACAACATTCTGTCCACGTTCCGGTTTACTTCGGCAACACCGACGCTGTTCAACTCGGGTACTCTGCATCCACAATTGAGTTCCTGTTATCTCAGCACCGTCTCCGACGATCTTGATAACATCTTCAAGTCGATCGCAGACAACGCCAAGCTCTCAAAATGGGCTGGCGGACTTGGTAACGACTGGACCAACATTCGTGCGACCAACTCGCACATCAGCGGTACTAACGGTCAGAGTCAGGGGGTCATTCCTTTCCTCAAGGTCGTCAGTGATACCGCAGTCGCAGTCAATCAGGGTGGCAAACGCAAAGGTGCGGTTTGCTCGTATCTGGAATCATGGCACCTCGACATCGAGGAGTTCCTTGACCTTCGTAAGAACACCGGTGACGAGCGGCGTCGTACTCACGATATGCACACCGCCAACTGGATTCCCGACCTGTTCATGAAGCGGGTCACCGAGGGTACCGAATGGACACTGTTCAGCCCTGATGAAGTTCCGGATCTGCATGACCTTGTCGGTCAGGCGTTCCAGGATCGCTATGAGCACTACGAGCGTGAAGCTGAAGAAGGCCGGGTCAAGCTGTTCCGAAAACTTCCTGCACGTGATCTCTGGCGGAAGATGCTGACACGTCTATTCGAAACAGGGCATCCATGGATCACATTCAAAGATCCTTCTAATATCCGTTCTCCTCAGGATCACTGCGGCGTCGTTCATAGCAGCAACCTCTGCACGGAAATTCTGCTGAACACCTCGGAAGAGGAAACAGCAGTCTGCAATCTCGGCTCAATCAACATGTTGAACCATGTAGCCGACGGCAGGCTCGACGTCGAAAAACTGGAAGAGACGATCAACACCGCGGTCCGGATGCTGGACAACGTGATTGATATCAACTTCTATCCGACTGACGAAGCACGTAACTCCAACCAGCGACATCGTCCGGTTGGACTGGGGCTGATGGGTTTCCAGGACGCGCTCGCCGCGTGCGGAATCAGCTATGCCTCGGAACAGGCCGTTGAGTTCGCTGACACCAGCATGGAAGCGATCTCCTACTTCGCGATCATGGCTTCCAGCCGTCTTGCTGAAGAACGTGGTCGCTACAGCAGCTACGAAGGTTCGAAGTGGGAGCGTGGAATTCTACCGATCGACTCCGTCCAGCTCCTCGAGCAGGAACGCGGAATGGAGATCAAGATGGACACTTCCAGCACAATGGACTGGTCTGTCGTACGCGAACAAGTCGCAGCTCACGGAGTGCGTAACAGCAATGTGATGGCAATTGCTCCGACCGCTACGATCTCCACCATCATCGGTGTGACTCAGTCGATCGAGCCGACATACAAGCACCTTTTCGTGAAGAGCAATCTCTCCGGCGAATTCGTTCAGGTGAATATCAACCTTGTGAACGAACTCAAAGAACGGGATTTGTGGTGCGACGATCTGCTCGAGGCAATCAAGTACTTTGACGGATCGCTCGGTGAGATTCCGGGCCTGCCTGAAGATATCAAAGCACGCTATTTGACGGCGTTCGAAATGGACTCGAAATGGCTGATCGAGTGTGCGAGCCGGCGTCAGAAGTGGATCGATATGGGTCAGTCCTTGAACCTGTACCTCGATGCTCCGAGCGGGAAACGTCTTGATGAGATGTACCGCATGGCATGGGAGTACGGCTTGAAGACGACTTATTATCTGCGGACCCTTGGTGCCACTCAGGTCGAAAAGTCCACCGTCGATATCAACAAGTTCGGACTCCAGCCCCGCTGGATGAAGAATTCGAGTGCCACAGGCGAAGTCGAACTGAAACGTCAGGAGGACGCTGTTCAGCAGTGTGCAATTGACAATCCCGGCTGCGAAGCCTGTCAGTAGAAATATCAACGATCAGCCGGCCGGTTTGCGACCGGCTGATCGAATACGCTCTTTTCATACTTTCATTTTCCCGCGTCATTTATTCTGCCCCGGTCAGAGCGCCGGCAAACAGCAAGGAGTTAGCTATGGCAACAGTTCCCGAGACGATGGTTGATACATCCAGACGAGTTGTCGCAACAGAAAAGCGGTTGATCAACTGCCATCAGGTTGACGTCAACCAGTTGATGCCTTTGAAGTACAAGTGGGCGTGGGAACACTACGTCAACGGTTGTGCGAATCACTGGATGCCGACCGAAGTCCCGATGAACAAAGACATCGAGATCTGGCGCAGTGATGTACTCTCCGAGGAAGAACGGCATGTGATCATGCGAAACCTCGGTTTCTTTTCGACGGCGGAAAGCCTTGTCGGCAACAACCTGGTACTGGCTGTATTCAAGCACATTACCAATGCCGAGTGCCGGCAGTACCTTCTGCGTCAGGCGTTCGAAGAAGCGGTTCATGGACACACGTTCCTGTACGTTGTGGAAAGCCTCGGCCTTGATGAGGGCGAAGTCTTCAACATGTACAACGAAGTCCCGGCAATCGCCCGTAAGGACGCGTTCGAAATGGAGCTGACCAAAGAAATCCTTGACCCGGATTTCACAACCTCCACGTTCGAAGGCGGCCAGGCACTGCTGAAGAACCTGATCGGTTTCTACCTGATCATGGAAGGCATCTTCTTCTACACCGGCTTTGTGATGATTCTGTCATTCCATCGCCGAAACCTGATGAAGGGAATCGGGGAGCAGTTCCAGTACATTCTTCGTGACGAGTCGATTCACCTGAACTTCGGTATCGATTTGATCAACGGAATCAAAGCTGAAAATCCACACCTCTGGACCCCTGAGTTCCAGCAGCAGATGGTCGAGCGCATTCGCGAGTCAGTCGAACTGGAAATCGCCTATGCACACGACTGCCTTCCTAACGGTGTTCTCGGACTCAACGCTGAATTGTTCCGCGACTACGTCCAGTACATCGCCGACCGTCGTCTGGAGCGCATCGGTCTTGAGCCACAATACGGTAGCAAGAATCCGTTCCCATGGATGAGCGAGACGATGGACCTTGCCAAAGAGAAAAACTTCTTTGAGACCCGTGTGACCGAATACCAGACCGGTGGAACGCTGGACTGGGACGATTAATCTGTGTGAGCTCGTCCTTTGCACACAGATTGCTGAATCGTCGCACAAACTTGAAACGGCCGCCGGTGGATTTCCGCCGGCGGCCAGTTTTGTTCTATAGCTGTCGTTTCGAGAAAGGCCCGGATACCAATGGAATCAGGACTCAAAGATAAGACCGTCATCGTAACGGGCGCCTCCGGAGGGATAGGAGCCGAAGTCGTACGCCAGTTCATCGCTGAAGGCGCGAATGTAGTGATCCACTATTTTTCCGGTGGTGAAAGAGCGGAGAACCTTGCCGGGGAATTGAAATCAGAGGGCGTGGATCCGGATCGACTGCGAACCAAAGGAGCCGATCTTCGAGACGAAGCTGCAGTCGCACAGCTGTTCGATGCCGCTGAGGCGATGTTTGGAACCGTCGATGTTCTTGTAGCAAATGCCGGCAAATGGCCTGAGCCCGACGAAACCGTAGGCGAACTGCCTCTGGCCCGCTGGAATGAAGTCATTGCCAATAATCTTACCAGTGCATTTCTGTGCCTGCGCGAGTTTATGTACCGGTCAAAAGAACACAACATGGTAAACCCGTCTGCCGTCCTGATCGGCTCAACTGCGGGCGACGTTGGTGAAGCAGGGCATTCCGACTATGCATCTGCCAAAAGTGGACTCATGTACGGTCTCGTTAACAGTGCCAAGAACGAAATCGTCCGGTTCGCGCCTCGTGGTCGAGTCAATGCAGTCTGCCCCGGCTGGACGATGACGCCGATGGCCAGGAAGCTAGCGTCCGACGAATCTGCCATGAAGCGGGCGCTCCAGACGATCGCGCTGCGGAAATTCGGTAGCCCGCGCGATGTTGCCAACGCTGTTGTTTTTCTTGCTTCGTCAGATCTGGCAGGTCACATTACCGGTGAGACCTTGTTTGTAAGCGGAGGTATGGAGGGCAGGGTGCTTCATCAGCCGGATGAGATTGATGTACGCGCAGCATTGCCATAGGTGAAGAGGATTCACCGTTTGCTTTGCTAGTGTTCGTTGCGCCAGTCGTTTTCCTGCCGATAGTCCGGGTTTTCGATTGCCGGTTGTGCGCCTGAGTTCTGCTGCCATTGATGTAGCATTGTCGTCAGTCTCTCAGCCAACTCCGGCTCATCAGCAGCGAGGTTGTTCTGTTCGCCAATGTCATTGGCGAGGTTGTACAGTTCAATCTCACCTGTCTCCATGATCTCAACCAGCTTGTAGTCCCCGCAACGGACGGCAGCTGATGGTCCCATTGAATTGATGTGATGATAATGTGGCATGTGAAAGAAGATTGCCTCCCGATCGAGTGACTCACGCTCGCCGCTCAATAACGATTTCAAGCTGACACCGTCTACGTGTTGCTGAGGGCGAAGTGGCAGTCCGGCAAGCTCCAGCAACGTCGGGTAGATGTCGTTGCTTATGATAGGGGTGTCGTTTCGCAAGCCCGGCTGCACGCTTCCCGGAAATCGGACGATCATCGGTACTCGAATGCCGCCTTCGTAAATCCAGGCCTTCCCCGCGCGCAGTGGAAGATTCGACGTCGGAGCATTCGGTCCGCGCCCGGTGGAAAGTCCACCGTTGTCCGAAAAGAAGACAACGATGGTGTTGTCGCCAATGCGTGATTGATCAAGCGCCTGGAGAAGTCTGCCGACGTTCTCGTCCATGCTTTCGACCATCGACGCGTAAGCCGGGTTGTCCTGACGAGAATGAGTCATGCTGCGGAATTCCTGAACAGCGTGCCTCTCATTCTGCTGGAAACCTGCAGCTTCGGCTTTTTCTCGATACTTCTGCAGCTTGTCTTCGCGCGGCTGAATCGGCGTGTGCACGGTGAAGTAACACATGCTCAGGAAGAATGGCTCTTTATCGTGCTCTTCAATAAAGCCTATCGCACGATCAGTGACCACATCAGTGAGATAGTCACCTTCCGAACCGTCCTCAAGGCCGCGAACGTTAAACGCTGGATGCCGCTCATTCTCGTATGGGTAGAAATAGGAGCCCGGTTGGCCGGCCTGGCTGCCTGCGATATTCAGATCGAATCCATGCTTATCCGGATAATGAGCATTTCCCCGATCGCCATGCGGATGAAGGTGCCATTTACCGATGTGTGCAGTTGAATAGCCTGCTTCTTTGAAGGCTTCCGCAAGCGTGACGTCTTCATCTGGAAGGTGTCCTGTGACCTCTGGTGGAATCATGCGATGCTGTGGTCCGAACGGGCCACGAACACCCGCGAGATAGCTCATTCCAATCCGGCTGGGATACTTTCCGCTGAATATGCTCGCGCGGGTCGGGGAGCAAATCGGGCTGGCCGCGTAGGCCGATGAGAGAAAGGCTCCGTCAGCCGCCAGCGAATCAATATTCGGAGTCTCGTAAAAAGTGCTTCCATTCAGGCCAAGATCCGCCCAGCCCAGATCATCAATTACGATCAATATCACGTTTGGTGGAGTGGTTTCCGGCTGCCGTGCTACGACCGGTTGCACGGGGAGTGTAAACAAAGGTGTGGCAAAGACAGTAGCCACAAGAAACCGGAAGCAATTCATCAGAGCCATGGCGTTCATTCATCCGAGCAGGGTTCGAGCCAGCTTCTGATCATAGCCGGAACGTCTTTTGTTGAAGAATCTGTCGGGCGAAAACGCGACGGATCCTTCCGGCTCCCCGGCAGTCAATCGCAGGTCCTGCCGTCTAAACTGCCGGCGGATTCATCAACCACGCCGTGACAAGTACAACCGCAAACGCCGCAACAAATAGCCAGACGGATTTGCGACGCGTCTCCAGCCTCGCTGTCATTAGAACGGGCAGGATGGTCGAACCCAGAAGTGCAGCTCGTATCACAATGACGATCGTAAGCTTGAACCCCAGTGCGTCATAGAAAGCAAAACTCATTGGCAGCCAGAACACAGCCGCGGTCGCTGAAGAAACCAGTGCGACAATCCCGATGTTCTGTTTGAGGAGGTCAACAAAAACAAACCGTCCCACCCAGGCAACAAAAGCGGGGACTATAAATAGATAGCTCGCACCACCAGCCACAATAGTTGAGCCAACAGCAGCAATCGTCCAGCCTGTCCAGACCGCAATCCATGTCGACGTCGCGCTTGTTCTAGGCAGAACAAAAGAACAGAAAGCAAAGGCCACCGATAGCATCAGCAGCCAGAAAGACATTGCAATCGGTACCGGTGACGCCGGCCAGGGCTCCTGAAAACGAGATTCTGTTTGCAACAGGTAACTCAGGCCGATTCCAGTCGCGATAAACAGCAGGAAGCCGGCTACTGACAATGCTGCCCCGTAATACCACGCTTGTTTTCGCGATCTTCTCAGGAAACTGAAAATTGACAAAGGAACCCCGGCCAATGCCAGCCAGAGCGACCACGACTCGGGCCACCAGATCAGTACCTTGCCGAACAGGTCGAAGTAAACGGCTCGTTCATCCGAGCTTTTGAACTCGTCCAGAGAACTCAGTTTGCGAATCAATGCCAGCGCGTTCTGACCGTGATGCTGAAGGCTGCCGCGATCTGCGTTCTCGAAGTTGTCTTCGGGCGTGTGATAGTTTTTGACATCGCCGATAAATGCAAAGTTGTATCCGGCAAACCCGTTCTCTTTGAAAACAGTAAAGTCGGTATCGTTCGGAAGATGTTTGTAGATCTCGAAATACAGCGAGCTCGTCATCGGTACACTGATCGTTTCGGACAGGTAGCGCACCAGTTCAAGGCTGCCCGCGCTGGTTTCAAACATGAAACTCGGGCCCGTTGTTCCACGTGCTTCCAGATTGATCAGGTAATCGACGTCCTTCGCCCATGAATGTTCTTCGACGAAACGGTAGGCGCCGAGCAGCCCGTATTCCTCTCCGTCGGTAATCAGAAAGATGATGTCACGGGACGGCGCGTCCTCCTGTTTCAGCATCCGAGCAATCTCGAGAGCCGCGGCACAGCCGACTCCATCATCACAGGCTCCCGGTCCGAATGGAGTCGAGTCGTAATGCACTACCAGCATCACTGCACCGGGGGCATCGCTAGACTCCGCGCGGCTATTGGTCCCCCTTAGTCGTGCAACAATGTTCACAACCTCAATCGTTTCAGGGTCGTCTTCGGTGCGCATGAAGCGGATGCGAGTCGAACTATCCTGGACTTCAGGCTCATAGCCGAACGACTCCAGTAAATCCAGAATCCGTTGGCGGACAACGATGTTGTGTTCACTTCCCGCCGGGTGTGGAATCGAATCTCCGACGAGATGCTCCAGAATCTCGTCGGCCCTACCTGCAGAAAAAACATCCTCAGGAGCAGCTTTGTCCAGAGGTGACGGCGGAGAATTGGAAAAGAATCCTGCGACGGCGATCGTCGACCAGGCAACCAGTGTCAAAAGCAGCCAGAGACTGTTGCGGGAAGAACTGGTTGATGGCAGTTTGTCATTCACGCCGGCGTACAGCAATTGGTTAGCGGACTACGCAGCAGTCTAACCCGAGTCCGGCGCGACGAAAACAGGTATCGCTACCCTGCGGACTCGACGTTATCACTTTCCGCTTCCGCATCGGTTGCTGTTTCTCCGCCCTCGTCAGTGTCCGTCTGGCTCGATGGCCCATCTTCTTCCGAACGGTGCTCGTCAAGCATGTTCTTCATTTCCATGATGCGGTTTTCGAATGCATCCATTTGCTCCGACAAGGACATGAAGTCCGATTGAATCGAATCGACGATATCAACCATGCTTTCAATAGTCGACTCGCTACCTGATACCTGCTCGGTTGCCTCCAGCAGCGCATGATTGAGGTCCCGGTTTACCTTCAGGGAATTCTCCAGTTCGCTACGTATCTGTTCTAGCTCCGACTCCAGGCGGTCTGCGTTTTGAACTGCTTCCGCCTCAGATGCGCGCGCGTCAGCCGCGTTCAAAGTTGCTACTCCTTCGTTTCCGGATTCGCAGCCCGTACCGAGAATCAACAACGACGCTGTAACGGCGTACAAAAGAATAGTGTTGGTGGTGTTCTTGAGCATGATGAATTCCGATGGTGTCTGGATGCGTCCGGCAGGTTCGCTCACTACGAGGTGTTCCGTATCCCGTCGTGAAGGGCACTCCAAACGGTTGGGTGAGTGCCCACCGTTCTATTTTGAAAAGCGAATGTCTGCGGATCAAGTTTCAGGGTTGATGATCTATCGTCATAACCGGCTCAAATGGAAAAGCCGGTATTTGGCTCGATGCGAACGAGTTCTGACCTATGTTTCCGTGCATCCTGCGCTGCGCGGCCTGAATAACGAGCGCGCGACTGGCCGGAGCAAACTGTTCATATTCAGCGATAAGAACCGCGAAAAGCAACCTTTTGACTCATGAATTCGACCACAAGTTCCAACGATTCGACGGAATTGAGCTGTCATAAAAGCGGTAGCCGGAATTTCGACAAATGGCTGTCAGCAGGAATCCTCCTGATCACGGTTCTGGTGAGCTCTCTGGCGATGTCCCCAAGCGTCGCCGATCCTGACTTGTGGGGGCATGTTCAGTTCGGGCGGGAAGTGATTGAAACGGGCGAGATCGCTCCGACGAATTCCTTCTCGTTCACCGCAGAAGGATACCGCTGGATCAATCATGAAAACCTGTCCGAAATCGTGATGGCGTGGACGTTCGACACTTTTGGAACCGGCGGCCTGATCGCTGGAAAGTTCCTTTTAAGTCTGTTTGTCATCGGTACGATTCTCTGGTTTAACTTCCGCCGGCAAGTCGGACTTATTCCGAATTGCCTGCTGACGATCTTCGTGGCATGGAACCTCGGTTATCACTGGAGTTTCAGGCCGCAACTGTCATCTTTTCTATTCTTTACGTTGATGGTGATTCTGCTACAGCAGAGCTTCGTTCACTGGAAAGGTCACTGGCATCTGAAGTGGTTCAGGCCAAAGCTGTTGACCCGGGGTGAACAACCCGAAGGTATTTCATATAGCTGGATGCATGCGAGGCTGCTCTGGATCGCACCGGTCCTGTTTGTCTTCTGGACAAATTCACACGGTGGATTTGTAGCGGGTGTTTGTGTTTTCTGTTGCTACCTCGGGCTAAGGAGCATCGAGGCTGTTTCAACAAACTGGCCCAACGGTCGGGGCTATGTGGTCAGGCTTTGGCTGATGATTGTCGTCGCCTGCCTTGCCGTATTCCTGAACCCGTATTCGTGGCGCCTTCCCATGTGGCTCATCGAGTCGCTTGGAGTGCCGAGACCCGAAATTCTCGACTGGAGTTCAGACCAGCTGTACAGCATGATCGGTGCCAAATTCTGGGGCCTGATCCTTCTGGTTGTCTTTGCACTGGCTCTTTCCAGACGCTCACTCGACTTTACTCAATCCGTTCTGCTCGCAATTACCTTGTGGCAGGCCGTCAGTCATTTTCGTCATGTGCCGTTTTTCGCCATTCTTGCCGGGTTCTGGATCGGACCCCACCTGCATAGCGCCTTCGCTCGCGTAGGTGCATTCGGAAAGTCAAATGAACAGCAGGAGTCCCGAAGGGCACAGATTGCGATTGCATGCACCATGATCATGGTTACCGGGTTGATCGGATACAGACTCTCGGACCGACTTACACAGCTGAAAGTCGATCGAGAAGTATTTCCCGTCGATGCCTTCCAGTTCATGAGCGACCAGCAGCTTGGAGGCAGGCTCGTAGTAACCTACGACTGGGCTCAGTACGCGATCGCTGCAACTTGTGTCGAGTCGAATCTCGCACCTGGACAGCCTGCCAGTGAAGTTGCATTCGACGGACGTTTCCGGACGTGCTATCCACAGCAGATCGTGGACATGCATTTTGATTTTCTTTTCGGTGAAGGCCCGCATGTTCAGCGGTACCGTAGCCCCGCTTCGCCTCCGTGCGATCCGACACGTGTATTGAGATACGGCAGTCCGGATCTAGTGCTCAACCGGCGGCACAATGAAAGAACAGAAACAGTGATGGAGGGCTGTCCCTCCGAATGGGTGTTGCTGTATCAGGATTCGCTTGCACAGCTCTGGGGCAGGCGTGACCGGTACGATAACCCCGATAGTGAAGACTATATCAATCCCGAGGACCGCATAACCAGCGAGCGCAGGGTCCATGGTTACGTAGGCTGGCCAGCCCTGCCGATCAACCGGGAGAAAGCCCCGGAGATGCACCTTTCACAGTCGTCCCGCTAATTCTTCAGCCTGAGATTACCCGCCCCGCGATTTCCGCGGTCAGAAATCCAGTTCAACTACAATCGAGTTGATAAAATCATGAGCGATACAATTCCGCCACATTCCGGTTTCACTCCGGCGTTTCCAGTTTCGGCAGCTTCGCCCGTAACGGGGAAAGACGATCAACTTCAGATCATCCTCAACCGGCTTGAACGAACTAACGAACTGGTCGAGCAGGAACTCAATGCGTACCGCGAATCCTCCATGCCAGAACTGAACGACGTAGCATTCAAAGTTTCGATCGTGATTCCCGTGTACAACGAGGAAAACACGGTCGCGCGCGTCATCAGCCGCGTTGCGGCGCTGCCGTTGAACACTGAGATCATCATCGTCGATGATTGCAGCACCGACAGGACCCGTGAGATTCTCGCCGGTCTCGAGCAGGTGCCGGGCGTGAAAATCGTACTACAGGAAAAGAATGCCGGAAAAGGCGCAGCACTTCGCACGGGGTTCGAACACGCTTCGGGAGACTACGTTGTCGTCCAGGATGCCGATCTCGAATACGACCCCGTGGATATTCCGAAACTGCTTGTTCCGCTGATCAAGAATGAAGCCGATATCGTCTACGGTTCCAGGTTCATCGGCGAAGAGGTTCAGGACGAATCCTGGATTCACAGAATGGGCAATGCGGTTCTCACGGGTGCATCCAACCTGTTCAGTGGCCTTTCGCTGACTGATATGGAGACCTGCTACAAGGCTTTCAATCGCGAGGTGCTTCGCGACCTGAAGATTGAGCAGAACCGTTTTGGCATTGAACCTGAGATTACCGCAAAACTGGCTCGCCGTGGTTACACATTTGTCGAAGTTCCGATCAGCTACAACAGCAGGACTTACGCCGAAGGTAAGAAGATTGGCGTCAAAGACCTATTCAACGCAATCTATTGCATCGGACGATATGGCATCAGCGACTAGGTCGGATGCCCTCCTTTTTCTTCGGGCTCAAATTTCTTCAGGCTCATACTTCCCCGTCCCTTCAGGCGGTGTAGTGCCCGTCGACATAGGCGGTGTCGTGCCAGTGCACGGCCGTCTTGCGCTGCAATGATGGAATTCGATGAGTGTGTGCTTGACCGTATGGGGCAGACACTGAACCATTGTGATTGTCGGGCAGGCACAAAACCCAGTGGAGCAAAGTTTTGAATCGTTTCTTGATAGCTGTTCTGTTGTTGCCATCCGTACTGTTCAGCCAGCCGCTCGTGGCACAGTTTGAACCACCGCTGCGGAACCGTATGGATGAGTTCCGGAACCAGCAGAATCAGCCGGTGCAACCTCAGGAGGAATTTCAGCCACGCCAGTTGCCCGGAAGAACCCGACCCGATCCGCTTCCGCCGTCATTCGACTCGCGTCAGTCACCTGATCGACAGAACACAGATGTCACGCGATATGTGCGTCTCGAGATATTCACTACCGCGAGAGCTTCCACGACCGCGCTGCAGGAATGGGCTGAGATTCTCTCAACCGTCGGGGCTGACAATGTCCGTGTCCAGTCTTCCGGCGGTGTTGTCGAGCCGCGGGTCGAAGAAAGCCGCTATGGCTCCACCGCCAACATCAACGTTATCGCTGTAGTTAACGACAGACAGATCCAGTTACCGGGAGCCAGATTCGGTCGGAACGACGTTGCCGGAATCCGCGACTACATCCAGAAACTCAAGGATGACGGATCCGATGTCGCACTGGCGGAGAAGAAAGCCTTTGGTCTGACCTCCGAACAGCTGGTTGATGTACACAATCAACTGAAGATGCCACTGGAATTTTCCACCAGGGGCCTGCGGATTGCAGCGCTAATCGAAGCGGTTTCGACAGCGTCAGGGATTCAGTTTCAACTGGATCGCAACGCGCAGGCGGCGCTTGCGGGTGGGGCTACGATTCCCGAGGAACTCAACGGCATGTCCACAGGAACTTCACTCGCGGCCGCTCTTCGTCCGCTCGGATTGTCATTGGCCCCCGGAAGAGAGCAGGGCGGACAAGTCGAAATCAGGATTGTTGATTCGCAATCAGTTGAAGACAGCTGGCCGATCGGCTGGCCCATCGAACGACCGGTGAACGTCATTGAACCGAAGATGATGGATCGAATCGAGAATTTCGAGATCCGTGGTGTCGCACTGAAACCGGTAATGGATGCACTGGAGCAACGGGTCGGAATTCCGTTTCTCTATGACCACAATGGCATGGCCAGAGCTGGCATCGATCTGAACACTCAGACAGTAACTCTTGTAAAACAAAGCGTTGCTCATGCGACGGCGATGAGCCAGCTGCTGGGTCAATCCACGCCCCAGATGAGGCACGAACTCCGGATCGATGAAAACGGAAAGCCGTTTGTCTGGATTTCCACTCTGCGATAAGAAAACGCGAGCCGGAGTTCAATCAGAACCACGACTCGCCTTTGACATTCCAAATTGCTGACCGGCAGATCCTGCGACGTTATCTCTGAACGTTGTCGCCCTCAGGTGCTCCCAGAGCGGATTGTTCCGGAGCATTTCTGTCCAGCAGGATTCGTCCGTTCACAAATGCACCGGGCAGCAACATCCAGTGACCTGTTGCATCCCGCTGATTGATCACTTCGACGACTACTCCGTATTCGTTGAGGCCTTGTTGTTCGAGATCGGTGCGAACGACACGTCCCTGGAACTCGATGTTGCGACCACCGAGCCTTGAAGTCACGACAACCAGCTTGTTGTCGAATACCGAAGGGACATAGTTATCAGCAGAAACGACACCACGGACGTATAGCCGGTCCAGTGGAGCGATGCGAAGAACTTTGTCCCCGCGGTTGACCCATTCGCCACGTTCACGGAATCGTTCGAGAACTACTCCGTTGACCGGTGACAGAATCTGATGCCGTTCGACGGTTTCACGTGCAGCATGCACGTTGACAAGTTCTGCCGCCGCTTCCATTCGAGCGATCTCAAACTGGTTTCTCGCGTCAACTTCTTCCAGCTCTGCAATCTGCATTGAATACTGTGAACGAAGTGCTTCCTGACGCGTCTTGGAGCGTTTTTTGTACAGGTTGTAATTAACCCGATATTCAGTAGTGGCAAGTTTTACTTTGTTTTCCGCCATCTCGATCGCAGTCCGATCCTGCGAAATGGTTCTGGCCATATCGTACTTCAACGTTGCCTGCTCAAGGATGCGCGTCGCTTCCTGATCATCAACCTTGGCAACCTGCTCGGTTTCGCTGACCAGCTGATTGAGTTCCACGTTCATCTCTGAAAGTGGTCCCGTTGCTCGAGCCGGAACCTCAATGTCCATTATCAGCTCAACTTTGCATTCCTCGATCGTGCATTCATTCGCAGTAGAGCCGCCGGATACGGTTCCCGGTCCAGCACCCTCCTGCTGAACGCCGGACGTTGATACCGTCGTCGAATTGAAACTGCTGGATGGAGGCGGAGCAAAACCGGTGTTGGCCGGAGCATTAGTGCGCGGCTGTGTGCTGCTGAAGGATCCACCGGTCACACCGGATGAAGGCGGAACCGAACCTGGAAGATTGGATTGCGGAGCGTCGCGAACAAATGGCGGCCGGTTGCGGAAGGAGCCGTCTTCCCCCGCTTCCTGATCGCTTTCGGCAGGTGAAAGAAAGGGACTGGATTCGGATCCGGTAGCAGCTCCCTGCGAAGTACCGCGATAGGTCGAAGGCGGTAGAGTCTGGCCGGTAAAGCTGCCGCCTTCCTGAGCCTGAATTGACATGGCAGGGATCATCAGCGTCGCGGTGAAAAGGAGCCCGGACAGGGCAGTGGCTCGCGATGACAGTTTTGTTTTCATGGATTCAACCTGATGAGGCTGTTGCGCAGCGGTACAGCGGTGACGACATGTGCGTCATGGATTGCACGTACGGAACCTGATTGGTTTCTGGTTCGTTCGTAATACCCCGGACAGGTTGTGCCGTCAGTTCCGGAGCTTGCACCGGTGTAGCCGCGCAGAATTGCGGGATCGGTTTTCTGTTCCGTCGGTGGGCCGATTCCGACAGTCTGCTGTAGGAAAAATCGGCTGAAGCGCTATTTAATGTTTAACAATTGTGATGTGTGTAGCGGCTCGATATTTTATCGCAGCAGGCATCCAAAAGGCTAGCATTATTCGCATCTCAATCATCAAAGCGCGGGGTTGCGCTAATTTGCCTGCACAAGCAAAGAACGGATCAGACAGGCGAGTAGAAAAAGTAACACTAAATAGCTCCTCTCCAGGTAGCTCTTATCTAGACAGCTTCTCTCCGGATAGCCTTTCTTTAGGCTACGACAGACTCCGATCGTGCTGCAGCTGCTTCCTTCCAGCTTACCAGGCGATCTTTCTTGGGGTCCCAGAGCTTCAGTCGAATACACGCCGCAATGTCCGACGGACGAAGTGATGTCTTTCTGTATGCATGGTCCCCCCCTCAAATAGAGGGGGGACTTGAAATTTGCGTTTTTTATTAAGGGGCAAAATTTTTGAAAATCTAAAAAAGAGGGGGA
>JBCCFB010000024.1:0-38113 GCA_039029995.1 Planctomycetota bacterium
GCCGTCAGAGTCATAGGACAGATCTCCGGACTTCAATCTCGCGCCGCAATTATTGCAGAACCTTGCCCGCAGATGATTCTTGGTCCGGCATGATTTGCAATGCGAAGTCAGTTTGCGACTCGGCATTGCAACAAACGGACCGTTGTTGCCCTCAATAATTTTGAGATCCCTGACCACAAAACAATCATCGAAGGTAATGCTGCAGAAACCGCGCAGGCGGTCTTCCGAGCCTTCCATCAATTTGATTCGTACTTCTGTAATCTCCACCTCGATCTCCTTTTCACCCCGCCGTCCTGCCGGGGTACTGACAAAAGTTGCAAATCATGGCGAATCGAAAGTAGCCTTTCCAAATGCAAGCTACTTTCAGGGTTGAACCAGGTCCGGTCCTGCAGACGTCAGTTCAAAAGGGTCTTTCTAATCGTATCCGTGCCTCAAATGCGGAGGGTCCTTCCGCCATCAAAAATTCTGCATCTATTCAATCCTGTCACCCCGGTGAAATCGCCTGTAAGGTCGAACACGGGAATACAGTTGTTTCGGGCATTCGGTTTGCCAAACGAGCTGCTGCGATCCGCGCTTGCTTTTCAGTCGAAAAAACACCGAAATAGGCAGAGCCGCTACCGGTCATTTGATGCCCGATGCAACCGATCCCGGTGAACTCCTCGCGGAGCCGTTTTATCCAATCTGTCATCGTTGAGGCAAACTCCTCCAACCGGTTGAACATGCCACTTGCAATACCGGCTAGCGAGCCCGTTTGTATCTCTGCCAATATTTCATTTTCAGATTCGACTCGTGCGGGAATCTTGCAAATGGAATAAACACCGGCGGTCGAAAGGCCGACCGGTGGCTGGACGATAACCAGCGGAATTCCCGCGGGACAAGGAATTGATCGCACCGATTCACCGCGACCTGTGCACATAGCAGTCATACCGGCAAGGAAAACGGGAACGTCACTGCCAAGCGTCGCGGCCAGTTCATTCAATGTTGTGTCGTCTACTTCCGGATTCCACATTCTCCGTGCTGCCTGAAGTGCTGCCGCTGCGTTTCCCGAAGCCCCACCCAGTCCTGCCGCCGCAGGTATACGTTTGGTAATCAACACTTCCGCACCTGGTGTGGTGGAGCCTTTTGAGATTCCACAATGCTCCTTGAACAGCTGAAGCGCCTTCCAGATCAGGTTTTCCGGGCCGGAGGGAATCTGCTGATCGGGCTCGTCGGTCCGCTGCCTCGCGGTCACAACCTTCAGTTCTATGCCATCGCCGCTGACTGGCCGAAAGCGAAGTGTGTCATAAATCGAAACGGGGCTGATGATCGTCACCAGCTCATGAAAGCCATCAGGACGGCGGCCGAGCAACTCAAGAAACAAATTGATCTTGGCGGGAGAATGCAGCTCGAATTGATTCGAAGTCGCGGTATTCATCGAAGCCATCGCCATTTAGGGGGCCGCAGCACTGGCCTGATGTCCTTGTCATCAGACTCCATCAATACGAGGAGGTCCGACTCGTGTCCGACTCAGCTGCATCCTGATTTTTTTGGTCTAGGCTTTTTTGAATCAGCTCGTTTGAATCAGCTCGAAAAAAGTCCGGTACAAAAGGTCAAAGAATGTCTGGCACGTCCGATCAAGTCGCATCTTCCTGATATCCGGCCAATCAAAGGGCGGATGATCAGCCCCCCGAAGACCAGTCTACGGTTGTTGCCTGCCACTGTCGCCTGGCAGTCGCACTTAGTAAGCCTATCAGATTTTCGACCGGGACCAAAACAAAACGCCTGTTTTAACTACTGTGGGTATCAACAGATCGGGAAATCCCCCAACGTGGCTTACACAGGTAACGTGGACTCCGCAAAATAGGTCAACGCGCTCCATATTCTCCCGACATCTAATGCTTCTTACCGCATCATTAGAAATTGCATACCCGGACTCCTGACTTTAATTGCGGTGGATTATGAGCGCGACTACCGAAGAGACGATGACCGTAAACCCTACGAGTACATTGCCTGAGATGAACTCTCAAGAAACAAAGCCATCTGACGAGTCGCACGACGTGCCAGAAAAATCCAGTACCGGTGACACGTCCGGAAATTCCACCCTTATCGTTCGCTCGGTATTCGGTGGGATTCTAATGGGACTGGCAAACCTCGTTCCCGGTATCAGCGGGGGCACAATGCTGCTGGCCGCCGGCATCTACCCCAGGTTCATTGATAGCGTGGCCGAGGTCACAAGGTTTAAGTTCAAATTTCGCAGCCTTCTTGTGCTTGGCTGCGTCGTTGTATCAGCAGTAGTTGCGATCGGCTTGCTCGCGGGAATGCTGAAAGATCTCGTCGTTGAAAATCGCTGGATCATGTACAGCCTGTTCATCGGCCTGACACTTGGTGGCGTGCCTGTTGTCTGGAAGCTGACGCGGAAAGCCTCGCCCGGCTTGATTGCCGGAGGCATTGCAGCGTTCGCTGCGATGGTCGCGCTTGCAGTGTTGCAGGCGAGTGGATACATCGGCGGTGGCGGCTCAAACTTCGTCACCCTCTTTATTGCCGGCCTCGCAGGCGCCAGCGCAATGATTCTGCCCGGTCTCTCAGGTGGTTACCTGCTTTTGCTGCTCGGACAATATGTTCCCATCCTGACTGCGATTGAGAACTTCAAGAATGCACTTGAGTCACGTGACATCGGAGCCGCCATGGATCCGGCGTTGACCGTCGTACTGCCTGTTGGCATCGGAGTCGTTGTCGGAGTTGCCGTTGTTGGAAATCTGCTTCAATGGTTGTTCAAACGATACCGCCAGGTAACCCTTGGAATACTACTGGGCCTGCTACTTGGCTCGGTTGTGGGATTGTGGCCGTTTCAGCAGACTCTGCAGCCGGAAGTGGGCGATACGATCAATAAGACAGGCCAGGTCGTAACCGCTGAAAATATCAATGACTTCGATCCAGAGGACTGGAACACCGAATACTTCCAGCCAGAAGCTACGCAGATCGCCGGTTCACTCGGATTGATCGTGCTCGGATTCGGCATCACGATGGGTGTCGCAATGATCGGCGGCGGAAAAGAGGAATCAGACGAAGCCGAAACCCCGTCTGAGTAAACCGCTCATTCCTGCTGGTAGGCAGCGGCAGCGGCTATTCGCCAGTAACTCGAAACGTTCTTCGGCCGAAAACGTATTCGCCGTTCAGTCCAAGTTCACGCACTTCCACGACGTGTACACCCGGTGTCAGACCATCCGGTAGTCTGGCGTGCCAGAGATGAGAACTTGGTCTTGGACGGGACATTTCAGACGGCATGTTCGCGAGTCCGACGCCTGCTTCAAGCAGCTTTTCCCGCATTGCGGCTTCCCGCTCGTACAGGCGCTCCAGGACCGGATCCTCGACCTCTTTTCGCGTCATCGAGAGCCACTCTTGCGAGTCGTCAACGCGGAATTCGACTTCAGATCTGGAAGAGCCATTGAAGATGTTCGCCCAGAGATCCGTTCCGTTCAGTCCGGAAGCGTTGACAGCTTCCGGAAGATCGATGGTCATCTGGTAATTCGCCGGCCGTCCGGCTGCGCGGAACTCCAGCGAGTACTTTTCTCCATCGAACGAAATGATTGAGTACCCGTTGGGTGCACCATCCCGCATAACCGTGTGGGGGATCCCGCGCTCGTCAGGCATTCCGGACCACCATGCGCCGCTGACGGTGACGTTGATCACGTGGTGATGCGGCTCTGCTCCCAGCCAACCGTCGTCACGTCCGATGAATCGATGCTCATGTGTGTGCGTGTGGCCGGATATCGACATGCAAAACGGCCTCTGTTCAATCAGCCGGTAGAGTTCCTGCCGGTCCTCTACGCCCACAAGAGGAATGTGCATCATCAGCACGACGAGCTGGTTTTCCGGGATCAAAGCCAGGTCGCTCCTGACGAACTCCAGCTGGTCTTCACCGATTCCCCCGAAATAGCGTTTGTTGCCGTCGTCATCAGTGGTCCACACGACGTTGTCCAATACGATAAAGTGAACGCTTCCGTAGTCGAAAGAGTAGTAGGCCGGACCGAATACTCTTTCGAAGGTCTCGTCACTGAGTGAGTCTATATCGGCGTCAAAATTCAGATCGTGGTTACCGATCACGTTGTACCAGGGAATCCCGATCAGCGCGACGAGCTGGTTCTGTGTTTCGTACAGGTTCAGGTTGTCAAACATCACATCGCCGAGGGTAACTCCGAAGGAAGCATCGGTTCCGATCAGTTCCTCGACAACATCATGAGCGATGTAATCGACTTCGGTTTGATTGCGAGGCTGCGGGTCTCCCCACATCAACGCTTTGAATTGCGCCGGCTCGTCCTGACGATAAAGCGGAAAATTGATTTCCTCCGGCAATGGCCCGGTAGGAGCGACTCCCGCGTAGTAGGAAACCGGTGAGCCATTAGGCTTGTGCGTGTAATAGAACCTGGGCAAGTTATCTTCGCTGAGAGCAGTTCTCCAACCCTGCGGCTTGATAACGAAAATGGTGGTGTCGCCTTTCACCGGCAGCTCATACCGGCCGACGTCATCTGTGATCGTGATCTCCCGTCCATTTGAAACGCGGACCGCGGCCATTCCTGACTCGCTGTCGTCTCTGATTCCATTTCCGTTGGCGTCATCAAAAACATACCCGGTCGCTGTCTCTTCTACCGGCTCTTCGCGCTCAAGCTGTTGTTCGATTGCTCTGGCGACTCTCAAAGCCAGCTGTCGCGAACCGCCGGCTGTAAAGTGTACGTCCGCTGGTTTCTGCAGGCTGTCCAGCCGTTCGGCGCAGAAAGCATGAAGGTCGTTCGTCTCAATGCCACCGGCGGCTTCGACGACGGCAGCTGCGATTTCGTTATACGCAGCCGCATCACCCGGAATTCGCCCCCGCGCCCCGTCGGGTACGGGCGTCGTTGTGCACCAGACCAGCTTCGCGCCGGTCTCTTTCAGCCGCCGTACGATCGAGTCAAGATTTTCCTGATAGACCAGGGGCGGATGCTGCTGGTGCCCGCTGCCTGCATCAACCAGCTTCCCTTCATCGTCCATGTATTTCAGGTCATGAAGGCCGAAGTTGAAGTGAATAACGTCCCACTCACTTTCGCCCAGCCAGCTGTCCAGCTGCTCGACTCCCCGTGAGGTCGGACCACAGTTCACACCTGCGCGATGGACATTTGCCTTTCCGTCGAGGAGATTCCGGACTCCCACGGTGTAACCGATTGAAATCGAGTCGCCCAGTAGCAGAACTCTGGGCAGACCTTCAATATCTGTGACGGGGGCAAATGGAGAATCAACCGCCAGACGCTGCGGCGCCGGTACGGCGTTGCTTTGCTGAACTGCAAGTGCACAGTCCGGCACCCCCGAAGCGCAAGCCACTATTGCAACGAGACACCCGATGACAAAACGCTGATTCATAACGCGGCTCCACAGATTAGAGCCGCACGAAAGTGACGACTCAGACAAATAGTTTTTTCAGGTGACGCTCCCAGAGGTTTCCGGTCACGTTGCGTGACACGTCAGCCTCGAATTCCTCCAGAGCATTGTAGTACCGGTCCCCGAGCTCCGCCGCAACCTTGTACCCGACATGCAGGAGCTGACGGAGGCTGGAATTGTACTCAGGATTGGTCTGATCGTGCCGGAGTGCATTGGCGTACTGTTCACCCGTCCATCCGCTTACAGCTTCAGCCGAAGGTAGAGCGGATTCATCTATATCGATAACGGTTGCGTACGGCCCGCAAAGCTCATCTTTGCGACCGAGAGATGCCGAGTAGACGTCCGTGGCGATCGCCAACCCTTCGCCACCAGCCTCTGCAAGCCCGATCAGCTCCTCCAGCCACGTTGTACCTGCGGTTTTCACATGCAATCCGGCACCCGTCTTCTTCAAAGCTTCACGAATCGGCTCGTAGATTGAGAATTTATCGCTGCCTGAGTGAACGCTCAACTTGAGATTTTCGGGGAGCCCGAACTCGGAAATCGCAAACGCGATTGCCGCGAGGTCGTCATTGAACTCCTTTTCGAACTGCTCGACGTCACCGACGTAGTCAACACCTTTGTTAAAACGGCCGGTGAACTTAGGAGCAACGGTTTGGACAGGGATCCCCTCCCCGGCAATTGCGGCGAGAATGAAGAACATTTCGAGCGGAGTCTGTGGACTGTCGGTTTCATCCATCGAGACTTCCGGAATGAATGCACCTTCACCCTTTTTTTCACAGATGTGCCGGTAGATTCCTCCAGCCAGCTTGGCGGCTTTCAGAAAAGTCACAGCTACATCTTCGATCGTTTCACGTGTGACATCGAATTCGCCGGCTCCCGGGATGACAAGGCTTCCCATGTACTTGCTGTTTCGATCTACGAATGCCGCAATCTCATCATCCGCAGCCCTCTGCCCGATGGCATCAGCGACGTCGATTGTGAAGAAATCACTGCAGTCAATGAAGCGACCGACGGTTTCAAGATTTATGTGATCTGCATCAACGCGATAACTGCCTGACCAGCCGAGGTCCTTTACAGCTGCATCCGCCTCTTCGCGCAATGAGAGAGGCTCGGTTCCAATCGTCTTATGTTCGCGATTGGATTTATTCCAGACAGGCGTGACGTCAACTCCCGCCTCTTTCGCATTGATGACCGCCTGCAACTGGGCTTTGCCTTGATGCAGAAACCGGTCACCCATTCCAAAACTGTATTTTTCAAGTTGCATTTGATTCTGTTCTCTTCTCGAGCCTGTCTGATATGAATTTCTGTGGCTGCTTGTCGCAACGCCTCAACTACTGCAACCCGCACTTTTGACCGCGAGTCCGGATCGACCGGAGAACCTCTAGATGGTCATAGCAGCGTAACCACCATCGACAATAATTTCGGTCCCCGTCATGAAAGAGCCGGCTGTGGAGGCGAGCAACAACGTCGCACCGGCAAGCTCGTCCGCGCGTCCGAAGCGGTCCATCGGAGTGTGCCCCATGATCTGACTGACCCGTTCTTCAGTCAGTACTTTCCTGTTCTGCTCTGCGGGGAAAAAACCGGGGACAAGCGTATTCACCCGTATTCCAGAAGTCGCCCATTCACGAGCCAGATTCCTGGAAATGTTGTGAACAGCGGCTTTGGTCATCGAATATGTAAATACACGGGAGAGCGGTATTACACCGGACATTGAGCCGACGTTGATAATGGACGCCTCGATTTCGTTTTCAAGAAAGTAGCCACCGAAAATCTGACAGGCAACAAACACAGCTTTCGCATTGGTTGCGAATATCCTGTCGTACTCTTCCTCAGGCACCTCGAGAAAAGGAGTTGCTGCGTTTACACCGGCTCCGTTGACGAGGATGTCACATTTGCCTGATTTTTCAACAACGGCCTCAAGCAGGCTCTGCAGGCTTTCCCGCGATGCGACATCGGCTGGAACGAAATAGCCTTCGCCACCTGCATCGTGAATCAATTTCAGGCGTGCCTTCGCTTTCTCCTCGCTCCGTCCGACCAGGACAACCTCTGCTCCGGCCGCCGCCATCGCTTCCGCCATAGCACCACATAATTCCCCGGTACCGCCAATAACAACTGCCGTCTTCCCACTAAGTGAGAACAAGTTTTCGATGCGTGACATAGATCTTCAGATTTGATTTGTGAACTTAATAGTAACGACGCGGACCGGGCGGTCTGGTAACCGGCCCGCGGTCCGGATTGAACAAGCCGGGTCAGCCACTGAACGTGCGGAGCGAGTTGCGATCCCAGAGTGGCTGGTCGCACTCAGCTGCGATCTCGTTGAACGAATCTATTTCCGCTCCTGAAAACAGCAGGCCGCCGGCCGCTGCCGTCTTTTCCGCGGCCAATGCCTCGATTTGCCCCGGAAGAAGACTTCCTTCGTTGCCGTGGCCGAGGATGTCTTCGATAACCGCTCTAAGGTTCCCATCCCGATCGCGACCACTGGCAAACAGCCCTGAACTCATTGCGTCAGGGTGTATGACCTGAAAGTAGAAGTTGGCCGATTTTTTCTCACCGGCAGGAACCTCACGTCCGCGCAGTGTCGGCAGGGAACCGCCAATCAGCGCGGCGACGAGTTCGTTAATCAACGCGAGACCATAACCTTTGTGCGCACCGAAAGGCAGAAGCGACACGGCCTTTGCCGGATCCGACGTCGGGTTGCCCTCCGCGTCAACTGCGGCTCCGGACGGCAGTTCTTTGCCTTCGCGTTTATATTGCTGCACTCTTCCCATGGCGACTGTCGATGTAGCCCAGTCAATCACAACCGGGAATCCAACTGCGTCCTGAGTGGGAAATGCCCAGCTGTGCGGATTGGTCCCGAGCGTAGGATACCTGCCGAGAAAAGGGACAACTTCTGCCAGAGTAGAAGTGCAATTGGTGTAGGCAATATAGCCTTTGAGTGCTGCGTCCATGACATAGCCGCCACCCCATAAATAATGAAATGTATTGTCGACGCTGACCTGACCGACGCCGTACTTGTCGGCGAGTTCCATACACCGCTGCATGGCGTCAAACGCGACTGACTGGCCCAGCTTCAGCCTCGCATCCCAGATTTCGCAGGCTTCAAAGCGGCATTCAATCTTCTTCACCTCCGCTCCGGGAACACATCCACCGGTTGCGCTTCCGAAGAGGTGGTCGAGATGCAACGCCTTGATTGCATTGTGAGTTCGAATTCCGAATCGAGATGCCATTTCGCAAAAACGGGATGCCGCGCCGGCCTCTTCCCCGTTGTAACCTCGATGCAGATAGGCTGCCTCGACTAGAGCGTTGTGGCGGGCCGGATCAACGACAAAAAACTCCTCTGCGGCGGCGGTGACCGGCTGCGAATTCGTCTGACCGGCAAGTTGATTGGCTTGAGCGAGCGGAGGATCCCCGGCAATGAAATTGACCAGATTCTGAGTCGCCATCGTCGCCTGCCGCTGAACCGATTCATAGGTTCTTGATCCGATGTGCGATGTAATGATGCAATTCGGAGCAGACAACAGAGGATGATCAGCCGGAGGTGGTTCCTGTTCAAGCACGTCCGCACCGTAGCCGCCGACTTTACCCGACCCGAGCGCCGCAGCCATGTCGGCTGAGTTTACGACTTCTCCGCGTGAACAGTTGATGACGAACACTCCGTCCTTCATCGTGGCAATCGACTCGGCGTTGATAAGGTCACGAGTTGTTTCGTCGAGGAAGCAGTGTAGCGAGACCACATCGCAACTGCTGAGTAGTTCAGCGGCCGTATCGCACCACTGAACATTGTGTTTCTTTGCAAAGTCCTCATCGCGGTGAACATCAAACGCACAGCACTCCATGCCGAATCCGTTTGCGCGCTCCACGACAGCCTTTCCAATCCGGCCGAGTCCGACAATACCGAGCCGTTTACCCATCACTTCATTGCCGGTCAGCCTCTTCCATTGACCGGCCCTGGTGTGGCGGGAGACCTCGTTGATCTTCTTGGTCAGCCCGATCATCAGGCCCAAAGTGTGCTCGGCGACTGTTGTGTGGTTTACGCCGGGGCAGAATCCAATTGGAATACCTTTTGAGGTCGCGTACTTCCTGTCGATTTTGTCGATGCCAATCCCGTATTTGGATATCCACTTCAATCTTGGAAGTGATTTGTCGATGACAGCCTGAGTAATAGCGTCGTCTCCACACAAGAAAGCATCGAACTCACCTGCCAGTTCAAGCATTTGCTCTTCGGACAATGGCCCCCTTTCGCGGACGATTTCCCAGCCTTGCGACTCAAGCAGGTCATGGTGAGCCCCCGGAGTGTCCTGATAGGAGGTTGTTGTGAGAAGAATACGCATGGTCATAAGAGAGCTCGCTGGAAATTAACAAGCCCTACACGATATGAAAAACAAAGCCTGCCAACAACGACTGTTTAAATATTGCTATATTTGAACCCGAAGTTGATTTTCAACTATCACCAACCGACAGAGCGAAACGCACGAACACATCATGGAAAAAAGACCATTAGGCTCAACCGGACTGGACGTCTCGATCTTGAGTTTCGGAGCCTCATCGATGGGAGCCGAATTCCGCGATATTGATCTGAACGAAGCAGTCAGGTCCGTTCATGTAGCTCTGGATCATGGGATGAATCTGATCGATACATCGCCCTACTATGGTCGTGGGCTGTCGGAATCACTGCTGGGATTCGCGCTCAAGGAGATTCCCAGAGACAGTTATCTGCTGTGTACCAAGCTGGGTCGTTATGCACCTGCACATTTCGATTTTTCCGCCCGCAGAGTTCGGGAGAGTATCGACATCAGCCTTGAGCGGATGAAACAGGATTATCTCGATATCATTCTTTGCCACGACATTGAGTTTGTTGATATACAGCAGGTTATTGATGAAACTCTGCCGGAACTGAGAAAGATCCAGCAGGAAGGCAAAGTCCGGTTCGTGGGGATCTCCGGTTATCCCATGAAGATTTTTCGTGAGGTGTCTGCCAAGGCCGACCTCGATGTGATTCTGTCCTACAACCACTACACACTTCAAAACACGATGCTTGACGACATCCTCGATGAGATGGAATCACGCAACATCGGCGTGATGAACGCCGCCCCCTTCAGTGCCAGGCTACTTACAGGTGCTCCGTTACCGCAGTGGCACAAGGCGACTCCGGAAGTACGCGAAGTAGCCGCGAAAGCCGTTGAGCATTGCAAGGCGGCGGGTTCTGACATCGCTAAGCTTGCGCTGCAGTATTCCGTCCGCCATCCGAGACTGGCAACCTGCATCACCGGCTCTGCCAATCCCGGTAGAGTAGCCGGATGGTGTCAGTGGCTGGACGAACCATTCGACGAACAACTCGTCGCCGAGGTGCTGGAGATCCTCAAACCGATTCACAACTGGTTCTACGACGAAGGTCTGCCGGAAAACCGCGACCCTTCCTGAGCGAATCCGCGATGAATGGTGGGGCGTCATAGCAAGGCCACGTCGAAACAAATCAGGCCACGTCGAAACACATATCGAGAAGACAAACAGGAGCAGGCATTGCTGCGATGAAGTTCAGAATCTCGACGATCGCAGATGCGGGTGAAATCCTTGATATCTATGCGCCGATCATCCGTGAGACGGTTATTTCCCTTGAGCTGGCTCCCCCAACAGCAGAACAGATGCAAAAGCGAATCAATTCCACTCTGGAGCAATTCCCATGGATTGTTGCCGAGATTGATTCGCAGATTGCAGGCTATGCCTACGGCGGCGCTCATCGTTCCCGCTGGGCCTATCAATGGTCGTGCGAATCCTCTGTCTATGTGAATTCCCGGTTCCGGCGTCGCGGTGTCGCCAGACAACTTTACGGGGTCTTGTTCAACCTGCTACGAGCTCAAGGTTATATCAACGCGTATGCTGGAGTGAGTCTACCCAACCCCGGCAGTGAAGGATTGCATGAGTCGTGTGGCTTCAGAAAGATCGGTGACTACGAGAACATCGGATTTAAGTTCGAAGCGTGGCATTCCGTCAGATGGTATGCACTGGACCTGGTTCCGCATCCCGTTTCTGAACCGCCACCACCAATACCGTTCAGCAAACTGAACACTGCTACTGTTCAACAATATATGGACAGATCACCGACGGCCCGCTGACGCGGACAACCGATTCTTGAGAACGATTATCGTTTTTGCTTCCGCTTGCTAACCAATATGCGTGGAGCTCTCATTCGCGACCGGCTTCTTTTGCGCGCGCCATTTCTTCCGCCCATTTTTCCAGACGCGCGGCGATTCTATCGAGGCGGTTGTCGATCTGCCCGAACCAGCCGGCATCGCGCAACTCGAACAGCACCTGCTCATTCAGTCCGCCGGCGGTCAGGCATTCATCTGCGAGTTCATGAAAGCTTTCCGGAGGGGCATCACCAGCCAGTCTTGCAAGCGCCTGAAACGTACTCGATGAGTAGACCGCAGCCTGCTCACGGCCGACGCCTCGTGACTCCATCCAGCTTGCCACGCTTGAGGCAAACTCAAAGAAGGTGGCCATCATCGAGCTGGCCGTTGTAAAAGCCAGGAATTCCTTTTCATCTTTGATGTGAACAACGTCCCCGATGCTACTGAGCAGTTTTTCGATTTCGGCGTCACGCGGATACAGGGGAATCGCACCCAGACCGTGTTCAACAGGTGGCAAAGGAATAATCCGCCAGACAGATGTTGCCGGTGATGCCAGTTCAGCAATCTCTCCGACGGAGAAACCCGCAACGAGACTGACCAGCTTCATTTCACTACGAAAATCCAGCTCTGACATGCAGGCTTGAAACTGATCAGGGAGTACAGCAAGAAAGAGCAGATCGCAGCGATCCACCAGTTCCTGGTTGGTGCTTGCGACTTCCACATTAGCGAACCTGCTCGCGAGAGCATTTGAGCGACTGACGCTGCGCGGAGACAGGATTACCTCACCCTCAAACTTGCCGGCGGTGCAAAGCCCGATAATCATCGCCTCGGCGATTGCTCCAACTCCAAGAAAACCGATTTTCATGATGATTCTTCAAACTGTTTAAGACAGGCTGCCACTATTCAGATTAGTCGCGGCGTCCGAATCATCGAAGAGAAACTGATGTACGGGGAGGGCTTTGGTCAATGCACCGCGACATCTGTAACAACCGCTGAAACCCTGAACTGGCAACATCCTGATTCATTCAACTTTGCCGGACAGAACAAAGGAGCTAATCAAGGTCTGATGGGAAGAAGCCGGTACAAAAAAAGGCCGCTTACGGAGAAGCGGCCTTCGTTGTGTTCAATTGAACTCGTGTCGATTAAAACTCGCCACTGGCAATGATCTGACCTTCACCCAGCTCGATCAACTTTTCCCACGTACCGTAGTTGGCAGTGTTGGAAAGAACGAAGTCCGGATCCGGGCTCTCAACGCTTGTTGAGTAAGCTGTGTTGATTGTGTCACGAATGAAATGACCGGAACCATCTGCAAAGCAGACGACAAGGCCGCCGGCGTGGAAGCTGGAAACGCCTTGACGCTTACGGTCGGTGAAGATGACGTTGATACCACCCCATGCTGAGAACATTGAGTCCTGAGCACCGAAATGATCAGCAGGGTCACCGGTTCCAAGTCCGCGAGTTCCGACAATCATCGTCGAACCTGCAGGATCAAGTGCCTGTGGATTGCTGTTGTTCTTTTTAGTTGCATCATAAACACGCTCTGCAATCAGAATGGTGTTCGATGTTCCGTCCTGCTGCATGCTTCGCATACCAATCTCTTCGACTGCACAGAAAGCACCACCGGGCTGACCGGTCAGTGCAGTGTTGCCTTGAGTGAATGCATCGCAGTAGCCGACATTATTGGCGCCGACATAGTTAGCTGAAGCAACTCCGAAGTTGGCGTTCGGCATCGCACCGCCGAAGGCAGCACTGTTGCGGAAGTTGTTGAGCTTGTCCGCAGCATCGGAAGCACAAAGGAAAACACCGATGGGGTTCGAAATCGCAACTTCGACTTGAGGGTCGTAGTTGGCATCGCCGGGATCCAGACGCATTGCCAGAGAAACCCCGCCACGTGGGTTGAGAATGTCATAAAGGTTGGTTTGTTCAACTTGTGGAAGGATGTATGTCATCCAGCTCCACTGACCGGCAAGCGGGTTCGAAGATCCTGCGTCGCCTGTGTTCTCGAGTCCGATCGGCAATTCGCCGAATGCAGATTCGTAGTTGAGCATCGCCAGGCCGATTTGACGCTGGTTGTTGAGGCAAGTCGTCTTCCGTGCTGCTTCGCGGACCTGCTGGACAGCAGGCAGAAGCATTCCGATAAGAATGCCGATAATTGCAATCACCACTAGCAATTCAACCAGGGTGAAACCTCTGCTCGTCCGTTTCGTCATTTGCTGCTCCAGTAATAAGATGGGTATGTGTGCACTATTGAGATACAGAGCCGCTGAGTGTGATGCGGCTAACAGGTGGAAGTGCCCGGGTGGGAAGAGATTCACCTCTGTATGCATTCCATGATAGGAAAATGAGTTTGCGTATTCAAACAGCTTTCACTCGAATCAACGCCGCAATACGGCGTAGGGTGGAGGTGGATTCTTAACAAGAAATCCGGATATGCGGGCCATCAAGACTTCAAACGAGCTGCTACGGATGAATAAAGCCCCCAATCCGCTTACGCACGGAGAGAATCCTTACCAGACACCTTGAAACCCGACCATCAGATCAAAGAAACACCGTGAGAATCTTCGTTGCAAATCGATAGGCCGACGTCAAAAAAGTCTGGATTTCGAGGCAGGTTTTTCGCTGAAAGCAGTCACCGAAACGTAGTTAAGGCTGGATCTGTCTCAGTAAGCGGCTTCCGCAATTCCAGCGGAGTCGATTCTCCAAGGCAACCAGCACACCCCGAATTGCTCGATCATGATGTCGCTCTTTCGCGGCGGTAGAACTCGTTCCTCGAATTCAAGATTGTCCACCGTCAGCTTATCCTCGAGCTCTTCGACAGCTGCGTTGAACTCACGTTCAAGATCTTCATATTTGTGCTGCAGATCCTCCATTGCTTCCTCAGCCCGGGCAATATCCTCTTTCTGCTGAGTAGCGTAGTTCATTCTGCGCATTGATGTAGAAGCTCGAGTACTTCGTCGGCCCATCACCCAGCCAAGCAGGGTTGAGCCGAGAGACATCCGTGAATCCATTCGGGCGGTCCGGTATTGTGCCTCTTCGCGTTCGACCCGATCCTCGGCACGACGGATTCGGTCGCGCATTGTTGAGAACTTGCTCGCAAATTTCTTTCGCAGTCTTTCCATCTGCTCATCCCGTTCTTCCGAAACGAGCTGTTCGAGGCGGACTTTGAAATCACGAAGCGACTCGCCCGGACCCGAATACTCTTTGAGTTCGACACACTTCCAGATCGTCATCGGCTGACCACGATAGAGAAATTCTTTGAGCTCCTTCTTCCAGATCGTGAACTTTTTCGATTTCTGAAGATCTGCCGGCAAAGTTCCAAAGCTCGCTCCGTCTGCAGGATCTTCAAAATCCCACCGCTCGCGGATCTCCTCTGATTCGTCCCAGATTTCCGGGGGAATCTCGTCGCCACGAACGTGTGCGACGAATACCTTCTCAACCCATTTGTCGACTTTGTATGTCGCGCGGACGTAATGCAGCCGGCCACGCCCGATAAGCGCGGGCCGATAAACGATCCGGTCGTTGCTGCTGATTCCGATTTCCGGAGCAACGAATGCCTGGCCGATGTCGGCAGGGATCAACTGCCGCGGATCCAGTTCGGGTTCAGGTTCCTCCACTCGTTCGGCAGCCGGGCGTGACGCGCTTTTTGCGTGAACGGACTTCACCGCGTCCGGATCGAACCCGGACTGCTCTATAAGGTTCTGGATCTGATTTCGTGTCAATGGCCCGCGCAGATAGGACATGACCCAACGGGTTTCAAACACGACCGGATGATCGTCGTGAACGTTGTTCATAAGGAACTTCCGTTTTCCTAACCCGGCAAGAATCTCTTCCATTTCCGACCGGTCGAATGCGACGCCTGTTTGCGCCGCTGCGCCCTCAAGGCCTTCCAGCACGCGCATCTTGTCCCGTTCCGTCTGTAGCCGGCCAAGGAACCAGGTTCCCGTGTTTGAAAGTCCCTTGTAGTCGAGGTCGACTGGATTCTGAGTCGCCAGCACAACACCCAGACCGAACGCCCTGGCCTGTTTGAGAAGCGTAAGCATCGGCTGCTTTGATGGTGGGTTGGCGGTCGGCGGAAAATAGCCGAACACTTCATCCATATAGAGAATCGCCCGAAGGGATGAAGTTCCGGACTGCGTCCTCGTCCAGGCGACGATTTCGTTGAGCAAGATAGTCACGAAGAACATCCGCTCTTCATCAGATAGATGAGCGATCGAAAGAATCGAGATACACGGTTTTGAATCTTCGGTGTGGAGCAGTTCATTGATGTCGAGCGACTCCCCAGCCAGCCAGCTCGAAAATGACGGCGAGGCGAGCAGGTTGTTCATCTGCATCGCGAGCGAGTTGCGATCCTTTTTGTCAAAGACGGCATCCAGTTCCATCGCGCCGACTCGATCAAACGGCGGATTCTGGATCAAGGCGATCAGTTTGGCCAGGTCAAGGTTTTTGCCTTCACGCCATTGATGCTCAAAGATCTTTGAGATGATGATGTACTCGCGGCTTTGTATCGGGTCCGCATCAATGCCCAGCAGCGCCAGCAAGCCGGACGTTGCTCCGGCTATCTTGTCTCGCAGCGCATCCGGATTCTCCATCACTTTCTCGTTTGGAGCCTCAAATGATTTGAGAATCGTTAGAGGGCGACCGGTTTCGCTGCCGGGAGTGTACACCCGCATTTCGACTTTGGACCGCATCTCGCGGATTCGGGCTTCATCCTGCCCCCAACCGGCAATGCCGTTTTTCCACTTTTCAGCTTCTGCTGCTGCGAATTCTTCGGGCGACATTTCTTTTCGGCGCGCTTCGCCTTCGTCGACCCAGGGCTGGAATGACTCCTGATCGAGATTTTCAAATGTCAGTAACAGGTTGGAGATGTCGCCCTTGGGATCGATGACAATTGCCGGTATCCGGTCCATCGCAGCTTCTTCAAGCAGCCCGACACACAGACCCGTCTTTCCGCTGCCCGTCATTCCAACCACGACCGCATGGGTTGTCAGATCTTTCGAATCGTAAAGCAGCAGGTTGTCCGTCGATTCTCCGGCTCCAAGATCGTATTCCCGTCCAAGGTAGAAGGAACCAAGCTTTTCAAAGTCAGCAGCTGTGGGAATGTTGCGTTCTTTTACGTTCATGAGAGATCTACAGGGCGGGTTACAAGGGTTAGACGAGAGAAATCCTGCGTCAGCCTGTCGCGTAGCGCTCAGGACTGATCGTAAGTATCGCAATTCATTTTCGAAAATCCAACCCGAATGTGAACCCGTCCGAAACCTGACGACACAACGCATCAGCACAGACGGCCTCTATCCATTGAGGCAGAAAGGGAAAACAATTGAGCAAGACTTTTAAGGAAGGCCAGGAATTTGAAGACTCTCATTAAGAATGCCCGCATCGTTCTGCCTGATGAAATTTTTGAGGGCAGTTTATTGATTGAAGATGAGCGGATCGCGGACATCGGTCCTGCAATCCAGATCGATGCCGGCGAAACGGTGGACGCAGGCGGTAAATTCCTGATGCCGGGCGTCATCGATGATCAGGTTCATTTCAGGGAACCGGGACTGATCCACAAAGAAGACCTTGCACACGCATCGAGGGCCTGTGCAAAAGGGGGCGTTACGAGTTTTCTCGAAATGCCCAATACCAAACCCCCGGCGACCACACAGGAAGGTATTGAACATAAGCTCGGGCTGGCAGCCCGCAGCAGCATCGTGAACTACGGCTTCTACATCGGTGCGACGACGGACAACGTTGCGGAACTCGCAGCCGCAACAAGAACGCCGGGAATCAAAATTTTTATCGGCTCCAGCACCGGCGATCTGCTCGTAGACGACCAGGAAGCACTTGAACGGATTTTCGCCGAGACAACTCTGCCGATCTGCGCCCATTGCGAAGATGAAAAGACAGTGCGGGAAAACGCTGCGAAATTTGCAGATGAGAAGGGAGTCGCTGTTCATTCAAAAATCCGTGACCATCGCGCAGCGGTAATCTCGACGACACGTGCGATCGACCTTTCAACCCGGCACAAGCATCCGTTTCACGTCCTGCACGTGTCTACGGGAGATGAAGTCGGTCTGTTGCGATCAGCGCCTGAATGGGTGACGGCCGAGGCCTGTCCGCATCATCTGCTGTTCAACATCGACGACTACGACCGGCTGGGCTCACTGGTAAAAATGAATCCGTCCATCAAGACTCGCGCTGACAACGAGAAAATATGGGGTGGACTGCTCGATGGAACGATCGAGGTCATAGCGACCGATCACGCTCCACACACACTTGAAGAGAAAGACCAGGTCTACCCGAACTGCCCTTCTGGTCTGCCTGCCGTCGAAAACTCACTCGCGCTGATGCTGAATGAAATGAACAACGGCCGCTGCACTATCGAACAGATTACCGGCTGGATGTGTGAAGCCCCGGCGAGAATCTGGAACATGAAAAACAAAGGCCGTATTCAGAGAGGCGCCGATGCCGACCTCGTCATGGTGGATCCCGAACTGAAACACGTCGTTCGTAACGATCAACAGAAAACGAAATGCGGATGGTCGCCGTGGGACGGCGAGATGCTCAAGGGCTGGCCGGTAGCAACATGGGTGATGGGACACCTTGTCAGTCGGTTCAACGGAGAGGACTGGGATATCAACGCGCCGAAATCCGGACAGGAAATTCAGTTTGAACGCCCGGCTTGAACGGACCGCCTGTCTGAAATGAGCATTGAGAACCGGCATTGAGTCCAGTGTTGAAAATCCCGGGGAGTCGCGGAACGGGGTGCTCCAATCCTTATGCTCTGTGCCATTGTTCCGTACCAGAGATTCCGATCGAAAGTTTCGGGATTGCAATTCGAAGCAACGGGACTCGTTAAGTCCGACTGGAAATCACAGTCTTCCGGTTGCTGATTCCCCTGCACAACAGACAACACCCCCTAAGACAACACGCCGCGGCGCGTACATGCCGGAATTCGACATAGTCGCGGCAAATTAGATACTGCAAAATCGATATGAACTGCTTCACTCACGCACTCCCTTTTCTTGACGACGCGTTGATGGCGGTTGCAGTCTGCATTCCTGACTGGCTGTCCGCTGCAGACCGGAAATGCCGTGCACGGGAGCGTGGCGCAACCCCGCTGCTGGATCACGAAGATCCGGATGTTGCGACAATTGCGCGCGGGGTTATTCAGCACCATCACGACGACGACTGGTTTCACCGCACACGCGCATTCAATGAAATGTCACTTGAATTCGCGGTTGAGCTTCGCGATCTACAGTCAACGCGATCAGGAATGCGAGCGGGACTGGTCGGACACATCATCATCGAGTTGTTTCTTGACGCTTATCTGCATGAGCGGCATCCGGGCCAGCTTGAACGGTTCTATTCGCAGGTTGAAAGTGTCGATTTCGAAAAGGTTCAACAGACGATCAACCTGTTTGCAACGCGACCAACCGAGCGATACACGTGGTACGCCGGATTGTTTAAATCCGAGCGGTACATCTTCGACTATTCCCGTAATGACGGGACAATCTACCGGATCAACAAAGTGCTCCAGCGAGTGGGTCTGGAAGAACTCGACGGAGACATTCTCAAATGGTTGCCCGGCGTTCGCGAGCGCGTGTACAATCGCGCCCATGAGTTGCTGGAAAGCTATCCGCCGCGACTTCTAAACCCTTGAAACTTTGACTTCAAATAACCGCTGACCTCAAGCGCGAAATCAGAAAGCAAACAGAATGAAATTCGGAATCAACCTGCTCCTCTGGTCCGATGGACTTAACGACGACCTCATGCCGGTTCTGGAAATGATCAAGGAAGCAGGCTATGACGGGATCGAGATTCCGGCCTTCGACTACTCAATCGACTACGCTGCGTGGGGCAAGCGATTCGATGATCTCGGACTTGAGCGGACGATGGTCACGATCCGCACGGCAGATGATGACCCGATGAGCGCAGACGCCGCGATCCGTCAGAAAGGTGTCGATGGAAACAAGCAGGCACTCGACTGTGCGGCTGCGGCTGGAGCAACACACCTGGTCGGTCCCTTCCACAGCGCGCTCGGAGAGTTTTCCGGTGCCGGCCCGAGCGATGACGAGTGGAAATACGCCGTCGAATCGATGTCAGCCGTTGCCGAACACGCCGGCTCCTGCAATGTCACGCTCGGGGTCGAATGTCTCAACCGGTTTGAAACATACCTGTTGAACACTCACGGCGATTCCGCCCGCTTCTGCCGCGAAGTGAACCATCCGAACTGCCGGATCATGTACGACACGTTCCACGCCAACATTGAGGAAAAGGATCCCGCGGCTGCAATCAGGGAAGCCGCAGATATGATCGCCCACGTTCACATTTCGGAGAACGACAGAAGCACGCCTGGCAGCGGCAATGTGTGCTGGAATGAAACTTTCGATACGCTCAAAGCGGTCGGTTACGACGGCTGGATGACGGTTGAAGCTTTCGGCCTGGCGCTGCCGGCAATCGCGGCTGCGACAAAAATCTGGCGACGGATGTATGAAAGTGAAGAGCAGCTTACGCGTGATGCACTGGCGTTCATGAAGTCGAACGTCGAAAAACGATGGAGCTAGGGTGCCGGAACCGTGCGGACTTGTGCCCGTTGACGCGAACTGCCTGTTGAATTCAAACATGCCGATTGGATCTGCGGTGTCGCATGCGGATTCGTAATGGTGATGCAGCAGTTCCGGCCCCGAGCAGCATCGCCTCCTGCTGTGGGCAGGCCAATTCCCCGGCAACCTCCACGATTCTCAGAATGACGAGGATTTTTCTGTAATATTCCTGCCTTCCGTTTCGCCAGACAGGTAGAACACGGAAAAGCTCAATTTGCAGGAACAGCATGTCAAACGACTGGCAGAAAATCTCTCAGCTGCATGGCCCAATGGTCTGGCAGACTGTTTACAGACTTCTGCAATCTCACGCCGATGCGCTTGATTGTTTTCAGGATGTAATGCTGGAAGCTTTTGAGCGGTCGCAGTCAAATTCGGAACCGATCGGGAACTGGCCGGGCTATCTGAGATGGCTTTCCGTCAGGCGGGGACTCGACAGGCTTCGCAAGGCAAAACGGAAGGGCAGGCGATTCAGCGGAGATCATGATGTCTCGGCGCTGTCGCGCGAATGCCCTCCCGACTCATCCATTGAGCTGACGGAACTCAAGGAACGCTTGAGACTCGAACTGACTGCGCTGCCGGAACGACAGGCGACTGCTTTCTGGCTGAGGTTCATCGAACAGTTGAGCTACGAGGAGATCGCGACTCATCTGGATGTTGATGCCCGAACGGCCGGTGTACTCATCCACCGTGCAAAGGTCCGTGTTCAAAAAGCCCTGGTTGATTTAAACCCGTCCCCCGCCGGCTCAAGGCGGAATACATAGAGGAGTTCTTATGAACACCATCCGATCCAATCCCGGACCAGACGAAGCGTTCGAGCGCGTTGTTGACTCGATCCGCAACGAACAGATTCCCGTCTACCCCGGCCACTTCGCGACCGACGAACTGAAAGTGGAAATACCGGCCGGGAACGCGACAGCGCCGAAACGTCGACGGTCCGGTCGCTACAACATTCCGCTGATTGCCGCCGCGGCGTCACTCCTTGCTTTTGCATGTTTGCTGCTCCTGCCCGGGGGAAGCGAACCTGCGTTCGGCAAAGTTCTGTCAGCACTTCAGGAAGTGTCGGCAATGCGATACGTCGTCGTGGATCATCATGAGAACGGCGACCTGTATGAAACTCAGGTCGTCATTGCCGAACCGGAATTTTCGAGAAGCGAGCAGAGTTTGAATGGTGAAATACAGGGGACGCAGATTCTCAACCTGCGTGACAATGTGATGGTGGAAATTAATCACAAGTCGGAGGTATTTATTCGCCACCGCATAAATCCGGACGACTCATTCGACAAACGCAGAAACAACTTTCTGCAGACCCTGCGTGACATCGAAACGAATGCCACACGTTATTCGGGGGAAGTTGAATTCAATGGAGAAAAAGCCGACGAGTACTTTGTTGATCTGGCAGACAGAGAATTCAAAGTGATTGTCAGTCGCAGCTCGGGACTGCCCGTACATATGGAGTACGACGGCGCGTCTGACGGTCACGACGGCTTTCGAGAAGTCTTCACCGACTTTGAATTTGATTTCGCAGTCGATGATTCTGTGTTCGAAGCGGCTGTCCCTGAAGGCTATGCCGTAAATGACTACAACACCGGCCCGGCACCTCCCGAGGCGGCTTTGTTCGTCGTTTCACCCGAGACCGGCTTGACGCCGCTCGGATTCGGTTCCACCAAGGAGCAGATTGTTGGCTTTCTCGGGCAGCCTGAAAGAACCACAACCAATGGGACCATTGAAAAACTTCACTACGATTCGATGGGCATTGCGTTGAGCTACAACACCGATGAACTCGAGGACGATGGTGCAGTTGGCCTGACATCTATCGTCTGTCTCAGCCAGAGTCTAAACGGCCCAAGGGTAAACAGCTTTCGTGGATCAACCGGACTCGGCATTTGCATCGGAGACAGTGTGGAGACGGTTATCGAGGCCTACGGTGAGCCGGACATGACTGCTTCGGGGCTCATCTGTTACCTCAGGCGCGGAATTCGCTTCTACACGCTTGATGACAAAATCGGCTCCATCGAGGTTAATGAGCCTCTGTCTGATGACCTTGAAGTTGAAGTCAACGACGACGGCAGCTGGGAAATCCGGGTCCGGCAGGACAGATAGCCAGCCCGCTTGTTCATGAAGTTTTGAGGAAGTAAGGGGCTCCGGCTAATGAAAACCGGAGCCCTTTCGATTTTGAAATTTGTTTGCGAATCACCGCGGAACACTTCATACTCTGCGTTCTGCCCGACTATTGTTCAGACAGCGATTCAGCTTATGAGTGACAGAGCGAAGCCGATCGTCGTTGAAAGGCAATTCAGCTTTCCCGGAGAAGTTGTCTGGGAAGCGATTACCCGACACGACCAGATGGTCCAGTGGTTCTTCGACGAGATTCCCGACTTCAAGCCTGAAGTCGGATTCAAAACAGAGTTCGTCATCGACACCGGTGAACGGAAGTTCAATCATTTGTGGACCATCAAGGAAGTAATGCCGGGAAACAGGATTGTCTACGACTGGCGGTATGAGGGGTATTCAGGCATCGGAACTGTGGCTTTTGACCTAATCGAGGAAGCCGAGGGCTGCAGACTTCGAATCACCAATGAAGGACTGGATACTTTTCCTGACGAACTTCCTGAGTTCACGGTCGAGGCCTGCCACGGCGGTTGGACGTGGATGCTTGGCTCGCTCAACAGTTTCCTTTCCGGTGCACCGGCTCCTGAATAGACTTCAGTCTAGAAACGGAATGTAAAGCCCGTAACGAGGCTGCTGATTTCTGTGCCTCCGATGTCGTAGTAGTCGTAACCGACCATCAATTCCGTGTTGCCGCTGACTGCTCGTGACAAACTGACTCGCGTATGGAGAAAGTCAGCGTCTGCAAGGCTGCCGAAGTCGACTTCGCCGGTGAAAGTCGTCAGATCTGAAAGCCGCCAGTCCATTGAACCGGTCAGGTTCAATCCAGCTTCACCACCATACCGGTCGCCAAGCCAGTTGACCCCGATTCCAATGCGGCTGCGCACTTCGCCCTCTGTAAACTCGTAGACAAGATTTGCATCCCCGATCCACAGATGATCGCGCCATCCGGTCCCTCGTTCTCGAAGCATCGTCACGCTTGCGTCCAGTCCACCACCACCGGGGTTCTGGAACAGGAAACTCAATCCGCCTTGTCCGATGCCGTCAAAGTCATTGCCGTAATGAGCAGTTATTCGAGCTGACCACCACGAGAAATCATCCGTACAATCAAAGTACGACTGACCGATTTCAACTGCGGGAGCTGGTACGTTCATCGGAGCCGGCTCTTTTACCACAACCGGCGCGGGTTTCGTCACAATAACAACCGGCGCCGGTTCGGGGGCCACGACGACCGGCCGGGTGATTACGTGTTGTGTGAACACCGGCTCGTAACAGGGCGGTGTGTAGATTTGAACCGGTGCAGGAGCAATGCATGGATTCGAAAAGCGTGTCGGATAGTACGCCGGACCGCAGTTCCCGGGATAGAACGTCGCGCCGAATGATGAACGTCTTTGCCTGCGACTACTCCGTTGGCCTCGATGTCCGTGGTCCTCGTGATGATCACCCGTGCCGTTGTTTTGCTCATGTCTGTCTGTGTCATGGCGTCGGACATTTTCCCGAATGGAACTGAGGGTTCCATCAGCTTGCTGGTTGCCCGGGTTTGACGCGACGCGGGCTGAGCGATCACTTTGTTGCTGCCGGCTTTGACGCTGGTTCCGTTCGTCGGAAGATCCAGACTCGTTCCTTTCGGAATTTTGCTGCACAGGCTCATTGCGAACAGTGTCGCGAACTCTTCCCAACCTGCCCTGGGCTTGAGCAACCGGAAGGTCACACAGCAATAGAATCAGAACAACAATGCAAAATGAGATGTGGTATCGAGAGTTCATGGCCGCCGTCCCTGGCTAGATTCAAGTTAACGACCATGTTCAAAAGCACGCTGTGTGCCATTGATCGCCTTTCCTTCGGCAGGCTCGTTTTTCCCGTGAATTCAATGACTTGTTGAACTTTGCGGACGCAAGCACCAGGTGCTGTCTGTCGCGAAGCCGATAACGGCTCAGTTCGATCTGACGGCGCAAACAGACAAAAAAAACGGGCAACTTGTGACCGCAGCCACCGTTGCCCGTCTGGAGCCTAGTGTTTTCAGCGACAGCCTAAACGACGTCAATCGTGATTGAGTTGATTATCGTTGCCGACGCCGGAACGGCATCGTTAGGGTCACGCAAGTTCAGCAGATCAAGGTTCGCGAGTCCGCTGGTAACCTCACCGAAAATCGTGAAGTTCTCGTCATTCTGGAACTGCGTCGCGTCATAGGTGATAAAGAACTGGCTGCCATTGGTATTCGGCAGGCTCGTTTTGGCCCACGCCAGAACACCCGGTCCATCGAACAATAGATCGGACAGGATCTCGTCGTTGATGCGGTATCCGGGACCGCCTGATGATGTTCCCGTGGGATCACCGGCTTGAGCGACGAACCTCTCGAAGACCGGATTGCCATCTCCATCGAAGACTAGATTGCCGTTTTCGTCGCGCGCCTGAGTTTCGACGACACGATGGAATCCGAGTCCGTCATAAAATCCGTCTTCAGCCAGATTGACGAAATTATTGACAGAGAGCGGCGTACGATCTGCGAACAGGTTAACAACGATGTCACCGACTTCCGTCGAGATCGTCGCGGTGTAGGCGCGGCTTGAATCAATTGTCATCGGCGGGCCGTCACCGTTGAAACTGTCGCCGTAGATCCCGTCGCGGTCTTCAGGAGTCACGTTGGTCAAAGCCCGGTTGCCCTGGAACGGTGCAAAGTCGGCAACACTTACCTTAAAGGTCTCTTCCGCCGATTCACCTCGATCGTCAGTGACGACGACGGTAATGTCGGCTTCGCCCGAAGTGGACGGTGTCCATGTAATAACACCGTCCTCCGAAATCACCGGAACGTTGTCAGTCCCCGTCACCGCGTCACCTGACAGCTTCAACGAGTAGGTAAGTGATGAACCGGCGTCTGAGTCACGCGCGGTGACTGTTATTTCGAGAGCCTCACCGAAGTCGATTTCCTGATCCTGGATCTGGAAAATGGTCGGAATGTTATTGTCGATGTCTACTTCAACGTCGATGGTCGCAGGGTCGCTTGTATTGCTGCCTTCCGTAATCGAGCTGTCGGTGACGGTGACGGTGATTGTCCGGTTGCCACCGGTGACCTGTGCGGCAACATTGTCATACGTCAACGTTGCGAGGATTGCTTCAAAATCTGCGACAGTGAAGTCACGGACATCGACAGGTGCTGAGATGGTCAGAACGCCTGCCGTATCATCGAAGCTGGTGATCATTCCTGATCCAGTCACATCAACGGCCAGAATTTCGTTGTTTCCGTCGGCCCGGTTGGTGATTGTTACGGTCGCCGACGTCAGCCCGGCTCCGGACGCGTGGGAGATACTGACACCATTGCTCAAGAGGTCAGCTTCGCCCAGATTCTCGACGAACAATGCTGTTGCGTCATTGCCTGTGGACGTCGGATCAAGATCAATGACCAGATCACCTGTGACTGCTGATACCTGGAACATCTGGACATTGTCGATAATCGGCCCGTATCCATTGTTTCCGACGCCGTCAACTTCACGGAAAACAAGCCTCGAAAGGTCCGAGTCGGCTTCGACCAGAACTCCGAATGAACGCGTGTCGGACTGTCCGAAGAATGTTCCAACCCATTGATTACCGAATCGAATTCGCAGCTCGTTCAAATCTGCATTCGGGCCCGCGCTTGTGAGGTCGAACCTCAGAAAATACTGAGCTCCTGAGGTCGTTGTGATGTCCTGCCAGATCCGGTCCACCTGTGATGCAGTTGTATCCAGGTTCAGTGAATAGTTGCCGGTTCCGTCATCGTCAATCTGGATCAGGCGATTGATGACATCCGTACCCATCGCGCCCCATGCTGTGAACTCGCGAGTATGGTAGAAGCCTGCTCCGCCATCACCCGGAATCGTCTGGAAGTCGCCGTTGGCGATCGCCATCTCGGAGACTGAAACGACGCGAACATTGTCGATTAAAGCTCCACGACCATCCCCACCGGGATTCCCGGACTCTCCGACTTCACGGAACTCGAGCCGTGTCAGATCTGCGGTGCCTTCAACGACAATCGTAGCAGTCTGCCATTGTTCAGTGCCTTGATACGTACCTACCAGAAGCTCATTCCAGTAGATCTCAAACGTGTTCGTTACCGCAGCGGCATTTTCATCTACAGGACGCTCGCGGAAGTCGACGGCCAGAATGTATGACTCACCTTCCTCGGTCGCGATATCCTGGAAAACACGGTCGGCAACATCCGGCGTCGAATCGAGATCGAGAACGTGTTGACGATCGTTTGCCAGTTCAAGAATATTGATGGGTACAACTGGAATTCCTCGCGGCGTACTCCAGCCACGCACCTCGTCGTAGAAGTTTGTAGTGACCGTTGAATCGACATCTTCAAACCCGCCATTGACGACCATGTTGGTACCGGCTGTGAGCGGCACGTCGATCACTGCGAGCAATTGCCTGCGCTCGAGCGGAGCAAAATCGAGATTGCGTTCCGGGTTTCGTTTTCGCAATCGCTTCATTTGACCGGTGCGAAGCTTGTTGATTTTGCGACAGAGGTTACGAAGAAACTGACGGCTCATGATGGGCGGCTCTCTGTTCTGAGTGTTCCGGTCTGGTTTGAAGGCGACCGGAGGGGCGTGCTATCTAGATTGAATGATAAGAAAACGGTGGCCGAAGAACATTCTCTGCCATAAGGAATCATGGCGGGAATCAAATACTTCGGCGCAAAGAACACCGTTTCCAGACTAACCAAAACGCCGCTGCTTTCAAGAAAAACAGGCAGTTCGGGCACTTCAGGCGGCCATTGCCTGTCCCGATTGTGCTGTTTTCAGTGACCCTGAGCGAACTATGGATTCAATTCGCTACAAACGGGACAACCGGACACGTACGGTGGGGACAAAACGAAACATCCAGCGACTACTGGATCAGCCAGAAAAAGTGATCCATTGAAGACGAAAACTTCGCCCGTGGATTCGCCGCACGAAAATCGACGCGAGCTTCGATACACAGGGTTCCCGGTTCCACAAACCTTGATGTGTCGCCTGCAATCGTCAGCGTCAACACTTCATCCTGAAATCGTGCCGCCGGTCTTGTGTCGACCTGCTCCCAGGAACTCGTGTCGTAGTTGAACATCTCGACGCTTTGCGTTACTCCAACGCGCGAGAACACAAAACTCTCCAGGGTGAACTCCAGAGATTGCGGAACCGCGACAGGGCTGATCCCTTTGAGCTCAACTGTCGTGCGCGGCTGGGGATCGATGTTCTCGCGGACCAGAATAAAACCGTCATCGTCGCTGACGCCCAACTCTATCAGGCCCTCGGATCCCAGTTCACCGCGCGTCACAGCAAAATCCGTTACCGGCACCAGCTGAGGCGCCACTGGACAAAGTGAATTAGTAAATACATTTACGTAATCGTTCAACCTGCTGGTCGCTGCCAGATCCAGTTGGCCGTCACCGTTAAAGTCTGCCGCTACCGTTGCGCCCGGCATTTGCTCCGCCACGTAACCTTCACCTGTGGTAAAGGCCCCCGAGCCAGTGCCTCGAAGAATGGTGAAGTCCTCCGAAGCTTCATTGACGCAGATAAGATCCAGTTCGCCATCGCCGTCTATATCGTCACACAGCAGAAAGACTGGTTCTTCACCGACATCATGCTGAACGAATGGTTGAAAAGTTCCGTCGCCGTTTCCATAGAATGCAAGGACGCTGTCCTGTTCAACGCTCGTAACAGCAAAATCATGGTTACCATCTCCGTCAAAATCAGAAGTTACGACGGCATGCGGCGCAGATAGAACTTCGATTCTCACATGAGTGCCGAAATCTCCATCGCCGATCCCGGGAAGAAGTGACACGGTGCTGATTCCCGAGGCGTCAGGAAACCTGTTCGCTACGATGAGATCTTCATTGCCATCGCCGTCGAAGTCTGCTGTATCAATCGATTTGGGTCGGTCACCGACGGGATATGCAGAAGGACTTCCAAGGCCGCCACTTCCGTCTCCCAGCAGGACGCTGACGGAGTCTGCCAGAAAATTAGTCACTGCGACGTCTTCGGTTCCATCTCCGTTGAAGTCCGCAACGACAAGGTGCTCGGGAGTGCTGCCGGCAGGAAATCCGGTTGTTGAAAACGAACCGGCTCCATCGCCAAGCAAAATGGAAACCTGTCCCGAAACTCTGTTTGCAACCGCCAGATCTATATCCCCGTCGTTGTTGAAATCTGCGGGCTCAACGAAGTAGGGGTTTCGACCTGCTGGAACCGTCCCGATCAGGCTGAAATTTCCCGCGCCGTCTCCCGAAAATATCCATATGTTGTCGTCTGCAGAATTAGCAACGGCCAGATCATCGACACCGTCGCCGTTCAGATCTGCAACAGCAATCCCTCTGGGTGCGTCTCCTGTTGTCACATAGGCTCTATTGAATTCGAAACCGGATGCAATTCCTCGCGTGTACCACATCCTATCTACATAGGGGATAAGCAAATCCTTCTGGCCATCGCTGTTGAAATCTCCCGCATGAACCGCATCGGGCTGATTTCCGATGAACAAAGCTTGAGCTTCCACGAAGTTACCAGCACCGTCTCCTTCAAAGGTACGGGCATATGTCCCCCCACCCCATGGAACAGCAACAAAGTCCATGTCGCCGTCAGCATCAATATCGAGGATGCTAAACGAACCAATCAAGCTCGACGATGGAAAGTGTTGAATTGAGCTGAAAGTACCATCGCCAGCTCCGATGAATACTGTCACCAGGGTTTCTGAAAATGAGATGGTCCTCGAGGCGGAAACCACATCCGTTATCCCGTCACCATTAAAGTCACCGACGCCCATTGAATACAGTCGGCGATCCGCGTCTGTGAACTGGCCCGGTTCCAGTTCCAGCGTTCCATCGCCTTTGTTCAGATACACAGTCAGGCCATTCGGAAATCCGGTGAAGGTGTCCGCATTGTTCGAAACTACGAAATCGTCAAATCCATCGTTGTTCAAATCAGCCAACTCCAGCCGCGTGAAATCGGGAGTGACCGGATAGCTTTGTTCCTGGCCGAACGTCAGATCCCCGTTGCCCGCTACCAGCAACAAAGTTCGATCGTTAAGGAGCATCGCAAGATCAGAATTCCCGTCCTGATTGAAGTCACCCGCTCTAATGCCATCTACGTCTTCACCGGTATCGATTGAAAAATGAAACGAGAAATTTCCGGCCCCATCCTGTGTGTAAACGTCAAGGTCGTGACCGCTCGAGGAAACGAACTCCACAACCCCGTCGTTGTCCAGATCAACGAGCGTCGGATCGGCGGCAAAATACTCTGTCTGAAATTCCGAGACCTTTGAAAAGGTTCCATCGCCATTGCCTTGCATGACGACAGCGATATCGTCAATGAAGCTCATGATGACGGAATCGAGAATTCCATCACCATTTACATCCTTTACAACGGAGTCGGTCGCATGGATGCCCGAAAAAGATGTCGAACCTGTAAAAAGAAATTGCTCATCTGAGAACGCGGGGGAAACTGCAGTCGCAGCAACTACAAGCAAAAGGAATCCGCAAAGTCGATTAGCCATAACTGCTCCGGGAAAAGGACACCCGGATTCTACAATACACCCCGAAAAAAGACGAAGAGAAATTCAGATGGCGCTGGCTAGGCCGACCTGAATAACTGCCCGATCGAAGTGGCTGCTGCTAACGGACTTTCCGGATAGCCGAGCCTGGTCAGAACCGGGTCGCATATCCGGTGAAAAACTTCCTTGTGAGATTCAGCCCAGTCTCGATATCCGGGAAAACGCCCGCTTCTTCCCGTCCTGCCTACGTTTGCTGCTGGAATCGTTGCAGTATGAAAACCTACTCCTAGAAACGACTCCAGTGACGTCATATTGCCGGAGATCAGGTCGTTGAACGCAAGGCTGAACCGTTCGTGCTCATCAAGCCTAAGTTCATCGAGATCATTGAGAATCCGTCCGTTGATATTGGCCCAGTAGTGACAGAATCTTTCGAACGGCGGAGCATCATGGGGGCCACCAGCGGTTCCTACGAACCTCGGACTCGTTGCGAGGTAACGTTCGATGTCCGGCTTTGACATCGCGGAACAGACTGCGTCAGCCGCATGACGGTGGAGGTGAATGAATCTTGCTTGCGGAAAAGCTGTTTTCAATTCACGCGAAAACGAAAACAAGCGATTGCTTGCCTCAAATCGGACGTCGTGCCTCGTGTACCGAAGCAGTCGAACGATACGACCACGGCGGGTTGAATCTTCAAAAAACTCAAGGCCTTGCCGATTCAAGTCCGGTGACTTTTCATGAAAACAGTTGGCGACTCCATTGGACTGCAATAGTTTGACGATATAGGTGGAGCCACAACCGCCACTGTTCTGGCAGAATACTCGCGGCGCGTTGATAACCTCCCGGTCACGCCAGCAGCGATTTATCGAACGGCGAATGATGCGTTGCAGTTTGCGCAGACGCTCCACAGGGGAGCCACCTGTACTGATTCCGTCCGCCTGGGACATCGTCCGGATATCCGCCCGGAATTCACTGATCCAATTCGACATGCCGGCAGTCTAGCCGAATTTACGAGATGCGCGAGTAGCGGTTTTGCAGAGAAATGCCCTGTTCAGCTGACTCTTTGAGTCACCTCACCGGTCTGTTTGTTTTTCAGAATCAACTTGCTCGAACCGTCAGGCATTTGCTCCTCTTTGATCAGCCAGTGTGCATCATCAAAGTCCCGATGAGCAGAAATCTTCTCAACGTTTTCACGTCCGCGCCATTCCTCGAGCTCAACCGTTTCCCATTTCCTTGTTTCGACTGATCGATAAGCCGCATCCATGATCGCATTGACGACGTAGCCATCGTAGAAATCTTCTTGAGGGCTGGTGCCGTTTTCAATGGCCGTCAGGACATCTGCGAACATGTCGCGGTACCCAAGTGCGCCCGGTTCATCACCGACGGGAAACAACCAGCCGCGCGAGGATTCGCTTTTTTCAGCAACATAGCCTGCCTGGCCGCTTGATGAGAACATTTCGGTTCCGGTCCTCATCCAGTGGTTCAACCAGATTGTTCCACCTGTTCCCGATATTTCATCCCTCAGGTCCATACCGCCGCGGAAATTCCAGCTGACCTCGAACTGCCCGATCGCTCCGTTTTCATAACGAACCATTCCGATGGCATGATCCTCAACCTCAATCGGATGAACCTGAGTATCAGCCCAGCACATTACTTCGACCGGCCGGATATCCTTTCCGATAAAATTGCGGCAGATCTCGATGCAGTGACACCCCATGTCGATAATCGCGCCGCCACCGGCAAACTCTTTGTTCCAGAACCAGTCGCTATGCGGGCCCGGATGGGTTTCGCGCGATCGAACCCAGAGGACGTCGCCGATCGCACCGGCGCGAACTGACTCAAGCGACTTCAGCGTCTTCGGGGTGTAGACGAGATCTTCCAGATAGCCATGAAACAGACCGGCACTCTCAACTGCGCGCAGCATCCTCAGCGCTTCGTCAGCCGAACGGCCAAGTGGCTTTGTACACAGGACCGGTTTGCCCGCGTCAACGCACGCCATCACCGCGTCTTCGTGAAGATAGTTCGGTAATCCGATCACAACTGCGTCAACGTCTGCATGGTCGATTGCCGCTTTCATGTCATCAGTTACAAACGTGACATTCCATTTTCCGGCAAAGGCGCTGGCTGATTCCATCGAACGCGAATAAATCGAGGTGATCCGGTCTCTACCCCGATGCCCTTGTAGAGCCATCGCATAAAAACCGGCGATCAGCCCCGATCCAAGCATACAAATCCGCATGAGAACTCCTGCCACAGTGTTGTTTTCAAGACAGGATTGTCGCAGATGATTCGCGGCTGGCAATCAAGCGCGTCGAGACTGGCGGATTCCTGCGACCTAGTCCTGCGCGCTGAGCACTTCGCTTACTCTTTCATCCGGCCAGACTTCCATCGGCGAGTAGTTCGGATGACGTCCGTCACGGATCACCGGATCGTTGTGCCGGGTGTTGTAGCAGCAGATCAGCGACAACCTCGGATTGCGACTCGTGTTGGCATCAGAGCGGTGCAGTAGATTCGAATGAAAAAACAGAGCATCACCCGGATTCAATTCACAATAGACCAGTTCACCGCGCTCAAGGGCCGCTTCGACGCGATCAGGGTCTGTTTGAAACTGATCGCCGACGGTTACGTGATCGATTCTGCCCATCTTTTGCGATCCCCTGATCACCTGAAGGCAGCCGTTTTCCCGGTTGGCCTCGCTGAGCGCGATGAGGCAGCTTCCCATGTCCGGGTACAGACATCCGTTCTTGTACCAGTACCCGTAGTCCTGATGCCATTCCCAGGCGCCGCCGACTTCGGGTTCCTTGATCATCATTTTGTGATGGTAGTGATACACCTCATCACGGAGCAGCGTCGCCATCGTTTCCGCAACCCGCTGGCTTCGTACGATCGCCGCATAGGGAGACTCGTCCAGTTCATTGCGTACAGCGAGCTTTGTCTCATTGCCCGATGCGTCACGCTTTCCGTAGGCCTCAAGCGTGATGGCAGTATCGGCGTAAAACTTCTGAGTCAGACCGGCAATCTCCGGTTGATTGAACAGGCCCTTTACAAGCAGATAGCCCTCCCGCTCAAAACTACCGATATCATTCAGCGTCGGTTGAAAGTACAAACCCATCCCCCTGTTCAGTACTTGTCGAAGTTTTTTTGATCTTCGCTTTCTGGTTGGTCTCCGCCAGGTTGATCTTCGCCCGGTTGATCTTCACCTGGTTGATCTCATTCTATCGGGCTTGTTCTTCGCCCGAGCCTACGATCTATCCGCTTGAGTTTTCTCTGCACGTACTTTGATGCCAAGCAGCATCTTTCGCTCCATGACATAGTGTCCGAAAGACATCACGGGCCGAATCAACAGACCCGAAATTCTGCTCCGCCAGTCAACGCGCGTCCTAACGATCAATCGGGATCCGCCGGACGACTGATCCCTCAGATTAAAACTCCACGTCCATCTCAGCGGTGAATCCTGTGAAAGAACGAGGTGGGCATTCGGTTCAACGGAAACCACTTTCAGCGGCCTTGCCCGTGGATGAATCGCTATTTCATCTCCCAAACGAACCGACTGCCACTGCGGATGAATTCTATCAGCGTTGGAGATTCTACACCCGATCATGTTTTCGAGAAAAGAATAGCTGTAGAACCCCCCGCGTCCCTGTCCGATTTGAGCAAGCCACGGCCACACAACTTCACGCCCCGCTTCGATCGAAACCGCATGGTTTGTAATCAGCCGCGGCACGACAACATGTTCATCACCGGCAAGAGAAAGTGCGCGCTCTGCAGGAGTAGCTCGACACAATTGAATTATCCCGCCCATTTTCGCCGGTCCACTCAGCTCAACTGCCTTGCTCACTACTAGCGGCAACAGCAATGCGTTCCTTAATCAGTCCCATGCCCCACAGCAGCCGGAGCAGCAGGGGCAGAATGACCAGGTTTCCCAGTAGGCCGCCAAGCATCGTAACGCTGACCATCAGGCCGAAATGAACTGATGGGACCAGTGAAGAAAGCGTCAGGACAAGGAACCCGGCGATCAGTGCAAGGTTGGCGATCACCATGGCAAGGCCGACACTTCCGTGCGCAGATCGCATTGCCGCAAAAAAGTCTTTCCCGTCGCGCAACTCGCGGTTGAATCTGTACAGATAGTGAATGCTGAAATCGGCCGAAAGGCCCATTGAAACACTCGCCATCATCGCCGTGGCAATGTTGATCTCGAGCCCCAGCCAGCCCATTGCGCCGATGACAGTAATAATCGGCACTGCATTGGGAATCAGCGCAACAACTCCCAGACTGATGCTGCGAAAAGCGACAGACATAATCACAAAGATGGCAATGATTGAAAGGGCGAACGTCGTCCACTGATCGGCCAGCAGGCTCTGAACAACATTAGCGAGCAGAACGAAATAGCCTGCGATTTTCGCAGAATCAAACTTTTCCTGAGACGTCGATTCGATCTGCTCGATCAACTCGACTTTCTCATCGGTTCCCGGAACATGCTTCATCTGAACAATGATGCGGGCGGCGTTTTCATCCCGATTCCAGAAACCGGCAACAATCCCGGGCTGAACGGTATCTAGCAGCATCAGTTGCGCGCGATCGGGCACGATGTCGATTGATGGTAACCAGCTTTCGATCCCGCCATCTTCTTCGACAACCTCATTCTTCCCGGAAATAAAATCGAGCAAGTCAACGAAGCTGACGGTATCAACAACATTTTCAGAGCTTTCAAGGGCTGTCTGGAGTTCGCGAATCTCATCGATCGCGCCTTCAAAATCCCTCGACATCGGATCGGGAACATCAACAACGATGTCGAGCGTCTCCAGAGATCCGATGCGTGTACGCAGGAAATCGTAGGCCTGAACCAGAGGGCTGTTGCTGCGAAAGTTATCCGTGAAGTTTGTGGCAACGCTCAACCTCGACACTCCAGCTGAAAGGAATGCCAGAAACAAGGCCAGCGCAAATACGACGCGACCGGGGTATTTCCGCAGCAATGACACTGTGCCTGAGAGCATGCCGGTAACCGATTGTTCACCGGGTACACTTCCCGGCCGGGTATCAACAGTTTTCATGATCAGCGCAGCGCCCGGCACAAGCATGACTGTTGCAACAAATACAAGCATCGACCCCAGAGACATCATGGCCGCGAAAGTCTGGATCGGCGATATGCTGCAAGCGAACAACGCGGCAAACCCTGCCGCCGTCGTCAGGCACGTCCAGAAGATCGCCGGCAGGATGTGCACCAGAGCCTTGCGCAAAGCCTCTTCGGGCTCAGCCTTTTCCCGCTCCTCCCGATAACGAATCATCACATGAACTGCGGTCGCAACTCCGATGACTGTGACCATTGCCACCAGAGGCGCGCTGACCATGCTCAATTTTGCTCCATACAGAGCCAGGATCGCCTTGGTCCAGATCAACGAAACATGAACGATCGCAAGTGGCAACAGCGTCCAGCGCACTGAGCGGAACATAATGGCAACCACGAGTGTCAGTATCAGACTCGATGCCAGACCCAGCAGCACACCGTCATATTCAAGCGTTCTGTAGACTTCCTCCACAAGAACCGGACCCCCGATGAACTGTGCTTCCGGCGTGTGCTCACCGCAGATCCCGTAGATTTCTGCAACCGCATCCGCCCTGACCTGCGGGTCATCGCTGACTGTGTCAAACTCCACCAGCAGCAAAGCGGTCTCACCGTCGGCTGAAATCAAACGACCGCGGTAAAGGTCGGTGTCGATTATTTCCTGCTTGAGCTCTTCCGGGCTGATATCACCTGCCTGGACCTGCTCAATCAGTTTCCTGCCGTCAAGCAGAGCAGAAGGACGCCTTGCCTCATTCAAACCGGTTACCGAGGCGACTCCCTCGACGCGTTCGAGCGTTGCTTCGAGAGAAACCAGCCGTACCAGACCGTCGAAAGTAAAGAGTTGAGGATCATCGTAGGCGACGACCGCAGACTCGATGCCACCGAATAGTTTCTGATCCAGCCGGTAGTTTTCGTAACGCGGATCGTCCTTGCGAAAAAGGTTCTCCACGCTCCGTTCGAACTGCAGCCCGGTGGACGGAACGTAGGCAGCAGCCACCAGCGCAAAACACAACGCAAGAAGCAGCGTGCGAAAACGTATCGCCAGATCGACTAGATGTTCAACAATGGTCATGAATAGCTGCTACGTTGCCCGCGTGCAGACCTCGACAAGTAGGCGTCGGGGTGATGTACGAATTGTACCGCGATAACCCGGATTTGTTTCAGCGTCATTTTGACGCGAAGAAGTGGTTGCACTAGATTGCATCCACATCAGGTAATTCAAGTTACTGAACTGCGTTAGAACCAGAACAACAACCCGTCTCCAGTTGAAAACCCGGAAATCAGGAATTGGAAGATAGCAAAGGACGAAGATTCGTCGGATGGGCCCTGCGAGCCTTCACGCTGGCTACTTTCGCAGTATGGTTCGGAGGACTCACCTTCTACATGGCGTGGGTGGTCCCGATTGGCACCGATGAACTCGGCTCCGCTTTCGCTCAGGGCATGATCACACGTCGGGTGACGTCCCATATCAACGTTCTGGCCGCGGTCGCTCTACTGGTGATGCTGGGCGATGCACTGGTTAACAGGGAGCCTGTTCGCTGGCGAAAGCGTACGAAGTTGATCTCCATCCTGTTGATGATGCTGATGGGGGGTGGGCTGTTCTGGATGCACCCGCAGATCGACGCATTGATTGACCTCAATGAACGCAGCATCACAGACTACGACTTGTTTTATTTCCGGCATCGCGTCTATCTGTGGATTACAACCATCCAGTGGATCGCCGCCTGGTTCTGGCTCGGAGCAATGGCGGCTCCGTCAAGAAAACCCGGCGTTTGACCTCCAGCGGGCCCTGCGCACCGGCAGGAAATATCTGGCATGCCGGCGTATTCGATGCTTTGAGACAGAACAACCGCTCCCATGGTTTTGCCCGCCGACCACAAACGCTCATAGATGGGTCTTAGTTACCCACCGTTCTTCTACGACGCACTGCAAGGAATACCGATCCAAGCGTAAGCACGGAAACCGCTCCGGGCTCAGGAATCGTAGAATACGAAATCGTCAACGTCGGTGGTGGGCCGCCGAGAGTACTTTCAACCGTTCGAACCTGCCATCTCGATGAGGAATTGAAATGGCGAGCACGAACGCCGAGGACTTGTCCAGTGTCGGCCGCCGCCTGGGCATCGGTGAGACTTAAGAAAGTCGATGAAAAAGGCTGACCAGTGACAATCTGCCCGAATTGCTCAAGGAGAGCATTCTGGCTCGTCGCTATCCGATTGAAATCATCTACCGTCAACTGTGCTGTTGTTGACGGATCGAGATAGGAACTCAAAACGACAGATGCATTTCCTGGCGAGTCAAGATTCTGAGCAGACTGAGTGAAACCTGAAAACTCAACTGATTCAATCACTGCTCCAGTTGGAATCACACCGAGGTCAAACTCGAATATTGCGCGGTTTGTTGGAAATCCCGACGCAAGGCTGTCTTCCGCAATTGCAACCGTTGCGGTATCGACCACACTGCCGTTAGAAACAATATGCCCGTCAGCTGACGCCACAACCGTGACTATGTCTGCTTCGCAGGTACTCAACGGGACCGGGCTGGCAGCCATCGCAATCAGAACAAAGACATAGGTTTTTAAGCAGCCCCGTTTGCTTTCTTTACACTTTGCAGAATTCACAATCAGCCTCAACTAGACAAGGTTTTCGGTGTCATTACGGATTACCGGAAAATCGCCCGGCAATCACCAGGATGCGAATGCTTCTGAAGACTCAACACCGAAAACTAAAACCTTTGAGAAGAAAAGTGCATGAGTTTGCATATGCCAGCCCGGTCGCTTCGAGCTTTTTTTGCCGCTTACAACGATCTGGTGCTAATACGCTGTTAACATAGAGCCATGAAGCAACAGGGCGACGACCAGCATGGAATAATCAGCGATGGACTCAGCAACCATGTAGTCAGGCAGCTCATGACGTGCAGGTGACTGCACATCCGTAAAAGCCTCACAGCACCTTACTGAAACAGTGGACAACGAAACTGCACCGATCGATATGGGCTCAATCAGCCTGCTGATTCCTCCATCCAGGGATGGCGACCCGAAAGCGCGCGACGTTCTATTCCAGGAGCTTGAAAACTACCTGTCTCTGGTGGCGCGGTCCAATCTCGACCCTCAGATGAAACCGAAGGCCGGAGTTTCTGACATCGTTCAGGAATCGTTTCTGAAAATCGTTCAGAACTTTGACAGCTTTCGCGGAGAAACCAGTGGTGAGCTGAAAGCGTGGATCAAGACGATCGTAAAAAACGAAATCAGCGGTATGCGGCGCTCGTACAAGACAGGTAAACGGGACGTCGATCGTGAAATCTCCATGTCACCGGCCCATTCAACAGCGATGGGTGTTCAGCCTGTAGACGAC
>JBCCFB010000025.1:0-37975 GCA_039029995.1 Planctomycetota bacterium
CATCCGCCCAACGAATGTTGAACGACTGAACTGTCTCATCCCCGTCGAGCGAGAAGAACAGCTCACCTGCGGACTGCGAAAGATAACCGGAGTTTGAATAAACCTCCCGCACAATCTTGCGATCGCCGCTGGTTACGACTTCGACTTGAGCACCGATACCTGTCAGGTTTCCGTTGCCACCATCGAGCTGCAACACAAATCGACTCCGGTCGCTACTGGCTTCATTCAAAAACAGTCGCGTCGGGCGGTCATTAACCGTCATGAGCAGGTCAGGCGCCGCGTCTTTGTTGACGTCAATTACTGTGAGCCCCATTCCCTGCCCCGGAACCATGATTCCGGATTGTGCAGGCCCCAGCGGTTCAAAGTTACCTGCACCGTCGCCCAACATGACAAGGCCGAGGCCACCGTCCATCTGGCCGGTCTCCGGCTGTGGGCTCATGAAGTTCTGTGCGACACAAATGTCCGCGTGACCGTCCAGGTTCACATCTTCAATTGTGACGCCGAAACCGGGGGAAATCTGTGCGAGTCTTGGCAGCGACCTGACTTCGAATTTTCCTTCGCCGTCATTGATCAAAAGTACCGACTCGAGATTGTTAGCAACGAATTTCATTGCCTGGTCGAGTGCTTCTTCGCTGTAGATGTCAACCAGATCCGCAAGCGCGAACTCATGGTAGGTGGAAAACTGATCAGCGATCTGCGGCATAGCGTGTGAGCTGCAGCTACGGCCACGGATCGGATAGCAAACGTCACCTTCCCACTCTGATTCAACCAGGTCGATGCGACCGTTGTTGTCGAAGTCACTGGCGTAAAGCTGAACGGGGTGCGAATAATCCGCGTGGTACTTCGTATTGAGTCCGGTGTTCATAGCGACATAGTCAATGTCGCCATCACCGTCGATATCACCGCCGGCTATCGAATTCCACCAACCGAGATCTTTGTCGAGTCCGGCGTATTCGGTTGCATCAACAAGGCTGCCCTCGTTGTTCTTGAACATCTTGACGTTGCCCCATTCGAGAGTGACGAACAGGTCCTGCCAGCCATCACCATCAGCGTCGGACCAGATCGCACTGGTGACAAGGCCGATGTCGGTCAGCCCCCGGGCTGATATCTGGGTCGCGTCTACAAACTTGCCGTCATCATTACGCCACAGCCGAGACGTCGCGGGGACAGGCCATAGTTGAGGCAGCACGCGAGTCCCGATGAACAGGTCGAGGTCGCCATCCCGGTCAAAGTCACAGGAACAAACACAGCTTCCTGCTGAAAGATTATCCGGTATGACTCCATCTTCGGCGTGAGTAAATCCGCCCTCACCGTCATTTACATAAAGACGATCGGAAAGCGTCTCGTCTCCATTTTCCTGTTCGTAGCCGCCACTGACCACGTACAGATCCTGATCACCATCGGAATCAAAGTCCATAAAATGAGCGCCCATGTCTTCGTGGAACGCGTGATCAGTCCATGGTCCGTCGTGCATTGAAAACTCACCCGCCCCGGAACCGACATACATCCTTGCGGGAATTCCGCTGCCGTTGCCAAGGAAACAGTCCTGAACGCCGTCGCCATTGATGTCTGCCCATGCGATACCCGTTCCCAGCTGAGTCAGCTTGTTAGGCAGCAACGGCTGAAACTCGTAGTCATCGACCTCGTACTCTTTGTGGATGTGGTCGATCCCATATTCAGCCGCAACTTCACGGAAGAGTGGAATGATGGGCTCTGTTACTTCATTCGTCCGGCTCGGCTCACCCTTCTCCGTGATCGTATAGAACTGATTTACATCGAGATCCGTGAATTCCTGGACAACACCGCTTGGCCATTCAACAGTCAATTTCGGAATCTGCTCACAATCACCGAGTCCGAAGTGAACGAGGGGCTCGTCAGCCGATTTGTATCCACGTGAGAGAGCGAGTTGCTGGACCTGAGTACCGTTTCCGGCATCAACAATTACCTTTGCACCGATTCCAAAACGGTTGCTCTGGATTCCGTTGAGTCGTATGAGAATACGGCTGCCTGAATCGCAGTCGTTTCGATAAACGCCCAGCGGTCGATTCATATGGCTGACCAGAAGATCAAGGTCTCCGTCACGGTCGATATCCGCAATCGAACAGCCGTTGCTGACGCCGAAATCATCGGCGCCCCATGACTCGGCGACGTTTTCGAATTTCAGGTCGCCGTTATTCCGGAAGAACAGGTTGGTTTCTTCCAGCGGAGGCATTTCGAGAATCTGATTTTTTGCCCCTTCATCGTCACCTTCGTCCACCATTCGATCCAGCTCTCTTTGCAGGTCGGAATCATTGAGGTTCTTTGCAACTCCGTTGGTAAAGAATGCGTCCAGAAGTCCGTCACAGTCCTGATCCGCGAGCTTTACCGACCATGTCCAGTCGGTCGAATCCAGCCCCGACAGGTTGGCGATTTCCAGAAACCGTGAAGTACCTGTATTCAGATAAAACGTATTTCGCATGAACTGGCGAGGATTGCCACTGGTCAGGAACCACGCGGAGCTTCCCATCTCGCCCATCGTGGTTTTCTGCTTGTAGTGAGTCGTACTCGACATATCAACAATCAGGAAATCGATGAGTCCGTCATTGTTGACATCGCCTGAGTCCGCCCCCATCGAGAACCATGGAGTGTGAGTCGTTACCTCGGTAATAACATCCTCGAACTTGCCGTTCCCTAGATTCCGATACAGATGGTCCGGACACTTGAAGTCGTTTCCGACGTAGAGATCCAGCCAGCCGTCGTCGTCGTAATCCCACCATGTGGCAGACAGCCCCATGTCGTAGCCCGATATTCCGGACTCTTTCGATACGTCAACAAATTTGCCGTTGTCATTGCGCAGCAGGTTGTCAGCCTGGCCGGCTTCCTGTGCCCGCCCTTCGAGAAACCACAACTGTTCAACCATGTCCGGATGAGGCCGCATGACGCCGTCGGGCCCCGTAATGACCTTCGGATCCTCCACCTCTTCATGGAGGCGGAACAGACGGTTGTTGAGGAGGTAAACGTCCAGGTCGCCGTCGTTGTCGTAGTCAGCGAACGACGCCATGAAAGTGACGCCTCGATCGTCAAGATTCCGCGCCTTTGCTTCGTCGACGAATGTCCCGTCACCGGAATTCATGTACATGTAGTTAGGGCCGTCGACGTTGCACACATAAAGATCAAGAAAACCGTCGCCATCAATATCAGCGAAGGTTGCTCCAGAGCCCCAGTAGTCGCCGCCGTCCACATTGCCGGCTGATTCAGTAACGTCTTCAAACTTCCATGGCGAAACCTGCCGGTAGAGACGGTTCGGTCCGTCCTGGGAAATCACGTAGACGTCTACGAGGTTGTCATTGTCGAAATCACCCGTACACAGCCCTGAACCGTTTACGAGATACTCGCGGACGTTTTCAGGATCCAGGCGATTGCCAAATTCGATGCCAGTTTCTTCAATGCTCAGCTCGGTGAACATTTTTGCCGAATTGCCAACCGACAATTCGTTCAATGGTTCTGACGAAATGGCTGGCAGGTCGGCAAGTTCACCACCCGGTGCAGGTACTGGGTCCTCAGAGGAGGAACAGCCGGTGAGGCTGACAATAGAAACAATGGCAAATGAAGCTAATACAAAGGCGAATGTTGTTCGGAACATCTGATTGGTTCAAATCAAATTGGAGCTTAGGTCAACAAATTGGACGGAATCCACATACGAAAGAACGTACCAGCGTCTTTCGAAACTGGAATCGGCAAGAGATTCAGCAGGACCGGAAGCCCCAAACTGAACGCATAACAACCGCTGAAGGAAACAGCGGATTGTATCCGAAAAACCGAGCTTCTTTCGTTTTTCGATGATCGTTTGAAACGAACAAATTCAGAATAAATTGCGCAAGGGAAAACCGCACGGGGGTTCACAAATTCAACGGGCGAAATTGTGCATAATGCACCGGAAACAATGGAATTATTGGCAAAACCCAGCGCGGGTAGCACAGGCTGCTAGACACCCGCCCCAGAAAACACCCTTAACCTCCCCTAATGCTGAATTGTTCAACATTGAACAGAACAGCCATCTGAAAATGTCCAACAAAATTTCCTAAATTTCTACAAAATAGAGGTTCGGACAGTTGGAGTCCTAACCCTTCCGGTTTATCTTAACACCCTTAGGTTCGTCACGAATGGCGGACTTTGCGCGCTTTGTCTCCCATCATGATTTAGGAGAGTTTTATGAAGGTACTTCACACTTCCCTCGCCGTACTAGCAGCAATGGTTATGTGCTGTGCGGCAAACGCTGACACTTTTACTTACTCGCCAAACGTTGATTCAGTCGACTCTGGCGTTGTTGACGACTCAACTTTTGCACTTCCAGAAGTTGCATCTATCAACTCGATTTCTATCGACATTGCCCACACATGGGGCGCTGACCTTGAGATCACTCTGACTTCACCGAGTGGTGACACTTTCGTCCCGATGTTTGATGATGTTTCTGCTGGCGGTTCTGGTAACTTCGACATGGGTGTTGTTGCTGGTGACGGTTCGCTCGGCAACGTTGCAACTTACACTTTCGTTGAGAGCGGTGGACTGACTGAATACACCGATGTATTCTCGGGCGGCGGAACCTACAACGCCAATACTTGGGGCGTGAACGGTGGCGAAGCTGCTGGTAACTGGAACCTGCTCATCTTCGATGACGCTGGTGGAGACGTTACATCGATCGGTTCTGTAACCATCGACTTCAGCCCAATTCCTGAGCCAGCAACTGCTGGTCTGGTTGCAGGTCTCTTCGGTCTCGTAGCTCTGCGTCGCCGCAAGTAAGCGAAATCTGAATTGAAATTCAAAAGCGGTCTTCCTGTTTTCAGGAAGACCGTTTTTTTGTTGCGCATGTGGTATTCTGGAATCATGTCTAACAGTTCTCCTTCATCACCGTTGCGGACTCGTTTCTGGTTGTCCGTGTTTATATTCCTGTTCGCGCTAGTCCAATGCGGTTGCTCAGACAAGCCCGAGCCCGATTCGCAGGAACCGGAAGTCCAATCCACTGCCGGAGACGAGTTGGTCGATTCGGACGATCCAGACGATTCGGTCGAACCGGTACCCGCAGATTCCCATGAGCGGATGTTGTACGAGTTACGACGAGTCATGGCTGAAACCGACGAGAAGAATATCTTTTTCGGCACCGCTGATTACCGGCGGCGGGAGGAAGCACTAAAGGGGTTCGGGGATGATCCGGACCGCTTCATTACCATAACGGCACTGGGAAGACTGGATCTCAACCTCGGAGACGAAGCCGCGGCGATCGGCAGGTTCGAAGAGGGACTTCATTGGATAGAAAACACTGAATTTCCTCTCGACGCCGAGATGAAGCGGCAGATGGAGATTTTCGCCAACTACTGGCTGGGCGTTGCTTATCTGCGCAAAGCAGAAAACGAAAACTGTTGTGCACAAAACAATCCCGACAGTTGTGTCGTGCCTATCCGCGGTGATGGCATCCACACCGTTACCGAGGGCGCCGAAAAGGCCATCGTTCAATTCGAAAAAGTTCTACAAATCACGGGACCGCAGAATGAAGAGTTCTCGAAGGCCCGCTGGCTGCTCAACATTGCTCACATGACCCTTGGAACATACCCCGACTCGGTTCCAGATGAGTTTCGTGTTGCAAAGGATAATTTCGAGTCCGAAAACTCGTTTCCTGAATTCACCAATGTTTCGCGTGAAGCCGGCGTGGATACTTTCAGTTGTTCCGGAGGCGTCATTGCAGATGATTTTGACAATGACGGCGACGTCGATCTTGTTGTATCGGACTACGATCCATCCGGCCAACTCCGCTACTTCCGCAACGATAGAGAAGACGGATTCGTAGACTGCACAGAGGCGGCCAATCTATCAGGCATCGTTGGCGGGCTGAACATTAATCAAGCCGACTTCAACAATGACGGACTAGTAGACATTTTCGTCATGAGGGGTGGATGGTTCGGAAACCACTCTGATCAACCGAATTCTCTGCTCAGGAACCAGGGTGACGGGACCTTCCGCGATGTGACTTTCGATGCAGGGTTAGCAGAAGTCAACTATCCGACCCAAGCGGCTTCATGGGGTGATTACGACCTTGATGGCGATCTCGATCTGTTCATCGGCAATGAGACATGGATTCAGAATGCGCCCGGCCAGTTGTTTCGGAACAACGGCGATGAGACGTTTACCGACGTCGCTCAACAATCTGGAATTTCGGTTACCCGCGTCAGCAAAGCTGTTATCTGGGGCGACTACAACAACGATCGCTGGCCGGACCTTTTCATCTCAAACCTTGGTTCGCCTAATGCTCTTTACAAAAACAACGGCGATGGGACGTTTACCGATGTTGCGTTCGATGTCGGCGTTTTTAATCCCTACGAGAGCTTCCCCTGCTGGTTCTGGGATTACGACAACGACGGACAGCTTGACCTCTATGTCTCGTCATACGGTGCTCATGTAAATCATATCTCGGCCTATGCGGCAGGAGAGCGGGTCTCCAGCGAAGAAACCTGTCTGTATCGAAACAATGGCAGCTCGTTCGAACTGGTCACCGAAAAGACCGGCCTTTCGGCGCCCGGAGCTCCGATGGGATCGAACTTCGGCGATATCAACAACGATGGATATCTCGATTTCTACCTGGGCACGGGCTGGCCTGACATCGACGAGCTGATGCCGAATCTGTGCTTCATAAATGACGGCGGACAGCAGTTTGAAAATGTCACAATGGCCAGCCGGCTGGGCCATTTGCAAAAGGGCCACGGCGTCGTTTTTGCTGATTTTGATCAGGACGGTGACCAGGACATCTTTCAGGAGATCGGCGGTGCATTTCCAGGCGACAAATATTACGACGCCCTGTTCGAAAACCCGGGATTCGGCACCAACTGGATCATCATCAAGGTCGATGGCGTGGACAGCAATCGCTCGGGTATCGGAGCCAGAATCAAAATTGAAGTTGAGGAGGAAGGTGAAGCCCGAACGATTTATCGTCACGTTAACAGCGGTGGAACATTCGGGGCGAATCCACTGAGACAACACATCGGACTCGGCAACAGCGAGAAGATCTTATCGCTGGAAGTTTACTGGCCGAGAACAGACAAGACTCAACGATTCGATGTAGTTCCAGTAAACGCGCTGGTTCGCATCACCGAAAACTCAGATGAGTTGGTCGAAGAAGACTACACGAGCTTTGACATTAAGAGCGAGCGATAGTGTCAGATAACACGTTGTCGGTTTGCACAGGACAACAAAAAAAGCATGGCGGTAACGCCATGCTTTATTTCTTTTTTCAATGAGTCTTTGCTTCGAGTTTAAACTTCCAACAGCCTTCGCTGGCCCGTCGTTCGGTTGGCTTGTTTTAAACGAAACGCGTTCTTCGGCGGGCTATCGCTGCAAGCCCTAACAACCCGGCGACCACACCGAGGCTGGTGGGTTCTGGAATCGTTGACGAGAAATTGATCTGCCAGCTCCCGAAGCTGCCAGACTCATTCGCGTCTGCATCTTCGATCGTTAATCGCCAGACGCCCGCAGTGCTCTCGCCGGCAAAAGCTGCCTGCAGCGAGTTTACATTCCCTTGTTCATCGGTCGCCTCGTACATGCCCGGGCTTAGAACATAGCTGGAGTTTCCACTGTTGGCTTCGCGCCAGAAATCGTCTCCGCCATCACCGAAAGTGTAGTCACCAAACATATTCGACCCGTCTCCGGACCCACTGGTGCCATACACGTCAACGCGATTGAAAATCGTGACTTCGGTTCCAGTATTTACGTGGGTCAAAGTCCCGACCAGGTCGCCCACCCACGTGTGATCAAAATCGTTCAACGTGATACTGAGATCGTTGATCGTTTCGCTGCGTGTAATTGTAGCCGTTTCGGAAACAAGGACTCCCGGATCTGGAACCGCACCACCTCCGGCGCTTTCGACGAAATCGGCAGTGGCGGGAGTTACGAGGCAGGCAATGGCTCCAATCAGCAGCGTTCTCAGAATCATGGCAATCCTTTCCATTTCAGAGATGTTCCTATCGCTGTTTGCATGCGCACGACGAGATGAGATTCGTGCGACGGGCGTAGGGTATCCCTTTTCAGAATTGCCGGTCAACTTCGCTTTTCAGCGCTCCCTCGCTAGCTGGCAATGTGCTGGCAACGAAAGATCGATTGACGCGAACGGGGCACATCGTACCCGGTGTAACTTCGACACTCGGCGTCGGGCCAGACTAGCCTTCTGCCGGCTCGTAGTCGTACAGCCGATACGTCTTGTAGCGTTCGGTACCGGCGCGCTCAAGAGTTCCGCGTGACAGATGATTCGATTCAAGAACCCAGGAAAACTCCGCGTCCTCGACTCCCCACTGGTGAATCGGTTCAACGAGCCGGCTCGTGAGGACCAGACCAAGGCCCCACCGTTGAAATTCGGGAACAACGTTGGTGCTGATCATCCGGATTCGTTTGATCTTTTTCCGGCCGAACAACAGCTTGAAGAGTCCGAATGGAAACAGCCTGCCGTCGATCTGCTTAATAATCTGGTTGTAATCCAGCAAAGCGAATACACAGCCGACCGGCTTGCCGTCCACTTCCGCCATTGCCGTCAGACTCGGTTCGATCAGATGCTTCAGGCCGGCGGCCATGTGTTTGATTTCTGCTTTTGAAAGCGGCACAAAGCCCCACGTTCCGGGAAGGGCGCGGTTGTAAATCTCGACGAACGTCTCAACGTCTTTCGTAAAGTTCTTTTTGCTGATCGGCCTCACTTTTACGTTGAAACGCCTCGCGGCCTCTTCAGCGACAAAGAGCATTTTGGGATCGAGGTCTTTGATCATGTCCACGTGACCGTAAAACGCGTACATGTCCTGCGTCTTCTGAAAGCCGTAGCCTTCGATCAGGTCCCCGTAGTACGGTTTGTTGTAGGTCATCATGAAAACGGGCGGTGAATCAAATCCTTCAACCAGCAGCCCCGCCTCATGATTCAGTGCCGGATTGAGCGGCCCGCGCATCATCTGAATTCCGCGTTCGCCGTGCCACGCCTTTGCCGCGTCAAAAAGTTCATTGGCGACCAACTGATCATTGACGCATTCAAAGAACCCGAACATTCCGCGTTTTTCTTTGTGCGTCTGATTGTGACCGTGATCAACAACCGCTCCGATCCTGCCGACTACATTCCCACTGGAGTCACGTGCCAGAAACGTCTGGATTTCAGCATTTTCATAGAAAGGGTGCGGCTTGAAGTTCAGAAGTTCCTGAATGTTCATCCGCAACGGAGGTACCCAGTTGGGATCGCCCCGATAGTGGCTCCATGCAAAGTTGACGAATTCCTTCCGCTGTCTTCCTGTGGATACGGCTTCGATCATAGTTTCGTCCGGGCGCGCCGGCTGGATTCGCCGGGTGGGTGCAAGGTGTTTAATGGCGTGAATTAGACTATGATTCGCATTCTGCTGCGAGTACAGAGCCCGTGAATTGGCGGGGCTTCGGTAACCGCTCAAGTGAATAAATCGAAATTCCTGATTGCAACGATTCCGAAACCGATGAACGTCCTTTTGACCGGGGCCACAGGACTGCTGGGCAACAATATCCTGCGTCTCCTGATCGAGCAGAATCACAACGTCACCATCGTCACGCGACGCACCTCTGATTCGCGCGCGACCAGCGGGATTCAAGTGGACAAGGTCTACATAGATCTTGCTGAACCGGATGAACTGGGAAAAGCACTGGACGGAATCGACCTCGTCATTCACTCCGCCGCATTGATCCGGATCGGATGGTCCCGGTTGGACGAGGCTTTACGGGTGAATGTCGATGCAACGCGCGAGCTGGCGCGAGCGGCAAGACTGAAGAAAGCGCGAATGATTCTTGTCAGCACCGTTGATACGCTGGGCATTGCGGATTCGATCAATGAACCGGTAGACGAGTCCGGCAATTTTCCCAACGGAAACCCGGCGTGCACGTACGTCGTCAGCAAGACGAAATCGGAAGAAGCATTCGTCGATCAGATTGAAAAGGGGCTGGATGGAATTATCGTTCACCCGGGCTTCATGGTCGGTCCTAACGACTGGAAACCATCTTCAGGTGAAATGATGCTTACCGTCGCGAAACAATTCGTCTATTTCGCACCTGCTGGCGGATGCAGTGTGGTAGACGTCCGCGACGTTGCCGACGGAGTCTATCTAGCGGCCAGAAAGGGCAACTCCGGCGAGCGTTACATCCTTGCGGGCAGCAACCTGAGCTACCTCGACTTGTGGACGAAGATGGCTGCAGTTACCGGTGGACGTACTCCACGCAAGGTACTGCCCGGTTGGCTGGCTTCGCTTGCCGGAACGATCGGGGACACGGCTTCCCGAATCCTTCCAGGTGCCGAACGCACGGTCAATTCTGCCGCCGTACAAATGGGGCAGTTGAACCACTACTACACCAGTGACAAAGCCATTGCTGAACTGGGATACAAGATCGGTTCGGTTGATGACGCTCTGGCGGACGCGTGGGACTGGTTCAAGGCATTCGACTACGCCTAGTCACGTACCGTCCGATGGCGTTAAACCTGCTGGACAACCGGTTTGTCGACTACATCAGGCCGAATCAGCAACCATCAGTCATCTTCTGTCTTCCCAAAGGTCGTACAGCGTCATCAGCGATTCACGTATGTCGCCTTTGTTAGCTTGAAAAACGTCAGCGCAACAATCACGTGTAATAAGCTTGTCGGAACGGTGGACCTGCAGTTCGTGAACGATCTGCTGAAACACCGTCAGCTGCGGACGGGTTTCAAAAAGTACGGGTAACACAGGACTCCGCCGGTGAGTCGTTATCAATAGGCCTGTTCCTGCAAACAGGCAATGTCCAACAAGCCCGATGGTTGATGTCAGCGGCAATCTCTCGATTCCGTCCACAACAAGTAACCTTGGCTCTGTTAGTTCTGACTTTTCGCCTGTCTGCCGCCCTCGTAGACATACCGAATCAATCGAACTTGATCCGCGAATGTTCACCTCAACGATTTGTTCAAAATTGCGGCGCAAATGAGGAAACAAAGACCTTAACAGAGTTGATTTGCCGGACCCATGCGGCCCAACGATCTGAGCAACCTGATGACGCCGTGTAAGGAAGGTATTCGCGATCTTCTTCGGGCTCAACTCGTCGTCGAACTTGTAGGCAATCATGCCCGGCGACACGAATCTGGTCGAGAACGGATTGGGCTCGCCCGTTGGATCCTGGCTTGCTGCCCGAAAAGATTGAATCACGCCTTTTCCTTCGTTTCGGGTTCATCCGGCGTTTCACCATCCTCGTTTTTTTCGTCGTCCTGTCCTGGATCGTCTGGCGGCAGGAAAATCGCGTCGCCGACTCTTATCGCTTTATCAAACGTCCTCTCCCCGCCGTCGTCGAAAAATATGCGGACGCGAATACACCAGACGATCTTTACGATACGGCCATCATAGGAGAGCGGGGTCTGAGGAAGCTTGGTGGTGAGCTTGTGTGTTTGCCGGAGAACGTCCGGTTGAACCATTTTCTTTTCGCGTCGCTCAAAAAAATGAACGCCGATATCGGTATCACCCTTCCCCTCTGTCTGCCAAAGCACTGTCGTTTCGATTGCATTGGCTTTCGGCCCCCCGGGGCGTATGTCAATTTTGTACTCGCAACTCAACAGTTCGCCCGGCCGATAAACCGGTGGCGTCCTGCCCGGAAGGATAATGACGGACACATCCGAACGCACGGACGTACCTGTCCTCGATGCGTAGGATGGTCGGGTTGAAAACGGCTCGCTTCTCAACTGTCCGCCCCTCTGTTCTTTTGAAGAGACTGGCCCGCGTTTATTGATTGCGGTTTGGCTGTTGATTCCGGAACGGAGTCTTCGATATGGGCTGGCAGTACAGGAATCGTAAAATTGCGAATCTGGCCGGGCCAGCCACGAGCAGACGCCTCCACAACAATTTTCCATGTGACCCGGTTACTGGGACTCTTAAAGGAGTGCATTGACCGATCGGGCAGCCTTAATTCGAACTCTTCTGTGTGTGGAGCTCCCGCTCTGAGGTTTAACCCGCGTTTTCGGATCAGCCGGCGTTCGAAAACAGTCTGTCTCTCCGTTCGGACGTCAGTCCCCTCGTTAAATGTCGCTTCTTCCTGACAGATGAGTTTCACATCCAGCAGCCGCAATCTTACACGGGCAGGCTGCGTTAGATGAAACTTGTAGGTTCCCCCCGGGAAGAAAGGAAAGTCCGAAACTTCAAGTCGTGGTGGACCGACACCTGTCAGAGCCAGCAGTCGGCGGAAGGTATTGAACACAGACCATATCGCGACCAGGCCGATGGGAACTGACAGGAATCCGACAAGCAGTCCTGTGTTGCCTCGATCCCATGCGGCATGCGACGTCAACACCAGTACAACGGTTACCGAGACGAACAGCATCGTGAGTGCAGCGGAGGAGCCGAATCCCCAGACATTGCGACGTGACGGAAATATCCTGAACTTCAATCTTTGGCCGCGAACAGGGCGATATCGCTCCGAAGGGACGTTTGGAAGTTCACTTCTTTTGCGACCAAGTTCATTTAGAAGCTCGATCTCCCCTGCCCTCGATACGATCGCGCCACGCCGCTCCTCGGACGCGGCGACTTTCCAGAAGATGCGGGCAACGCTGTAGGTGCCGATCACGATCAATCCTGTACCCAGCAACAGCTGCAGCGCAAAGTAACCGATCGAAATGTAGAGCCCTTCTTCCGACCAGTTCAACACGGCCAGAGTGATAAAGACGACGAGAAGAATCAAACCGCCGATTACCATCGCGCCTGCCAGAACTGCCTCCGTCAGCGCAAGCCACCATTTGCGGTTTGATCCGCTGAATGCCTTGCGACCGGCGATCAGAAATGACATTAAATACTGCATGTAGCAAAATGATCGTTGAAGATTTTCCGGGAGCTTTACAGTCTGCAGGCTGACGCATTGGTCAGAGAGGAACGAATACTGGTTTCATGCCGCTACTTAAGAGAATCGAGGTGGGTTTCCCACTGAATCTCGTCATTGTGGGAATGGGTAAATCCGATGGACCGCTCATACTCTACCGTGGCTCTTGATCGATGGGCGACGATGTAAGTTCGGCGCCAACGTTCCGACTGATTTCCACCTGAACCGTGCACAATCTTTTCGTTATGTACGCTGATGCTGCCTCGCTTGACCGGCAAAAGGATGATCTCGTCATCGTTATTCAACTCGGCCGTAAGGACATGCGATTCATCTCGATTGCCTTTGTCACCTTCAGCCGCATGCATGGGACGGTGCGGACGTAATTCCGGTTCAAGGTGTGAACCCGGTACAACCTGGAGGCACCCGTTGTGCTCATCCGCATCGTCAAGCGCCAGCGAGCAGGTCGTTGTCACCGTGTCCGGAGTTCCGGTCGGCCAGTAGCCAAGGTCCTGATGCCACGCAAATCGAGCTCCACCCTTTTTCGGTCTTTTCGCCAGAAACTGGTCGTAGTCCAGCTCGATCTCATCTTCGATCAATTGTCTGGCGATTGACTCTGCACGTCGTTCAAAAATGTTTCCTTGTAATTCCGGTCGGTATTTCCGGGGTAGCACGGCATTTACGAGCTGAAAATCCTTGAACTCACGTCCGTAGGGGCCGCTCATATCACAGAAATCACGTCCCATATCGGGGACGCGTCCCTCAATGAACTCCTGATAAAGCGGCTCAAAGGTAGCTAATTCTTCTTCGGTGAGAACGTGTTCGAGAACCATGTAGCCGTCGCGATGATATTCTGCGATTTGATCCGGCGTGAGGAGATACTGATCACCATCGATTCCAAATTTCCCGTCCGTCATTGCAACAGAACTCCAGCCCCTGGTTTCCAACGAAATGCAGCCTTGACGCTCTTGCGTTTCAGGCGCCAACTTTCAGTAATTGCGCCGCGTCCATTGTAGCAGACACAGGATTGCCGATTACCGCGTGTGATATGATGTCGCGGGTTAATCGCAGGACCTGATTCCGGTCCAGCTAATGCCAACTTACGAAGCTCGATTTATTCCTTCGACAGATTCTGGAACCGTCGCTATGTCCTGCTCGCTGTCCCCCTCACTTTCCGTTTCAAGATTGATTGTGCTCCCGCTGATTTCAATCGGATTCTGTCTTGCCGGGTGCGGTGACAAATCCAACGAGACTACAGGGCGGGCGTCAGGTGAGAATCCGGTTTCCAGCGTCGGTGATACTGGATCTGCAAATTCTGTCGGGTATCAGGTACAGGATCTCGAACTGGAACTGGATGATATCGAGGCAAGGCCCGTCAATCAGTTGGCGGGCCCCGACTGGCCGCAAATCCTCGGCCCCGGGAGAAACGGTGTCGCCACGGGTGAGACTCTTCTGAACGAATGGGCCGACAACGGTCCCGAACTGTTGTGGGCACGTGCCGTCGGAGAAGGAAATGCCGGCGTCGTTGTGGTCGCAGGAAACGTGATCGTATTTCATCGCCACAACAAGTTCCTGATTTGCGAAGCCCTGGATGCAGCAACCGGAGAACCGTTCTGGCGGACAAAGATTGATGCGGGCCGCCGCAACGCGTTGATGGATGGCGATGCCGGTCCCAAAGCTACTCCACTGGTTGACGACGGTCGCATCTTTCTCTTTGATCACGAAGGCTGGTTGATCTGTCTCAATCTCTCAGACGGAAGCGAACAGTGGATGCGTAATGTCAGAGACGATTTTGCCGCCCCTCCCGGCTATTTTGGCAGCGGAGCGTCACCGGCAATGATTGATGGCAAACTGATCGTAACTGTTGGAGGAGAGAACTCTGCCGTCGTCGCCTTCGATCCTGAGACAGGCGACGAAATCTGGCAGGCCTTTGATGATAGAGCAAGCTACGCTTCGCCTGTCCAGGCGGAGTTCAACGGTCGAACGGTGATCGTTGCGCTATCTAGGACCAACCTGCTGGGGCTGAGCCCCGAAGACGGCGAAGTCCTGTTTCAAACAGGTTTTGGCAGAGCCGGGGCGACGGCACGTGGAGCAACTCCCGTCGTTTTCGACCAACACATCTTCTTGAATGAAGCGTACGGAGTCGGTGCAAAACTGATCGACATTTCCGGTGAAGAGATTTCTGTGACCTGGGAGAATGATGACTCCTTCAGCAGCCAGTATTCGACACCGTGTATCTACGAGGGACATCTCTACGGAACCGCCGGCCGTGAAGATCACGGCAACGGCTCATTGCGATGCGTCGAGGCATTGACGGGTGAAATCAAATGGAACATGGACGGAGTGCCCGTCGGTCATACTGTAATGGCCGGAAATCTCGTGATTCTGTTCGGACACCAGGGAAAGCTAACGCTGTTCGAGGCAACTCCCGACAGCTTCAAGCAGCTTGGCAGTGCAAGAATTTTTGAGCGGGGTATTTCCAGAGCGATACCCGCGCTTTCGAACGGCCGACTATTCGTGAGGTCAAATGCGCGGGCAGGAACCGGTGTACTGAAGTGCTTCAAAGTCGGAGAAACCAACTAGCAAACAGGCTTAGAAAGCCCGACGGGACAGAGCGGGACCAATGGGCAGATAACCGCGAAAGCGACTAGCGAACCGGAGAAGGCTCCGAAGCTATTCTTTCCGGCGAGTAGAGGAACTCCTCCTCGCAGCCATCCGCCGGATCCAGCTCAGCCACGACAGGTACAACTGCCAGTCGCGCGAGGCGACGCTCGATCTTCCGCCTCAGTCTTTTTGCACTTTGAAAATCGGGGTGAGCCTCGAGTAGTTTTTCCAGCTGCAAGAGTGCCCTTTCGCTGTTTCCCGTCCTGTCCAGCGCGCGGCAATGACAGTAAATCAAACGCATGTCACCCGGATGATCCTCCAGAAACCGCATCGCCAGCGCGAGCGACAGATCACAGTGATCCAACTCAACCAGGGCATCACACATCCTTGATTTCGGATCGGTATTTCCCGGCGAAAACTCTGACCACTTGCGGTTGAAATCGAAGAACTCGTCCCAGCGATCCTGCATTCCCAGAATCGAACTTCCTACAACGAGAAAATGATCGGAAGGTCCGTTTATCCGCAGGGCTGTTTCAATAGCTTCCTGTGCATCGTCAAACTTTCCGCATTCAGCCGAACAGATCGCCAGATGCCTTAGCGCCTCCGCATCATCCGGAAAAAGCTCAACCGCGTTTTTCGCGGCACCCAAGGCTTCGTCAAACCGCTTGAGACGGCGCAGGAGAATCGAGTTGTTGATATGACCGACTTGAACTTCCGGATTTTCTTCAAGGCCCAGTTCGCATAACTCCAATGCACGTTGGTAGTCGCCTTGCCTATCAAGGACCGCTGCCATCGAAATGTAGGCCTGAGCAACCGCTTCACCCTGTTCAACCATCCGTTCAAAATATTTCAGCGCCTCATCAGGTTGCCCCAGTCGATCGCACGCTCTTCCAAGATTGACCATGACGCCAACGTTGTCAGGCTGCAGAGCATGGCAGATTAACAAATGCTGTCTCGCCGTTTCGTAGTCCGCTTCGACGACGTCCCCCTTCTCAGGGCTCTTATTCGGAAAGGCAGTCAATGCAGCAAGACTCCAGTTGATCGTGAAATCATCGGGAAACCTGCGACATACTTCTTTCAAATACGAACGAAGCGCCGTATACATTCCCAGGGATCTCAAGCACGGCAACATGGCATACGCATTGACTTCTGACTCGAATGCCTCGGGCCTGGAAAGCAACCCGGTCAGTGCTTCGCGATCCTGTTCGATCGCCGCCTGCCTGATGGCGGTCCTGAACGGGTCCGGATCCACAGCATCAAACAGCCGTTGAAACCAGCCGGCGTCAGGCTCACTTGTCATTTCGAGTTGAACCTGCCAGAGCTGAAGTCCCCTGACCAGTTCAGCCTTGATAGCGCTTTGCTGGAAAACCGCTGCAGCCCGCTCAACATCCCCGCCCCTTTCCAGCTCATAACCTGCAAAAGCCTTTTCCAGAATTTCGATGACTTCCTGATTGGCCGAAATCTTCAACATTGCGTCCGGATAGGAAGCTAGATCTGCTGCTTTTTCGATCGCTGCGATTATCTCGCAGTTTCTGGAAAACTCCCTTGAACGCTGCAGTGCTTCTGAGGCCTTTTCATCCACTAGCATGCGGGTATCGTCAAGTTGTGCGTTGAGTTCAGCAGAGACATTGTCACAAAGATGGCTCGCTGCCGCATCAACAAGCATGCGCGCCTCATTCCAGATTGCTACGCGGTCATCGACATCCGCAGACAGCGCACGTGACTCTGTCAAAGAAACGGCCCCAAGCAGCCGTTGTATCTCAGACTCGCGTCGCAACAGGTCCCTGATGTCCCGGTTTTCTGCTGCGAACTGATCTGCCTGACGGGCGTTCTTTTCCGCCAGATATAGGATTGTCGAGAAGGCGGTTCCAAGCAACACGAAGGCGATCGCCATCGCGAACCACAGTCTTTGACGCCGTCGTTTTGTTCCGGCTTCGATACGCTCATCCTGGCGGGCTCTTTCCAATTGTGCAGCCCTGAGCTTCTCATCACGACGTAACAAGTAGTTGGTTATCAGTCGGTCAACGTCACGTGCATCGTCCGGTCGATCCGCCGGTTCGATTGCCATACAGCGAACGGCGATCGCAACAAGTTCCGGGTCTTCGTTGCAATCATTCAACTGCCGAATTGCATCCTGAGTTCGTCCGCCAGAGGCCTTCACCAGTGATTTGTCGGCCGATTCCTCATCAAACGGAGGTCGTCCCGTCAGGATCCGGCAAAGGATTCCCCCCAGAGCAAAAACGTCTGCTCGAAGATCGACCGCTTCGCCACGCGCTTGTTCCGGCGACATATACCCCGGAGTTCCCATCACCGACCCGAGCCGCGTCATACCCGGTAGCACAACCCGGCCCTCGACCGAAGACAAATCGTGATCGCCATCATCAACAGAATTTCGTTTGGCCAGCCCCCAGTCCATGATCTGAACTTCACCAAAGGCTCCAACCATTATGTTTCTCGGTTTCAAGTCCCGATGAACGACGTCACGTGAATGCGCATATGCCATCGTGTGGCAAACCTGACTGAAAATATCGATCAATCGCGAGGTCGCACTGTTGGAACTGCCATCCACAAACTGTCGCTCGCCGCTTTCATCACTCACGTGCAGATTCGAACCATCGCCGATGATGGTTTCGAGAGTTTCCCCTTCAACCAGTTTCATGGCGATAAACATACGGCCGTCTTCAAGCGTTCCGAGCTCATGAACAGGAACGACGCCCGGGTGCTCAAGCCTTCCACAAATCTGAGCCTCCCGATAGAAACGGGCTTCGGCGCCGGAGAACTTTCCTCCCGTGCCGAGCGCAACTTTGATTGCAATCTCCCTTTTCAGTTCTTTGTCGAATCCGCGATAGACGACTCCCATGCCGCCACGGGCAATCTCGCCGGTTACCAGATACTTTTCACCATGGCGGAACCTGACAGGCCTTCGTGATTCGATATCGTCAGAGTCACCGCCGGTACTACCGGCTTCACCGCACGTGGAAACATCTCCCTCCGCGAGCTCTTGTGCGGATGTGCAGTCGATCAATGAACCGGCTTGTAGAGGCAGGCCCATGCTCAAATGATCCAGAGTCTTCTCGCATCTGACACAGACTTCGATGTGACTGGCGACCGATCCCGAATCCTGATCTGTCAGTTCGTCGGCGAGAAAACGACGCAACAAAACATCATCAGGATGTTTGTCAGCCGTAAATTGATTCATCTAACGACTCTCTATCAACGAATTCGAATCATCATCTGACTCTTGAGACGTCGGGAGCTGCGTTTCATCCTGGCGATATTCCGCGGAGTCATCCTTGCCCTGCGCGTCATCGAGTAAGCCACGGGCCTCTTCATGAAGCCTCTTCATCACTCTGAATTTGAATTTGTAGATCTGCCCTCGAGACACATTGAAGTCAGCTGCGATTTCGGCGGCTGACTCGTTCTTAAACACGAATCGTTGAAATGCCTCGATGGTACGGTTGTCGAACTCAACACTGATTAGCTGAAAGATGGTCTTGAGTACATGCCGGTCATGTTCTGCATCCCATTGTCTGGATAGATCGCTACGGGGATCCTCCAACTGATCGAGAATGCTGTCTGATTCCGCTGGCACTCCGCGGCTTCTACTTGCCCTGTATCGGCGGCACCTGTTGATCGCGATCATTTTCAACCAGCTTCGAAACGCGCCGGTACGACCGTTGTGGTCAAACGTGGAGAGTCCCTTAACTACAGCAATCAGGACATCCTGCGTGACGTCGGCAACATCGGAATCGCAAACTCCCCCCTGACGCAACCAGCCGGCGATTAGCGGATCATAAATACGGACCAGCCTGAACCATGCTTCAGATTCCGGATCATCTTTGGCTCGAATTAGCAGGGATTTGCTGGTTTTCATGAATGGCGAATGAAACTTCCGGAAAATATGCGGTGAACTTCGGCAACAGCCGGAAGATTCCCCTCCGGCGGGCGCTTTATTTGTGTCGGCGAAATTCACCGCCGTCAACAGCGATCATCATAGCGGTCGTCAGAGATTTACGGACCCTGCGCCGAACGCCGCTGTCGTGATTGCAACCATGAACTCATTTTAGAGCCGGAGCGTCTGAAATTTGTCGCCTTCACTCCGGCCCACGTTCGAAGTGCGCGCTGTTCGGCGCAATGAGACGGCTCTCTTTTTTCAGGTGACTATTTTGGAATTTCTAAAATTTATCAAGGCAATCGATCACTTTTGCGGATGGTCTGATGTCATACGGCTCGACGATGTCCTGCTGATCGCGCGTGATACTCACGGCCTCACGATGTCTGACGAAGACCTTTATGAGCAGATTCATGCAAGCAATGATTTTGAATTAGCTGAACTGTTCATTAACAGTTCAGGTTCCAAGGCACTTTTTGTCTGGGACAAGAGAAGACAAAACAAAAAGTTTGACGCGTCTCAGAAAGGGCGAAACTACAAAGCTCCGCCGGTTAATAGTTCAATACAAGCCTTTCCCATCACCGACCTTCCGGTATCCAAACCCAACAATCTCTAGCTATACACAACTGGAAAATTGTGACGATCGTGTTGAAAGGCTGAACGTCGAACGCCCCGGACGTCGAATACCCGGACGTCGAATACTCGGAAGTCGAATCCTCGGACATGGAACAGAGAAGAGGCAAGAGCAAAATCTCACACATCTCATTTCAGTAGTTACACCGGAACTCCGGGTCCCTGTTCGCAGCGGTTGCGCAGTTCCGCTGCACGAAGAAGAGCTGACTTGACTGCACATATCGCTCCTCCGGCGGCAAGTCAGCTCTTCTTACCCCAAAAAAACGCCGCTCAAATGAGCGGCGTTTTTGTTTGCCAATCAGAGACTGTTTTCACTCTCTGGTTGAATCAGCGGATGCAGGACTAATGCCGCAGCACTAGTTGCCCGGAAGAGACCTTCAGTTGCCCGGAAGAGACCTTCCTGACGACCACGCAATTCCTGCTTCATCGAGCCTTTGCTCAAATTGTTCCAGTTCATCTTCGAGCAGAGTTTTGAGTTCATCACGGATGGCAGCGAACTCGGTCTCCGCGATGGCGAATTGCTGACGGTGAGTTTCAGTCGGCCCCTGCGTTCCGCGAAGCGAACCGAAAAGTGCTCCACCCAGCCGGCCGCTGATCGACGGCACTGCTTCCGAGAACCGCGACGAACGCAGATCATCTCCATCAATCAGCAATTGCATTTCCTTCAGGCGTCGTTCAAACGACTCAGCCTCCGCGAGCAAACCGGCAGTAGCTTGAGGAGCGGACCGCAGCGTGTCTTTGATTCCTGAAATCTGTTCAAGGCGTTCTGCAAGAACGGAAGAACATGCGTTCACTTCGTTTGATAATCTGCCGGCGGTTCGGCTGAATTCGATCACGGCGTCGCGATCTGCCATTTCAACAGAAGGATCAACGACGGACTGAACTTCAAACGGCTGAGGTTCACAAAGTGCGGTTGTCTCGCCTGAAGCATACCGGAACACGCAGACCGTGTAGTCACCCGGTCCGGCCATCGGTCCACGACCGGATCCACCCCATCCAACCATGCGGAAATCCCAGGTTGCACGATGAATCCCTTTGGACGACGAGCCATTGATTCGCCGAACGACCTCACCTGCAGAATCGTAGATCTCCAGGTAAACAGCCGGCTCGATTTCCAGCTCTTCTTCTCGAAGCTCATCGAAAGTCGGCGTCGGCACATCTTCGCCTGCTTCGATAAGTTTCCGTTCACGTTCCTTACGCTGCTGTCTGAGTGATTTGAATTCATCACCGACGTAATAGGTAAAGGTTGCTCCGTACGTCGGATTGTCAGCACTGAAATGGCTGTCACCTTGAAAAGCGGTACGACCACCAAGTTCGTCGTCTTGCAGATACCAGAATGCCGTTCGAATAGGGAACATATGGAATTCACCGTTTTCAAACAGCTCGGGGGTCACGTCACGAAGGAGTGAATAGTCATCCAGAACGTAGAATCCGCGTCCGAACGAAGCCCCGACCAGGTCGTCCATATCTTTCTGGATTTCGAGGTCACGAAAGGAAATCGTCGGCAATCCGGATTTCAGCTCAAACCAGTTTTCCCCTGCATCAAGTGTGCAGTAGATTCCAAACTCAGTCGCGAGAAAGAACAGGTCTTTGCGAACATGATCCTGAACGATGCGCCAGCAAATGTGCTTTTCAGGCAGGTTTCCAACCATGGACTCCCATGTACGTCCACGGTCACGACTTACCACAACATAAGGCGAGTAATCCCCTGTCTTATGGTCGTCCATGCAAGCGTAAACGGTATCAGGATCATGCAGGTCAGCTTTGATGTCGTTGACGAAAAACCAGTCTGGAATATCAAAGATGCGGTCAACTTTTCGCCAGGTCTCACCACCATCTTCACTGATCTGGATCAACCCGTCGTCAGTCCCCACATAGAGCAGCCCTTCAACAAGCGGGGATTCGCTTATGGAGGTGATATTTCCGAAACGGCTCATGGCAAGCAGGTCATAACCTGCGTCGACACTTGGCACGCTACCCATCGTCGGCAACGTGTACCGGTCGATTCCGCGTGAAAGGTCCGGGCTGACCTCGACCCACGAATCACCACGGTCATCCGTGCGATGCAGCTTCTTTGAGCCGAAATAGACACGTGTATGTGAGTGCGGACTGATCAGAATCGGAGCGTCCCAGTTGAATCGCAGCGACTCCTCGCCGGCCCCCGGTTGTGGACGGATATCAACAGCTTCCCCCGTCCTACGATCGAACCGCCTGATGTAACCTTGCTGCGATTCGCTGTAGATCGTGTCGGGGTCTTCTGGATCAATGGCATTGTCATGTCCATCCCCGCCAATCGTAATCCGCCAGTCGCTGTTCCGGATTCCTTGAACGTTTCGAGTGCGTACAGGGCCATACTGTGAATTGTTGTCCTGTGTACCACCGGTCACGTGATAAAACGGAATCTCATTGTCCAGCGACAGCTTGTAGAACTGAGTCAGTGGAAGATTCGAAACAAAGCGATACGTCTCGGTAAAATCGTAGCTGACATAGACGCCGCCGTCACAGCCGACAACAACAAAGTCTTCATCGGTCGGGTGGAATGCAACCGCATGGTTGTCCACGTGTTTGCTACCACCTTCAACGCTCTCCCAGTTCACCCCACCGTCAACACTTCTTCGCAACCTGACATCAGCCTGGTAGAGCACGCCCTGGCGATGTGGGTCTACAAAAAGTTCCTGGTAGTAGTGCGGTCCGGTTCCGCCGGAAACGGTGTCGCTGATTTTGTTCCAGCTCGCGCCGGCGTCTGTAGACTGCCAGAATCCGCCGTTGCCACCACCGAACCCGACACGACCGGGCAATTCGATAGTCGCATAGACAACATTGCAATCAAACGGGCAGACACCGAGTGAAATCTTGCCGACTTCTCCACCGGGCAAGCCGTTGCCTAGTTTTGTCCACGTCTCACCACCATCGGTGGATTTGTGAATTCCGGATGCCTTGCCGCTGTTGACCAGAGCCCATACGTTCCGGTGACGCTGGTGGGTGGCGGCATACATGACGTCCGGGTTTTCCGGATCAATAACGATGTCCGTCACGCCTGTGTATTCATTGTCCGAAGAAAGGACGAGGCTCCACGTTTCACCGCCGTCGGTAGACTTGTAGAGACCTCTTTCGCCGCCTGGCGACCAAAGCGGTCCTTGAGAGGCAACGTAAATCGTATTCGAGTCGCCGGGATGAACCATGATCTTGCTGATATGCTCGGAACCGGACAGACCTTTATTCTGAAAACTCTTCCCACCGTCGTGGCTAACATAGACACCGTCTCCAAAGCTGATGTGACGACCGCCGTTGTTTTCGCCGGTGCCTACCCAGACCGTGTTGCTGTTCTGGGGGTCGATCGTAATACATCCGATTGAATAGACCGGATAGTTGTCAAAGACCGGTGTCCAGGTCGTTCCCGCGTTGGTTGTTTTCCAGATGCTTCCTGAGCCAGCGCCCACGTACCACGTATTCGGATTCTGTTGATCAACGGCAATGTCCGCGATTCTGCCGGACATGAATGCCGGCCCGATGTTTCTGAACTTCAGTGATGAGACGAAGTTGGAAGGATCAACATGGCGACTGTGCATCTGCTCATCGGAATCGCCGTCCGATTGAGTCCCGGCAATGACAGGCACGCATAGAGCTGCGATCAGGGCGATAACCGCCAGGACGCGCAAACTGGTAATAGATTTCATGGTTGCTCTTCTAGAAGTGATCGAGTTGAAGAAAACCGACCTGATTTCGCGATCGCGATTTCCCGATTCCACGGGCCGGATTTGACGGCCTCAAGTCTGGTTGAAGTATGGCACGGGGTCAAACAATGTGCGGGCCGGCAAGCAGACTATGCGAACCGTTTTACGGGTCCTTTGGAGACCGTTGTTCTGCTAATCATCTCAGGCCCTATTTTCCAACCATTCCGGTGGCAATATTGTCGCAACCCGCCCTATCTGTGTTCTCAGTTTTGTGCCTACGCGGGTAAGATGTGAGCTTATTCGCATTTGCCCGCCAGTGGTCTCAAATCCGCTTGGCCGCTACAGGACAAATTCTGTTTTCCGGAAATCGTCAGGTTTCCAACGACGGGCAAACTTCGATCATCGTTCTGCATCACTCAAAGCCCCATGATTGCTGAAGTCCTAATCGGTTCCGCTCTTGAATCGACACTCGGTTACGTGATGGGCTTTATCATCGGCTTGATCATGGGATTGATCGGTGGCGGAGCCTCGTTGCTGTTGCCGGTGATGGTCTATCTACTCAGCAAAGAGATCGATCTGGCGACGGCCTATACCTTGATTCTCGGGGGCGTGACAGCAACCTTCGGTGTCATCCCCAGACTGCGCAGTGGATCTGTTGACTATTCGACAGCACTATCGCTGGGAGTACCGATTCTTCTGGCGACCCTCTTTGTCAGAGGCTGGCTCGTTGAAGCGATTCCCGATGAGTGGTTTACGATCGGCCCCTTTACGGTCACCAAAAAGATGTTCACCCTTCTTCTTTTCGCCAGCGTACTTCTGCTTTCGTTTGCTTCGATGATGGGACTGATCGGGAAGAACGTTAAGCCGAATCCGGATCTGCGCAAGAACAAGCCGTCAGTCTATTTCGGTACCCTGATCGGCGCCGGCGTTTTCATCGGTGTTCTTTCAGCCCTGATCGGCGCGGGTGGAGGCGTGATGATGGTCCCCCTACTGGTTCTCCTCTACGGCCTTCCCATGAATACGATCGTAGGCACCGTACTCCTGATCGTCTCTGTCAAATCCGTAATCGGTTTCAGCGGAGACATGTACCAGCGCTACGATGACATCGAATGGAGTTTTCTGGCAGGCTTCGCAGCCACGATGGTCGCGGGTGTATTGACCGGGTCTTTCATCGCCAGCCGGATGAAGAATGATCAATTGAAGACATTTTTTGCCTGGTTCATTTTGTTCCTCGCGATATTTATCATCGTCAAAGAGATCTTTCTGCCCGAGACAGGCTAATGTCAACTCGTCTTCAGTAGGGAGGCAATGGCGTTTGAGATTCCTAGACGGTTCAAAGCGGATACCTCATTCCGCTGGAATGCTCGCTGCGAAAGGTTCTTCGCGAATCCCAAACCGGAATTGACGCAGACAAGGCATTGAAAAAGCGGCGAACAAGGCTGTCCGCCGCTTTTGATTCTGAAGGAGTGTACTGCGACTTTCCAAGTCGAAAATTCAATCGCTATCCGGCCTATCCATTCTCATTTTTCGCGATTGTCAGCCGACTGAATGAACGCAGCGTTTTTTGTCGGTCTGTGCAACCGACGAGGAGCGCCTACTTAGGCTTAACTTCGTGTCCCGGACGATAGAAACCGATCGACTCAAGCGATCGATAGACTTCGTCCAGAGTTTTCTCGCCGAAGTTTGAAATGCTCAGCAACTCCGAACGGGTTGTGTTGAGCAAGTCACGAACAGTGAAGATGCCTTTCTCTTCAAGGCAGTTTGTGGTTCGAACTGTCAGTCCGATTTCAGCAGCACTGAGATCAAGCTTCTCACGAAGATCACGTTTCTCTTCTTCAGCTTGCGACAGCGGAATGCGAGTGCGTGCCATATCGATGTCCCTCCTGGAAAAATTGTATGGATTAAGCCTTACCGTCTGGGCGGTGGCTTGAATCATGCGCTGATTCATTTCAGCCGCTGATTCTCCGCGGATACGTCTTTACCCGCTGGTCATCACGAAAAAGACAGCCTCAACCCGGCTTGCCCCGATTCCGTGACCCGCGAAAATATATCACAGTTACTTAACAATACGATTATGGCAGGCCGAAATTTGCATTGGTCGCTAGCAAGTGATCAAGGCCCGTGATTGCGACTGGGCAATTAGGGCATAAAGCGTAGCCGACTGATTAGAACAACAACCGCCAACCGCCATGCTGCGATTGGCTCTGCCTATAACAACTGCTGGCGTTGAAGTAGATTGAGTTTGCTGAATGACCTTAGGTGTCATTTGCCTGTGGTACCAACCGTTGTGGACCCCGGCGATCGAGGGATCGTCATTGCATATGAAATACGCCGGAACCCTTTTTTGATGTCGTTTGATTTTACCGACCAGTTACTCGAACCTCTGAATCCTGCGCAGCGCGAGGCGGTTCAGCACGTCGACGGTCCGCTGCTGATTCTTGCCGGGCCGGGCAGCGGCAAGACGCGCGTGATAACCCATCGTATCGCGTATCTGATCGGCAAAGGGATTCCCTCACATCACATCGCTGCTCTGACCTTTACCAACAAAGCCGCTGACGAAATGAAAGCGCGCCTCAAGGAGCTTGAGCCGCACAATCGAACCTGGACCGGGACGTTTCATCGATTCTGTTCCCGCATTCTACGAATACACGCCGAAGCCGCAGGGCTTGAACCGAACTTTACGATTTACGACTCCGGAGATTCCAAAAAAGTCGTCAAACAGGCGATCCAGAATACCGAAGTCGACATCAAACATTACTCGCCGGCGTCGCTGCAAAATCACATCAGCAATGTAAAAAACAAAGGCGTAACTGCAGAAAAGTATGCTCCGATGCCCGGAGTTGCACTCGATGCGATTCTGGCACGCGTTTATCCGGAGTATCAAAAGCTGTTGCGTATGGCGAACGGAGTCGATTTTGACGACCTGTTGCTTCACTGCGTCGAGCTGTTCCGTGAAAACAATGAACTGAGACAGGCTTTTGACGAACGATACTCCTATTTCATGGTGGACGAGTATCAGGACACGAATTTCGCGCAGTACCAGCTCATCAGACTGCTCAACTTCAATGTCAGAAACATTGCCGTCACAGGAGACCCTGACCAATCGATTTATGGCTGGCGTGGTGCCGACATCCGCAACATACTTCAGTTCGAACAGGACTATGACAATGTAAAGGTCGTCCGACTGGAACAGAACTATCGAAGTACAAAGGCCATCCTTTCGGTCGCCGACCAGTTGATCGAAAACAATCTGCAGCGGAAACACAAATCACTGAAAACCGATAACGAGGACGGAAAGCCGGTACGGCTGGTAGCTTTTCCGATGCCGCAGGACGAAGCGACTGACATTGCGGATACGATTTCGCTGGCCATCGAGAAAGGCAAACGTCGTCCCCGCGATTTCGCCGTGTTCTATCGCGCAAACTGGCTTTCCCGCTCCGTCGAACACGCACTCACAACCGCCGGAGTTCCTTACCAGGTCGTCAACGGTCACGAGTTCTATCAGCGCCGTGAAATCAAGGACATTGTCGCCTATCTGCATCTGTTGAATAATCCGCGCGACAACGTCGCCTTTGAGCGCATCGTGAATGTACCGCGCAGAAAAATCGGCGCTGTCACGATCTCCCGATTGAGGGACCATGCGCTGGCAGCGGGCATCTCGATGCTTGAAAGCGCTCGCAATGCTGCTGACGTTTCGACGCTCTCGGCCGCACCGGCTAAGAAGCTGCGCGATTTCGCGGCGATGATCGACGGTCTATCCATGATCGCTCATGATCCGACCGTCTCGTTTGTCCAGGTCGGAACGATCATTAAGTCAATTCTCGATGCGACGGAGTACCGCGAGTGGCTGACCGCAGACGGTTCCGAAGAAGCATTTGAGCGGGCCGGGAACATTGACGAACTCGTCAACGCGGCGCAGGAATTCGACAACGAACATCCCGATGATGGTGGCCTGGAAAGGTATCTCGAGCAATGCGCTCTGGTAAGTGATACCGATGTCTGGGAGTCAACGTCAGACTTTGTCTCCCTGATGACCATTCACGCATCAAAGGGCCTCGAATTCCCGCATGTCTTTATCGTCGGAGCCGAAGACGGTGTACTACCGCACGAGCGCAGCAACGAAAGCGACGAAGAAATCGAGGAGGAGCGCAGATTATTCTTCGTCGGGATTACAAGAGCGATGGAACAACTACAGATCAGTCGCTCGATGTCTCGTATGAAAAAAGGTTCTTTCTGGCCGACGATTGCAAGCCGGTTTCTGATGGAGCTTCCCCGCGAAACGATGGAAGTCTATGAACCTCAGTCTCATCAGCCTCCCCCTGAGTTTTTTGACGATATGGGTTGGGGCGACGGGCCCGGCGCATACCCCGATGAGTCTGATTCTTTTTCCAGCGAAGAACCGGAAGAAGCGGATGTCTCATTCGACATCGACCTGTTTGAAAAAGAGGCTGCCGACATAATCAACCGTGGCCGCAATGATGACGATGTCGATTCGGTCAAAGAGAAGGCGGTGACTCTCGCCGCAGCCAAAAAATCAGGCAAGCCGGAACGCTCGAAACTTCCACGTATTATGACGGCGGCCCAGCTCGCAGAAAAACAGGAGAATCTTGAACGCGTTCCTCCTTCGTCTTTCCGCGTTGGACAGACTGTCGAGCACCTTGAATACGGAACCGGCAAAGTCGTTATGGTGTCCGGGCGTGACAATCGCCGCACCGCAGCGGTTGAATTCGCCGAGCATGGACGAAAGAGTTTTCGCCTCGCATTCTGCAATCTTCAGATCGTCGATACTGACTAGCAGTACTGAATAGCACTCCGCGCAACAAAAAAGCCGGCTCTTTGTCGGAACCGGCACTCTGCTTTTATCAGTTCGAATTTTCCGCGTTCGAAGTTCTACTGATCTGGATCCAGAACCTTGAACATGCTCAGACGATAGCGCCCGAGGCTGTCAGCGTATGCGCTGGTGACGATGATCTTGGCCGGGCCGGTTTCATCCGGAGTAAATGTGACCATCGACTTGTTGGTGTTCCCGTCAATATCGTCGTTGTAAACGTGTCCCCCGGGATAGAGGACCGAGACGTAGGTGTCATAGTCAGATGAAACACAGGTCACCATGTAGGTCTGACCTTCTTCAACTTCGACATCGTACGGATCGTAGAATTCGCCGTTTTTCAAGCACCGGTCATCTGACACTTCCAGTTCGCCACGTTTGTTTTCAACACGTTCAAGCTGGGAGATATCGACTGTGATTGTGTAGGTTCCAGTCTCACCTGAACTGAATGAGGTCGCAGTCAAATCCCAGACTCCAGTTTCGGGGATAACGGTACTCAGCTTTGAGCCCTGGATATCCGCTGCATCATCATTCCGGTACTCTTGTCCGGACGGACCGCTGAGTTCAACAACCGTGTCGAAGTAGTCGTCGTTGTCTCCTGCAACCATGGTCACAGTAACAAGCGCGCCGGCCTCAAGTTCGACTTCGAATGCATCAACGTAGGCGTCATCAGCCGCACGCCTGTTGTCGTCAGCTGTCAGCTCACCTTCAAATATTTTCTGCTCCTGAGCCTGAACCAGCGAAGATGCTGTAATTCCGAGGCAGAGCACAAAAACGAATACAGAAACACGCCGCAACATGTTGAACTCCAGAAGAGGTAAAGTTTGCTTCTTTCCAGCGGGCATTCTAGCCCCTGATGTGCATTTCACGGTACCAGAAGGACGTTCAAAATCAACCTTTGCCGGTACAAAGACCGTTTTCACCAGCCGAACGGCCCCTGATAATGCAAGGTGAAACAAACGAGTGATCCTACACTGGCAAATCTTCGGCAAACGTACACATGACAGATCGCCGGTCAATTACCTGCCCCGCCTGCTCACGAAAGTTCGCAATAAAGAAAGGCCGCCTGCCCCGGCGTGTGCGTTGTCCTGCGTGTAGCACATTAATGCCAACGAAGGCTATTGCCAGTAACAGCACCGGGGAGGCCGTTGTCCCTGCCACCCGGGGCAGGAAACCGAATGCCGAATTCCAGCCGCAATCAAAAAAGTCAAATCTGCAAGGCGTTGAACTTCCAGATGTTGATGGCTTCTTCAGCGATACAGCGGCCGGCAAAAAGTCGCAATCCCCGAGTGCGATAACTGTTGGAAGCGCGCAAACCAAAGCAGATCCTGCGCGGCTGCCTACCCCTGCACCAACATCAAATCACGAGGCAGCGTCCGGTGGCAAAAGTTATCCGGTCGCGTCTCTAGTCGCGCCACCGTCTGCCGGCCATGCGATGCCTTCAGCGCCATCCGCAATGGATCCCGGCGACTTTCAAACTGATTCCAGAAACCGCCAACACATCATCGTGGCTGCCATCGCCGCGATTTTCTTTTCACTCGCTATGGCTACGCTAACGGCTGTCTATGCGTTGGACTATGTCAATCGACCTATGGATGGCGAACCAGGCGATGAAGTTGCCGGGGCAGTTGAAACCGAAGACTCGCGAGACTCCGGTCAGGTAGCACTCTCGCCGCCGGCGGCGTCCGGTGCTGCGGAACTCGAGGACGAGAACGGAACTACAAACGACGAGGTGTTAGAGCCTGCGGAGTTAGTCGCAAACGAGCCGCCAGTTAATGAAGTTCCCGAACGTACAACTGCTCTGCTCCCCACCAGAAGCTTTGAAACATCAAACCTCAACGTCGTCGATGTCGCGATGAGCAAGAACGGTGTCATCTATGCAGCGTCCGGCTACGATATCGCCGCCTGCGAAGCACGAAGTGGACGCGAAATTGACCGCAGAAGCAATCTCGAGGAATTGAATCCGATCAATCTGATCGCTGTGTCGCCAGACGCCCGTTTTCTTCTGGCGGCCGGAACATCGGGGCTCATCAAAATCTGGAGTCTGAACGAAAGTGGCCGGCTGACTGACCACGGCACGTTTGATGGACACGATCAATCCGTAACTTCAATTTCCTTCAGCGGTGAAGGAACAACGGTTGTTTCCGGCGATCAGGACGGCTCATTGCTGGTCTGGGATGTGCAGTCATCCAGTCTTATCAAAAGCTACAAATTTCTCGATCGAAACGTAAGCGCGTTTGTTTCTGATGACGGCAACACAATCTGCGCAACTGACGGGCGCAGCTACTTCACGATCAACCGTGATGATCCAACATCAAGACGAACCTACGAACTTAGTGACAGAGGACAGTTCGCGGCGTTTTCCCACGACGGCAGCTCATTCGCCCTGGCCAATGGCAGCGAAGTTCTCGTTTATGACTCCACAACGCGAGACATCATGGATCAGATCGATTGTCGCTACCAGGTCTGGTCGCTTGAGTTTTCGCATGACGGCTCAACTCTATTCGCGGGTAGCAACGGGTTCGTCTACCAATGGGACGTCGACGACGGTGAAGAATTCCGGACGTATGCGTCTGCCGCAGCGGGGTATGTCCAGACAATGACACAATCCGTTGACGGCAAATGGCTGATTACGATCGGAAATCGAAACACAGGGTTGATCGGCATATCAGAGTTGCGACATCCAGCCGGCTCGGAGTGGCAACCGTTCGGAGATCGTCGTTCAGATGCTCCAATGCCTCCACGGCCGATCGCTGATGAAATCCGGCAGGCTGCCTCAGAATTGCAACCTGGCCTGAACAATGTCGAGCACCTTCTGGCGGAATTCGAAACGGGCGGCGTTGAAGCCATTGAGTTCGCGAGATCAGGAATGATCTTCAGTGCCGGCTCCAGTGATACGATCAAAGGTATCGACTGGTCGCGCAACAGGCTCATCGAGGAACGCAATGATTTCTCGTGGCAGTTATGGCCCGTGCTTTCAGTATCAGATTCGAGGCTGGCCTGTGGCGGAAACAGCGGCTTGGTATACGTCTACGACATTACAGCCTCGGGCAAAATCGATAACCCGCTCGAGGTACGCGCCCACGGAGAAAACCAGGTGGTCAGTATGGACTTCAGTAATGACGAATCCATCGTTGCGTCCGCCGGAAAGGACGGCACGTTCTATTTCTGGAACTCGATGACCGGAGAACAACGATTTCAAGTGCCTGGATTTGGCGGTAGAGCAGGATCCGTATTTTTCAGAGATGACCAAACAGCTCTGCTTACCGATGGCCGGACGCTGGCGAGCATCAATATGGATGATGGAACGCTCGTGTCAAAGAGTCGTATTGGAACCGCAGCCGCGAAAATTACCTTTTCGCCGGATGGCCGATTTCTCGCCAGCTCCATTGCCTCGCGAGTTTCGGTACTCGATGTTGTCCAAAGCAATCTTCCCGACGATCTCGGATTTGAAGGGGTCATCTGGGACAGCGAATTTTCTCCCGATGGCCGCTTCCTTTTCATAGCGCGAGGCGGATCGGGCGATGTTGGCGAGATTATCCAGTGGGATATTCAACGGGCGCAAGCAGTGACCACTTTCTATTACGGCGATGACTCCGCTCCGGCATGCATTTCTTTATCCAGTGATGGTCGATACCTCGCAGCAGCGGGAATCCAGTCGGATGAGCCCCTGCGTGTTTACCTTGTCCTGAATCCATGACCATAATTTTAACCGGCAAACTTTTGCAATATCCAGATCGGGTGCTACGTAACTAGTTTGAACAACCCGCGGTTTTACACTTCAGCACGCCATGACCAAATTCAATCCGATGTTCGCCTCAGTGTTTCCTGCTCTAGCGATACTCCTTGCTCAACCAATCCTTGAGCAGACTGTATGTGCCGATTCCCCGGCTGATGCCCGACCCAATATTGTCTTGATCATGGTTGATGACATGGGCTTTTCTGACCCCGGGTGTTACGGAGGAGAAATCGAAACTCCGAATCTCGATCGGCTTGCCGCATCAGGGCTTCGCTTCACGCAGTTCTACAACTGCGCAAAATGCGAAACGACACGCGCTACGTTGATGAGCGGCAGATTCCATCCGGAAGTAAAAACAGCCAGGCTTGAAAACTGTATTACGATCGCCGAAGTCATGAAGCTGGCAGGGTACAGAACGTTGATGACCGGTAAATGGCATCTGAGCGAAGACCCGCTGGCGCACGGCTTTGAAAACTACTTCGGACATCTGAGTGGTGCGACCAACTTTTTCCGTGGAGACGATACGTTCCGACTGGGTCGAGAAGTGTTTGAAGTGCCGGAAGATGGTTTTTACACCACGGATGCCAACACCGATTATGCGATTCAGTTTCTAAATGAGACGGAAAACGAAAAACCGTTTTTTCTCTACATCGCGCACAACGCCCCCCACTACCCGCTGCAGGCTCCCGAAGAGGATGTGACAAAGTACCTTGGAAAATATCGAGAAGGCTGGGATGTGCTGCGCGAACAGAGATTTCAACGGCAACTTGAAATCGGGCTGTTCCCGGAAGGAACTGTCCCGGCGATGCGGGCTGATAATGTACCTGCGTGGAACGACCTGCCTGCCCGGGAACAGGACACCTACGAGCTCATGATGGCGACGTATGCTGGAATGATTGATCGAGTGGATCAAAATCTCGGCCGGTTACTGCAACACCTCGAATCCAGTGGCCAGCTGGACAACACGTTGATCATGTTCTGGAGTGACAATGGAGCCTGTCCGTTTCAAAGAACAAGTGAGCGTACGCGCGAAGAGAATCTGGCACCGTGGGATCCGGAATCCTACTGGGTCTACGATCGTGGCTGGGCTCATGCCTGTAACACGCCGTTCCGCGAATACAAGCAGAACCAGCATGAAGGTGGCATCTGTACGCCGATGATTGTCCACTGGCCGCAACGGCTGGCTGACCCCGGAAGGATCACGCGCCAACCGGGCCACCTTGTTGACATCATGGCGACGTGCGCCGATGTGGCTGAATTTGAGATTCCCGACCAGTTCGAAGGCCAAACCACCGGCCCATTGCGAGGAGCTTCGCTGGCTCCAATCTTCGCGGGCGAAGTCCGTGATCAGGCAGATAGAATCTATTTCTGTTTTCAGGGGAAAAACAACGCGATTCGGGTTGGAGACTGGAAACTGGTAAACAGAAATTTCGGGGAATTTGAACTCTACAACCTCGCGACGGATCGAACGGAACAGAACAATCTCGCAGATAGTGAGCCGGAAAAGTTTGCGGAGATGTCAGGAATATGGAGAGAATTTTCTGCGGAGATCGGTCAGACCAATCGGCAAAGTCGCCGTGGTGAAAACTAATTTCCGGAATCGTCTGACAAACACGACGCCCGGAACCCCATAACCAACGTATTGAGAGCGGTCCCGGTCATCGCGAGGCAATTCAACGTCGTCCCCAACCGCATTTCGCGATTCCATAGATAAATCCGATTCTGATTGCTAACGCACGTTGTCAACGCAAGACGCTAACATACAGAGAGCGTTGCCCCTCTCGCGGAGTATTGACGAAGGCAGGTCCTGTTTACTCAAATAATCGTCGGGAGATCTGTTATTCTGCGACGACGGTCGCGGATAAAACCAAGTCCTACCTTTATGCGTCCGCCACTGGACGTTCACATACGAGAGGAAAAAATGAGTTCCAAAGACGCTGTTGATCAAGCAGTTGCCGACGTAGATTTCTCGGCAAAGAAATACCAGGTCAAGCTTGAGACCAACCACGGAGACATCCTGCTCGATCTCGCACCCGAAAAAGCTCCGGGACATTGCAAGAACCTGATCGGTCTTGCCCGAACCGGATTTTACGACGGCCTGACGTTTCACCGGATCATCTCCGGCTTCATGATTCAGGGCGGTTGCCCGCAGGGCACCGGCACAGGCGGCCCGGGCTTTAACGTAAACGCCGAGTTTAACGACATGCCTCACGCCGACGGCGTGTTGTCGATGGCGCGGGCGAGTGATCCAAATTCTGCCGGCTCCCAGTTCTTTATCTGCCTCGGCCCTCAGGACTTCCTGAATGGCCAGTACACCGCATTCGGAAAAACAGCCGATGATGCGAGCCTGCGAGTTGTGCACGAAATCGGCATGGTTGAAACGAATTCAAGCGACAAACCGCTGAGCGACGTCACGATTTCCAAAGTGACGGTAATCGAATCCTGATAACGGGTAACTTCCATTGCGGTTAACACTCCAGAAACCCTGGAAGATGTCAACATAAAGAAGGCCGGCTGCGATTGCAGCCGGCCTGTTTTATTTCAGCCGCCCGAGGGCAGACCTAGCCTGCCTGTCGAACGTGTCCGTTCGGAGTCGGGTCATCGTCGGATCCGTTTCGCTGAAGATCCAACGTCTTGTCCGACGCAAGATTTCCCCGCAGGATCTGTTCGCTGATGTCGTCGTTGTCAGTTCCACCACGGTAGGGCACAAAGAGTGTCGTTGTGGACGAGTTCTTTGCAATCTGTTCCTGGGTGTCCAGACGTTGCAGTTCAAGCACGTGGTGCAGGATAGCTTCGACAGGAACGCGTCCGCCGAATGCGCGGTCCATCGCGATTACCGTATCGCTGATATTCGAGAAGATCGCGTTACGTTGCCCTGCGATACCTTCACCGTCAGCGATCTTGCCTTCACGTCGGGCTTCAGCAGCACGAACGGTTTTCTTGTATTCGGCTTCAGCTGTAAGTTCTGCAGTTTGCAGATCGAACTCGGCCTGCTTCTTTTCATTCATTGAGCGGACAACGTTGTCAGACGGATTTACGTCGTTAGTCAACGTCTTCTCCAACTCGATACCGTAGTCAGTCAACCACTTTTTCAGTTCGACTTCGACGTCATGTCCGATTTCGTCCTTCTTGTCGTAAACGTCGTTCAAGTCGAGTCGGTTGAGTACCGAACGAGCTTCGTTGTGAACACGCTCAGTGATTCGATCCTCATAGTTTGCGCCCAGCTCGTAGACCAGTTTGCGTACTGTATCGTCATCTTTCGCGACCCAGTACTGCTGTACGAATTCCACCGCGACAAAAGCGTTGTCTTTCAATTTGGTTCGGACCAGCGTCGGAAGATTCTGCATCTCAAAACCGACCGTTCGCTTGACGGAATCGATCAACGGAATTCGCCAGCGAAGCCCCGCATGTTTCACAGAATGAAACTCGCCAAAGCGCTCGATGACGCGGCAGGTGTTATGTTTGACAAACATAAATCCGCTTGCGAGAAACATGCCAACGATCAGAGCAATTGCGCTACCGGCGATGACAAGCAACAAAGTGGTTTCGTTCACTGGACTCTCCTTTTCCCGGATCCCCATCAAAACGGGGCGACCGGAACGTAAAAAATACTTCTTGTTTCATCTGCCTATTCGAAGTGCAGTCCGGCTTATTGGCACAAGTCGATTAAATTCGAAAGGGAATTCGAGGAATCCCGGCCTGAAATCCGGCGCGAACCTCCAAACCGGAATGATGAATTCCCAGCCACTTCTGGCGGCACCCTACCCGTGGATTCCAGCTGGATAGCAGTGCTACAAACCGGCCGGCACTTTGATTCGTCTTTGCGATTTATTGCTCTTCGGTTAGCCTGCGCAGTGGAGCAAAATGCCGGACACGGACGAACGTATGAAGCTGCCGCAAAAAACAACTCGCCGGACCGCCATTCGATTGGGTGCAGGCGCAGTGCTGGCGGCTTTGAGCCCGGGATGCCGTCGCGATTCTGCAGTGAGTCAACCGAACCATCCTGACTCCAGTGAATCGGAAATCATCATTGCCGGCGGAACTGTAGTTGCCGAATCCGGTACTCAGATTTGTGACATCAGAGTACGCGGCGAAAGGATCGCGGAGGTTGGCAGAAGCCTTGTCCCGGGTTCATCAAAGTCTCAAACCATTTCTGCCAGCGATTTGCTAGTGCTACCCGGTGGGATCGACCCCCACGTACATCTCTCCAAACCATGGTGTGACGACTTCAATTCGGGATCCAAAGCTGCATTGGCTGGAGGAATCACGACCCTGGGCCACATGAGCTTTCCGGCTCGTGGGCAGTCGCTGCTGCAAAAATACACCGAAGACAAAGCAGCCGTCGAAGAGAAAGGCATCTGCGACTTTTTCTTCCATCTCGTCGCAACGGATCCTGCCCGGATCGACCAGCAATCGATCCAGCATCTTGTTTCGATCGGTCAGCCGTCAATCAAACTGTTCATGCTGACCGAACAGTTCGAATCAGCTCAGATGCAGGTATCCGATCTGATGCGGACTGCGCGTGAACTAGGTGTGACTTGTGCCATTCATGCTGAAGATCAAGTTACGTTGCAACGAGCCGCCGATCGTTTGACGGCAGAAGGCAGAACTTCGCTTGAGTACTATCCGGGTAGCCGCCCCGTTGATGCAGAAATCGCGGCCGTTCGAAAGGCGATTGCTTTATGCGCGGTAACTGGTGCTTCGATCTACCTGGTTCACATTTCCAGTGGGGAGGCGATACGGCTGGCCAAAGACGCGCGCCGTCAGGGGCTGCCTGTATTCCTCGAAACGCGGCCAATGTATTTGCATCTGACGGATGAGATTTATGAACGGGAAGATGCTCCGCTGTTCGTCGGCATGCCACCTGTCAGAACTCAGTTCGACCGGGAAGCACTCTGGGACGGACTTAGAAACGGTGCCATTTCAACTGTTGCAACCGATCACGCCGCGTGGACTCGCGACGAAAAAATGGATCCGGCCCTGACGATCAACAACCCGCGAGGCGGTGTGAACAATCTACAGGTCATGCTGCCGATGCTGATGCATGAGGTCGCGCAGGAACGGCTGGAGCTGGAACGTTTTGTAGACGTCACCTCTACCAATGCCGCGAAGATCTTCGGGCTGTACCCGTACAAGGGAGTTATTGCCGAGGGCTCCTACGCCGACATTGTCATCTGGGATCCGGAAGAGACGCGGACGATTACCGATGAAGGCTATTCCAACGCCGGCTTTTCGATCTACTCTGGCACTTCAGTGCAGGGTTGGCCGGTCACAACACTTCGTCGAGGAGAAGTTGTATTCGAAAACGAAGAGGTAACTGCTCGTTCAGGTGGCAAAGTTGTCGCGCGAACTATTCGTCAGACTTGACGCCTAAGCCGGGACCGCAACTTTGCCAGAGCTGCAATTTTTCCTGCTGCGCCTATTGGATGCTGCTGTTTACAGAAGCCCCGGAATCATCCGGTATTTGACCTTTTCTGCGTACTCACGGTACTCAGCATCCTGTCTGAGAATACCCTCTTCGCATCGGGTTCTCAGATATAAGCAGACCACCATCAGGATATAAACCGCGAGGTTGCGGAAGGTGAACTGGTTCATCAGGAAACCGGCAAAGGAAACGATGTACGCGAAGTAGAGCGGGTGTCTGACAAACTGATACATCCCACCGGTCTTGATTCCGCGATTGGCAGCTACGAAACCGATGCTTCTATTGAGTGAGAACATACCAGCCACTTGCAAACCAAGTCCGCACAGCTGAATAGATGTTCCAACCC
>JBCCFB010000026.1:0-37490 GCA_039029995.1 Planctomycetota bacterium
AACGATGCCCAGCTCCCAACTGACCTTCTCCTGAGACGCCAAGTCCAACAAGAAAAGGAACTGGTTGTAGACAACCTACATAAAGCATGTAAAGGAAGATGTTGCATGATAAATACCTTGATGAGTATTTGAAAGCATCTTTGGGGGATAGATATACGAATAATTCGAATAATTACACAGAAAATGGGTCTGAAACACAAAAAAATGAAAAAACACAATCCATAGATCTATACACTGTACTGAAGAAAAACAAAGTTGTGTGCCAGTGGGTGTGTGCATTTGGCTGCATTATGTTTTTCGGCTTCAACGAATCGTTTGACGGCGAAGATGGACTCGAGTCGTTCACCAGTGACCTGACGGAAGTAGTCGAGGCTACGAAAGCGCAGGACTACAACGAAGACGGCAACCCGACCCGGGTCATACTCGTCTCACCGATCGCGTTCGAAAATACAGGCAACAGCAATCTTCCAAACGGAGAAGCCGAAAACCAGCGTCTGCAGATTTACACCGAAGCAATTCAAGCTGTAGCAGCAGCGACCGACGTTGCGTTCCTCGATCTATTCAATCCAAGTAGAGAGATGTTCGAAAGCAATCAGGAACAGCTGACTCTGAATGGCGCACACCTGAATGATTCCGGATACCGAACACTCGCCCCGATCATGTATCAGCAATTGATGGGAGCGCCAGCGACGGTCGGCGACATCGATGCATCGCTAAAAGAAGTTGTTGACGATAAAAACTTCCACTGGTGGCATCGCTATCGGGCGGTTAACGGGTTTTCGATTTATGGTGATCGTGGAAACGCAGGGCAGGACGGTTCTCGAACCTATAACAATCGTGACGTCATGGAACGCGAAAGGGCGATTCTCGATCAGATGGCCGCCAATCGTGACCAGCGAATCTGGGCAATGGCCGGTGGAGCGACCTTTGAAACTCCAGTCGATGACAGCAACACGCTGCCGTTTATCAACCCGACCACAAACGTAGGCGGAGCCAACGATCGCCAGCGCGAACAAGGCAAACTTGGAACGCTCGAATACCTCACTTCAGAACAACAGCTTGAGTTGTTTGAGCTTGCCGAAGGCTATGAAATCAACCTGTTTGCTTCCGAAGAGCAGTTTCCTGAACTGGCCAATCCGGTAAACATCAATTTCGATAATGAAGGACGACTCTGGGTTTCGACGATGCAGTCATATCCGCACTGGAAACCGAAAACCGAACTGAACGACAAGGTTCTCATTTTTGAGGACAATGACAACGATGGCCGGGCAGACGAATGCATCGTTTTCGCTGATGGACTTCATCAGCCGACGGGATTCGAAATAGGTAACGGCGGCGCCTATATCGCTCAACAACCTGACGTTCTTTTCATGCAGGATATCGACGGGGACGATCACGCCGACACCAGCATTCGCCAACTGGTAGGGTTTGATTCCGCTGATTCCCATCACGGGATAGCTGGCTTCATCTGGGGCCCCGGCGGCAACCTCTATTTTCAGGAGGGAACATTCAAGTTCTCTCAAGTTGAAAGTCCTTATGGTTTGAGCCGCCTTGCAGAGGCTGGAATCTGGCAATACAACCCGCGAACAGATCAATTTGGCGTCCACGTATCGCTGACATTCTCAAACCCCTGGGGACACGTCTTCGACCGCTGGGGCCAGAATTTTATCGGCGATGCCTCCGGCGGACTCTGCTACTGGGCAACTCCGATTTCCGGACATATCCCGTATCCTTTGAAACACCCGGGCGGATCCCATGACGGAAGGATTCAGGATCTTGTGGGCAAGGAAAAGGGATATCGTTTCCAGACGCTGTATCAAAAACGTACGCGTCCACTGGCGGGTTGCGAGATAGTTTCCAGCCGCCACTTTCCGGACGAAGTTCAAGGAAACTGGCTGGTAACCAACTGCATCACACATCGGGCAGTTCTCAACCACCGGATCGAGGAAAAGGAATCCGGTTTCTGGGGGACCGAAACAGACCCGATTGTCAGCTGTGAAGACGGCAACTTCCGCCCTGTTGATGTTGAGTTCGCACCCGACGGCTCGCTTTACATCGTTGACTGGCACAATGCTCTGATCGGCCACTTGCAGCACAATCTGCGGGACCCGAGTCGAGACCAGTCACATGGCCGCATCTGGCGAGTGACTTACAAAGACAGGCCATTGCTCACTCCACCACGGATCGAAGGAGCGCCGATTGCCGACCTCCTTGAACTCCTCAAAGAGTATGAGGACCGGACCCGTTACCGCGCCAAGCGTGAACTCGCTGAACGGGACATAAACGAGGTCCTGCCTGAGTTGGAAACATGGCTCGGGGCTCTTGACGAGAATGATCCGGAATACGAACACCGGTTGCTCGAAGGTTTGTGGATGTACCAGACTTTCAATTCACCCGAGCCTCAGCTTCTCGAGCGACTTTTGAGAGCCGAAGATCATCGCGCACGGGCTGCGGCCACGCGTGTTCTTTCGTTCTGGCTGAATGACATTGAGAATTCCATCGAACTTGTCCGCGAACGAGTCAACGACGACCACCCCAGAGTTCGCGTTGAGGCAGTACGAGCTTTGAGTTTTATGGAGGGCGACGATGCCATAGAAGCCGCTCTCGATGTTCTGGAACACGAAATGGACTACTACCTTCAATACACGCTCGATGAAACGATGCGGGCTCTTGAAAACTAACCCAACAGGCGGTGTGATTCTCAGTCTATTGAGTGGCCTGTGCCCGCGGCGCAAGCTTCTTTGACTCACGCTGCCGATTGATGCTTTGGCATCGAAACGCCCTCAAAACCGGTTCGGTCCCGTGGAACCACCTGGCGACAATCGCGTGATGCGCTAGCAGGCAAGGCGCGCGTCGGCGTACATATCTGCCTTTCGGAAAAGGCAGTTCAATTCCTGTACTACACACTCAAGATATGAATTCGAACATCGCAACTCTTCAGCGCAAGACCATCGCAAAAGTTCTCTTCGTAGCGCTCGTGTCGGTAATTGGCACAGCGCCTGGAAGTACAGCATCGGCGCAAACGCAGTTCGTCAGTGCGACGTCTACACATGACGTGCATGGACACTCGGCAACAGTAGAATTTGAGCCGACATGGGACCTCGTTGATTGGAGTGGACAGCTGGTTTCCAGTCGTGACTATCTTGGTCAGCCCCATCTCGTCATTCTTCACCTTGGTGGTGACTGTCTTCATTGCGTGGAACAACTTGAGGCGTTCGGTCCCGTGGTTGAAGACTTCCACAGGCAAGGTGTTGAGGTATTAACGGTTTCCGCAGAGAACAGGAAGACGCTTGCGAAGTCAGTCTTTGAATATGAAGGCGAACTTCCCTTCGATCGAATGATGAGTGACGAAGATGCAGTCCTCTTCAATCAGCTTCGAGCTTTCGACAATTTCTCGAATGAACCGCTTCACGGTACGTTTTTGATCGACGGATCAGGCCGGATTCTCTGGCAACACACGGGGCATCACCCCTATATGAATACCGACCGTCTGCTGCAGGTGGCAACCGCTGCTTTTCAGGAGGAAGATGAGGAGCCGGAACCGCCGAAAATTTTCCTGGACCGCAGCCCCCGTGCCGTAGCGTATCAGTTGGGCAGACTTGACAACGAACGCCTGCTTCTTGTTGAACGCAAGCCTGACGATCAGAAATACACTCCTGTCTATTCAGCAATACTGACACGAGTCGGCATGTCCCCTGCCTTTCGACAGGAATCGTTGGAAGCTCTTGTTGCCCTCAACGAGTCAAACCCGGCCGCGGAGCTGCTTTCAGCCATCAGCTCTCTAAAGGAAAACCGGCAGGATATTCAAACAGCCGGAGAACTTGCCCGGATGTTGCTTGGACTTCCAGCAGAGGATCTCAAGTCACAAAAAGAGGCTCTTCTGCAAGCTGCTGCCGCACCAAGTGAAATTGTAAGATCATCCGCTTTCGCAGCACTGATCGCCGCCGGCGAAGCGGAAACGGCATGGACAACCGGATCTGAGAATGAGCAAGGAGTTCTGTCCTGCCTTCAAGCAGTGGCCAGAATTCCAGACCGCGATTTGAAAGCCGCTCAACGAGAACAGGTCATCAGCTATTTCTCAGCTGACAATCCAATGGCTTATCGAGCCGAAGCCATTCGAACCCTTCGTGAAATCCCTGCCTCACAAGCGGAGACCTTCACGTTGGTTGCCGGCACGGTTACTGAGGAGGAGCTTAGAACTCCTGCCGTTAGAACCCTGCTTAACGTACCGTCCGAGCAGCGCGATGAAACCACATCGCGCGAACTGGTCTCCTTTCTTGTCCAACTGGCAGAAGACACACCCGCAGAGAACCGGACCACCACCGAATTCATTGATGCAATGCAACTTGCAGATCAATTGCTCGCATTGATTCCGGTTGATCAGGCCAGGAGTTTTCGAAACAGGTTGAATGAGGTAACCGTTCGCGTCATTCGTATCCGGACCATTGAAGACGAAATGCGATACGACACACCCTGGTTTGCCGTTGAAGCCGGAAGACCTGTTCAGGTTGTACTGCAGAACGACGATCTGGCAGCGCACAACCTGATCATCACGAAACCGGGCGATATGAAGCTGATCGCCGACCTCGGACTTGAGGCCGGACCGAACAACGGATACCAGGGCAAACAGTATGTTCCTGAGCATCCAGGCGTGATGTACGCGACGCAAATGCTTCAGACGGATCAGCACGAGGCGTTAACTTTCAATGCCCCTGCGGAACCGGGGGAATATCCCTATGTCTGCACTTTCCCTCAACACTGGTCACGTATGTATGGAGTGATGGTCGTTGTAGAAGATCTCGATGCATGGCTGAAGAACCCGGTGAAGCCTGATGATCCTACCGGCAACTCACGCACTCTCGTTCAGAACTGGACGATGGAAGACCTTCAGGATGGACTGGATTCGGGGCTTGAAGGGCGTTCACTGGACATCGGCAGGAAGATCTTCGTCGAAGCAACCTGTGCACAATGCCATCGACTTGATGACGAGGGCGGTGCTGTAGGTCCGGAGCTTGACGAAGTGTTTGCCAAATTTGAAGGTGAACGAACCGAGGTTCTGAGAGAACTTCTGGAACCGTCTCATCGAATTGACGAAGAATACTCGATGCACAAAGTTCTTACGCTCGATGGACTGACAATCACAGGGATCATCGTCTCCGAGAATGACGACCAGATCGAATTAATCGACAATCCTGAGTCAACAGAGCCGACGATTATTCTTCAGGATGACATCGACGACATGGTGAAGACTTCCAAGTCGATTATGCCAAAGGGGCTGCTGGACAACTTTACCCGCGACGAAATCTACGAAATGTTCTACTACCTGGAACAGTCTCAGCGGCAGTAGAAGATTCCGTATCTTACGAATCTCACTGAATCGAGCTACTGATCCGATTCTTCATCATCGCATGACCTGGCGATCACACGGTTTTTGCCGTCCCGCTTGGCTTCGTAAAGCGCCATGTCGGCGACCGTCAGAATGTTTCGCGCTGTTGTCGCCTTGTCTGCTGATGCGATACCTGCAGATACGGTCATTCGCGATCCACATTCAGAAAATTCGCTTTTCGCAATCTGATGGACCAGTTCATCAACCGACTCGACCAGATCCGTAGTGACGCCTTCAAGCTTCAGCAAAATCCCAAATTCGTCGCCTCCAAGCCGGGCAATACACACCGCATCTGAGAAATATTCCCGCAATTTCAGAGCAACGAATTCTATTGCCTGATCACCGGTCAAATGACCGTATTTGTCATTGATCTGTTTGAAGTCATCAATGTCGATGATGGCAAGACTCAATCCGCCTGAGACTGACGATTCGAGAATGGCCTGGAACTCACGCCTGTTGTTCAGGCCGGAAAGCGAATCAGTAACCGCTGCACGTTTGAGGTCCGCCTCCCGTGTTTTCCGCGCTTGAACGTTGCGGACCACGTTGACGAACATGCAATTGCCGTCCAGACAAATCTGACTCCGTTCGATCTCGACCCACGCACGTTTTCCCTCAGGAAATTCGCACTGCAACTCATTGGTCAAACACTTGCCATCGAAACGGACAAGCTTGAGAAGTTCACCTATCTGCCGGCAGGCGGCGTCGACATCACCGGCTCCAAACTCATTCAAGGCTGATGCGTTCAAATAACGAATGGCACCCGCATCATCCGTGACGATAACCGGATCTTTGAGACCGTCTACGATCGCAGGAAACAGCCGCAGGTTGCTCAAATATTCTGAACCATCAGCAAACGCTCCGGATAAAACCTTATTCCGGCCACTTTGAGAACTCGACGATTCGGATGATGACGTGGACATAGCTTGCGATCGACAGAAATTAACCTGTTTTCATCGTAGTTAAACGACGACCAACTTGCGCGAATGATCTCCTCTTCGCGTGACCACAGGCTTTTTGCACACCAGAATTGTTAGTTCCGCTGCTTACGACGCTTCAGCGAGCGATGTCAGACATCACTTTCGAGACTTGGATTTCTTTGTCGCCGCTGCTTTTGTTTTCGCCGAACCAGATTTGCCGGATTTGGCTTTCGTCTTTTTTTCCCCGAAAGCTTTGGCCCAGTTGTTCGAGTATTTCTTTGTAGAACCTGATCTCAAAATCGTCATCTTGGTTTTGCCTCAAAATTATGGTCATTCGCTAACTGTTAGCGTTGTTTTCGATTGATCTTGCGCGATGGACACAATGCTGTCCATCGAGGGTCATGCTGGCGATCTTTCGCGCATCAGTGGAACGTTTAGAGTCCGTTACGATAGCCGGGCAACCGTACAATTCAACGACGGAACAACATTTCGCCGCATCTGCTATCAGGTCGCCAGTTTTTTATAACGGAATCGACGTGGCTCATCTTCCTTGATCCCCAGCCTTTCCCGCCTCTGGGCCTCGTAAGTGGCATAGTTGCCCTCGCACCAATGCAAATAGCCATCACCTTCGAAAGCGAGAATATGGGTTGCCAGACGGTCGAGGAACCAGCGATCGTGGCTGGTAACAACAACGCACCCGGCGTAACTCATGATCGCTTCTTCAAGGGCCCGCAACGTATCAACGTCGAGATCGTTCGTCGGTTCGTCGAGCAACAACACGTTTGAACCGCGACGAAGCAGTTTTGCCAGATGCACTCTGTTTCGTTCACCCCCGGAAAGTACACCGACCTTCTTTTCCTGGTCGGGGCCACGGAAGTTAAACCTGTTGACATACGATCGCGCGTTAACTTTCCGCTTACCCAACTCGAGCGTCTCGTGCCCTCCGGAAATCTCTTCGAAAACAGAGTTGTCTGCTTCGAGTGCGTCACGATTCTGATCGACATAGCCCAGCTGAACTGTATCACCGATCCGCAGCACGCCGCTATCAGGAGTTTCCTCCCCGGTGATCATGCGGAAGAGCGTAGTCTTCCCTGCGCCGTTGGGGCCGATGATTCCAACGATTCCGCCCGGTGGCAGCCTGAAGTTCACATCCTCCATGAGAACTTTTTCACCGAAGGCCTTGTTGAGTCCTTCCGCCTGGATAACAACATCCCCGAGATGAGGTCCGGCAGGAATCTGAATTTCCAGATCCATGTCCTGTTCGCGTTGAGCCTCCGCGGCCAGTTGTTCGTACGACGTAATCCTGGCTTTACTCTTGGCCTGCCGTGCCTTGGGAGAACTGCGAATCCATTCAAGCTCAGTTGCCAGCGCTTTCTTGCGCGCGGCCGCCTGTTTTTCCTCGACTTTAAGTCGGGCTTGTTTCTGCTCAAGCCACGCAGAGTAATTTCCTTCAAATGGAAAACCCTCTCCGCGATCCAGTTCAAGAATCCAACCGGCTACGTTGTCGAGGAAATAGCGGTCGTGTGTCACGGCGACGATCGTTCCGTGATAGTTCTGCAGCGTTCTCTCCAGCCAGTGCACGGAATCCGCATCGAGGTGGTTTGTCGGCTCATCGAGCAACAGCAAGTCAGGCTTCTCCAGCAGCAACTTGCAAAGCGCTACGCGTCTACGTTCGCCACCTGACAACGTTGATGGATCAGCATCTCGTGGTGGAAGGTTCATAACGTCGAAAGCAATTTCGATTTCGCGATCCAGCTGCCACGTATTGGTTGCATCAATCTGATCCTGGACCCGCGCCATCTCGTCATAGACCTTCTGCATCGCCGCCTCGTCCAGCGGTTCAGCACATTTGGCACTGAGTTCGTTGTACCGGTCCAGCAAAGCGCGCCGCGGAGCGACCGATTCCTGAACGTTGTCCCAGACGTTTTTGTCCGGGTTGAGCTGGGGTTCCTGCGGGAGGTATCCGCAAGTGAAGCCATCGGTCAACCGGGCCTCGCCGTCGAACTCAGTCTCGATTCCCGCCATGATCCGTAGCAGGGTACTCTTACCGGCACCGTTTCGACCGAGGACGCCGATCTTGGCCCCGGGGTAAAAGGCCAGCCAGATGTTATTGAAGACGGTTTTGTGGCCGTGTTTTTTTGTCACGTCCACCATTTGAAAGATGTATTGCTTGCTCATATCGCAGCGCTGTCATTTGGTTTATACAGGTTCGTTTAACTACAAAAGCACGAAGGAATCAAAGCCGCAGCCTTACGTCCTTCGTGCATTTTCAAGTCGTATCCCGGGTATTCTACGAGTCGAACAAATTCGGGCAATGTGTTTTGATTCGGCCTATTCCCATTCAATGGTTGCCGGCGGCTTACTGCTGATGTCGTAGCAGACGCGGTTGATTCCATTTACTTCGTTGATGATTCGCGTGGACATCTTCGCAAGCACGTCGTAGGGCAATCTCGACCAGTCCGCCGTCATGAAGTCATCGGTATCCACGCAACGAATGACAAGAGCGTTGTCATAAGTTCGTGCGTCCCCCATAACACCTACACTTTGAACCGGCAGGAGAACCGCAAATAACTGTGAAGTATCGCGGTAAAGTCCGGCTTTGTTGATTTCATCAATGACGATCGCGTCAGCTTCCCGAAGGACGTCAAGCTTTTCGCGGGTAATCTCTCCCAGACAGCGTACAGCAAGCCCCGGCCCGGGGAACGGATGACGCCATACCAGCTCATCAGGCAGGCCGAGTTCAAGTCCGAGTTTCCTTACTTCGTCTTTGAACAGGTCACGCAGAGGTTCGATCAACTCAAAACCAAGCTCATCCGGCAGGCCACCGACATTGTGATGCAATTTGATCGTGGCAGCCGGACCGTCAGGAGCGGCTCCACTCTCGATCACGTCGGGATACAGTGTTCCCTGGGCTAGAAACGCAGCATCTTCAATCGACTCAGCCTCCGCTTTGAAACAGTCGATAAAGACATGTCCGATGATCCGCCGTTTTTCCTGCGGATCTTCAACCCCCTCAAGAGCGGACAGAAACTGCGACTCGCCCTCAACAACATGAAGGTCCGTCTTGAAGTGTCCGGAAAACTGTTCACGAACAGCCGCTGTCTCGTTTTTCCTCAGCAAGCCGTTGTCCACCAGGATACACGACAGCCGGTCACCGATAGCGCGATATAGCAACGCTGCGACTACGGAGGAATCGACACCACCGGAAAGTCCGCAGATGACTCGACGTTCGCCGACCTGCTCTCTGATCGCCGTGACCATTTCCTCGGCGAAAAGGTCCAGACGCCATTTGCCTTCGCATTTGCAAACGTCGTAAAGGAAGTTTCTGATAAGCGTTGAACCGTGAGGTGTATGAGTTACCTCCGGATGAAACTGAATCCCGTAGATCGGCAATTCGCGATGTTTAACCGCTGCGAGAGGGCAGGTGCTCGTACCGGCGAGCGGAACAAAATCACCTGACACGGATGTCACCTGGTCACCATGGCTCATCCAGACTTCGGACTCTACCGGGTATTCTTTAAAAAACGGGTCGTCGCCGGTAACGTTGCAGACCGCTCGACCGTATTCGCTCGATTGAACGCTTTCGACTTCCCCACCAAGAACCTGACAGGCGAGTTGCATGCCATAGCAGATTCCCAGAACCGGTACACCAAGGTCGAAAATTCCCGGATCGCATTTAGGAGACTCTGCCTCATAAACACTGGAGGGACCACCGGAGAGAATCAGTCCCGATGGATTGTGCTTCAGAACATTTTCTGCAGGAATGTCGTGCCGAACTATTTCGCAGTAGACGTTTTGTTCGCGAACCCTTCGGGCGATCAACTGGGCGTACTGGGAGCCGAAATCAAGAACAAGAACGCGCTCCGAGGAGGCTGCCACTGGCTGCGGCGATTGCGTATCGGTCAAAGTCTGCTGGTCTTCCACTGTTTTCATTGAACCGTGAATTCCGTCCGTGAAAGGAATCCAGGATTATAGAGCTGTTGCCATTCTTGTCCAACCAACCCGACGGTCCAACAACGGCTTAATCCTGCCACCCACTGACTTTTGCGTAAGAGAGTGAGCCTTTGCGGGCAAGTTGTATAAGCGATTGGACCATTAGGACCTTTCAGCGACGCTTCGCGGACCATTTATTGATTGCATTTGGTTATCTTAGAGTGGGTAGAGGTCAATTTTGCACTGTCCGGACATGTGATCATGACTCGACTCATTTTGTTGTGCCTGCTGATTCCATTTTCGCTGATGAGCGGATGTGCGGACCCCGGTCCGATTACTTCTGATTACGGCCCGATGAGCGAAGATCCGGGCGATGGAGAGAACGCGCCGCAGGGCGACAATCTTTATCGCTATGAACTTGAATTTCCCGCAATGGGCGTCACCTTCAAATTCACAGGGTATGCCGATGACGAAGAAGTAGCGAAAACGGCATTTGATGCAGCTCGCAAGAGAATCGATGAGATTGAATCTGCCATCACCAGCTACAACCCGGACAGCGAGGCGATGCGATTGACGGCCTCCGCACCGCATTCTGATCCGGTTCCTGTCAGCAATGACCTATGGGCCATGCTGAGATATTCCGATCGTCACTTTCTCAACTCGCACGGCACGTTTGATCCGACCATAGGCAAGGTGATTGATCTGTGGCGGAGAGCCAGACAGGAGCGCATCCTTCCGCGCAATGATCGGATTGCAGATGCATTGAATTCATCCGGTATGGACAACGTTCAACTCGGAAACAAAGAGGCTTATATCCTCGTCGAAGGAATGAAGCTCGACTTCGGTGGGCTCGGCAAAGGCTATGCGGCAGATCAGGCTGTGCAGGTACTGCGAAGCAACGGGGTCAAATACTGCCTCGTAGATGCCAGTGGTGACATCCGCTGTACTGACGCTGCCCCGGGCCGCCAGTCATGGCGAGTCGAAATGAATACGGGGATGGAAATAAAGACGCAGACTTTGTCGCTGGTCAATATGGCAGTTGCAACATCGGGAGACATCAACCAGTTCGTCAACATCGACGGCGAACGCTACTCGCACATAATCGATCCTCGCACCGGTATGGCCATCACCGGCTCGCGCGCGGTTACCGTACTCGCCCAGGATGCTATTACGGCAGATGCCCTCGCGTCATCGGTTGCCGTTCTCGGTCAGTCTGATGGATTTGCAATGATCGAACAATGGCCGGATGTCGAGGCAAGGATGGTCTGGCAGGACGAACAGGGCAGGGTAATGGTCAAGTTGTCATCCGGATTTCCTAGACCGCCTAAAGAAGATGAACCGAGCGACGACTGACCGCGACACCAACCCGGGCTTGTTCTGCCGACAAGCTGCGCGAATTTCTTCTTTTTAAGAATTCGACTGTCACAACGCTAATTTCAAGGTGTATGGACTGCGGAACCTGTACTCCAAGGAGCTGATCCCGTGGCGAAAAAACAAACTCCGGAAGAAGCGGCGGTAGCCGATGAAACTGTAAACAAGGGCAACGCCGAATCGTTAGGTGCCGATTCTACGAGGGACGCGCTTGAATTGCGTGACACTGCCGGAAATGCGGCCGCTGCAACACAACCTGATCAGCGTGAAGCGATACCAACACGAAAATCAACGTCCCGCTTTCCTCAAATTTCCGGATACTCCATCGACCAGGTTCTTGGTCGCGGCGGCATGGGTATCGTCTATCAGGGGCACAACGAAAGTCTTCAACGAAAAGTAGCCGTCAAAACTCTGCTGCTGTCTCGAAACTCCGGGCAGGCCCGTCAACGAATCGAACACGAAGCGAGATCTCTGGCCAAGATCCAGCATCCGGGCGTCGTTCAGATTCATGATTTCGGCACATTTGACGACGCTGCATCAGAAGCTCCAACACCATTTATTGTGATGGAGCTGGTCGACGGGCCCAGCCTCGACAAGTTTTGCGACGGCAACCCCGTCAAACCGCGCGATGCTGCAAAAATCGTCTACGAGCTCGCGAAGGCACTACAGCACTGTCATGAACAGGGAATCGTTCATCGCGATATCAAGCCGGGAAATGTCCTGATGGCGGGACCTGAGGAACCGAAGCTGACTGACTTCGGACTGGCGAGAATCACAGATCAGAAATCACGTCTGACAAAAACCGGCGAAGTCATGGGTACGCCTGCCTACATGGCTCCGGAACAAGCCAGTGGCGTTGTAAAAAATGTCGGACCAGCGGCAGATATATACGGGCTCGGTGCCATTCTTTATGAGCTGCTGACCGGGCGACCTCCTTTCATGGCTCCCGATCCTGTTCAGACCATGATGCAGGTCCTGACCGAGGATCCTCCAGCGCCGCGCACGCTTCAAAAGAAGCTTCCGGTCGATCTGGAAACGATTGCCTTGAAGTGTCTGGAGAAAAAAGGCCGGCACAGATATGAAACAGCAGGGGAACTGGCGGATGATCTGAAACGCTTCCTTCGTCGTGAGCCGATCTCCGCCAAACGCACGCCTGTGCTGCGGAAAACGACGATGTGGCTGAAGCGACATCCCGGCTGGTCATCATTGATCGGACTGGCCTTCGCCGGTGTCATCGCCGTCATTCTCGGCACGGCCTTTCACGTCAACAGTCTGAACCAGGAACTTGAAAGATCAAAACGGATCATCGACGAAGGACGGACCCTGAGTAAATGGCTGCTGAACGACTTCACCGGAGTTCTGGAAAGTCCTGAAGGCCTGACGTACGTGCGCAGCGAGCTGACCGATCGCACTCAGCAATATCTGAATGCATTACTGACGGAAGCCGGTAACGACTCAGAACTGAAAGAAGACATCGCGTTCTCCTTCGCAAGACTTGCACAGCTTCAAGGCCAACTTGACTCCGGTAGCCTCGGCCAGGAAGAGCTTGCCGCCGAAAACCTCAAACGCGCTCAGCAGATCCTCGATGAACTCGGCGATCGCGATACCGAGATGCAGCAGAAGGTTGAAGCCATGATTCATATACAGCTGGCTGGAAATGCATTTGCCAACGGTGAATATGAAACAGCCCGCGCCGCCATAGAAAAAGTGGAATCAATCGTTGAGTCAGCTGAGTGTTTGTTGAATTCCGGCGAACAGACCGGCATGAAATGCGCCGTCGCGAAGATGAAATTCGATCTGGCGGAGACAGACGGCGACAAGGAAGCGATGGAATCGACTCTGGAGTTACTTGGCACACTCAAGGACAAAATGATTCAGGATACCGAAACACCAGGCATGGCAATCCTGTCCATTGTTGAGTGGGCAAACGCATCTGACCGGTTCCTTGAGCCGGACAACCGGCTGTCGGAGCTGTTTGAGGTATTGAAAACTGCCCGTTCGCAGATTGAAGAACTCGGCGGCGACTCTCCGGACCGTGACGTACTCGGAAATCTCGCCAATATCGACGACAAACTTGCAACGGCATATTTCAAATCGCGCAACTACGGCAAGGCGATCAAAAACTACAAGTCCGCGCTGCGGACGTGGGAATCGCTGCTGGAAAGAGACTCAAGCAATCAGATCATCCAGTTCAATATCGGCCTGCAGTATCAGAATGTCGGTGAAACGCTGGTTCAGATTGCGACAGATAGTGAACTGATCAGCAACGATGGCTACTCAGCAGACGCAGAGGCCCTGCTGCTGGACGCGGAAGAGGCATACGAAAGCGCGGAAGAGTATTACACGCTTCGAGCGCGGCAACTGGACCTTGACCTCTCAACCGATGAAGCGTGGCTCCAGTTCAAGAAAATGCGGTCTACGCTCTACATGCTTCAAAGCGACTTTCTCAATGCACGCAGGTCGATCGAGGAGAGTATTTCAGGGCTGGAATTACTTGCGCCGAACAATAACTTTCACCGCAGGGCTCTGGGAGATGCCTTGCTGCTGGCAGGGCTTATCGATATCCAGATGACGGTTGAGGAGATGACCAAATGGGCGAACGAGGAAGAGCATAACTTTCTGGAAGTACAGCGGCGTGCTGTCGAAATGTTCACGAGAGCGAAAGAACATTTCTCAGCAATGGAAGAAGAGGGCATGGGTTCTGAAGCCATTCGCGCACAAATGAGCAACGCTCAGGAGATGCTCGAGCATCTCGAATACCAGAAGAGCGAGTACTTCCGCCTCGGAGGGGAAGAGCTGTAGCTTTGCAACATGAACACAGTTGCCTGAGCACAGCAGGCTGATTACTGCGACGCGCTCACTCTTCCAGCTTGTCCTTGAGCCACGGATATAATCCCAGCGCGATGACTTCATCATGAATTCGCTCGGGCGTGGGATCATCGAGTCCGTCACGCAATTCTGAAAGGAGTGTCTCCGCGAATCGCTGCCTGGCCCGTTTCAACTGCTGTCGGAATGCATCGGGCTTTACTTCTTTGCCGACTCTCTTGCTGAGTTCTGCCGCGAGGTCGGTCGAACTGGAATCAGGCAGGTCGGTCCGTACTTTTAGAACGGAATGAGGAAATCGACCGGGGCTCGCATCTTCGACCGCTTTGAGATCACCCCATGCAAGTTCAAGAAGGTGGCCGCGCCAGTGGTCCAGCCACGGGTCTGCTGCATCGTTCTCTTCCTCTGAAATGTCAAATTCCAGAGGCGCGGCTTTTCGTACGTTGCTTTTCTTCCAATGGTTGCGAACCATATTCCGCAACGCAGTTTTCAGGAGATCGCGAAAACGTCCCCGATCCGGATCCGCACCAGCAAAATCGCCTTTCAACAGTCGGACGACGGCATCCTGAGCAATCTCATCAGCAGCACTTTCGTCGCGGACAATTGCCTGAACGTAGGAACGAATGGGCACCACGTACCGCAGCACCAGAGCATTGCGGACATCGAGCATGGAACTGTCCGGCCCGCCAGCAGATCGCAGCAGACTCCAGCGTGTTTGAACGTTTTCCAGACGTGACAGGTGTTCATCGACTACGGATTTAGATTCCATAACTTGGCCTTTGCATTTTCCTTTGACCCATTTCTAGATTAACGATTCAAACCCTGTCATTCCGATCGGCTCGCGGCACGCGAAAGGCTCGCCGTAGGCGACACCAATCGATCGCCCCCAGGCGGCTGCCTCGTGTTCGTACTGTTCCAGAAAAGAGGGTGATTCATTCCTGCCGGTTTCAAACTGACTTTTGTAACAACGAATCGATTCGAGTTTCCGTTCCCATTGGTCACTGATATCAAGAACAAATGCGGGTGAAGCATTCATTTTCAAATGTACACAGTAGTAATTGTAGATTCGATGCGGGTGCCATCTTTCAAACGGCATATCGGTTTTTGATAGTTTGGACCAGAATCTTGCATCCTCAACCAGCTTGGTTGCCGCAACATGGTCGGGATGGGCATCGACCCAGAATGGAGCGAATAGCCACTTCGCGCGGGTTCTTCTAAACACCGTCGCCAGCTTCTTTCGAGCTTCCAGTGTGGGCTCGAGCGAACGATTGGTAAGTCCGAGATTCTCCCGCCACGTTACGCCAAGCACTTCGGTAGCTGCCGCCGTTTCCGAACTTCGAATTTCTGGCGAGCCAAAGGGCGTCGGCTCGCCATCAGTCAGGTCAAGAATTCCGACAGACATTCCGGATGCCAGCATCTTGAGGATTGCACCTCCCATTCCCAACTCTGCATCGTCGGGGTGAGGTGCAACGACAAGTACGTCGAGATGAGTTTGGTCAGCGTTCATACGTCCGGGGGTTTCTGCTGCGGTTACCGTAAACGACTGTAGACGCACGCGGCATCTTCTGTCAAAGTCCGCCTCCCGATTGGATCCGGAGGCGACCATGAAATTCCGATACTACACGGCAGTTTTGCTTTTTTGTTTCGTCATGTCCGGATGCGCATCGATGCGTCAATCCAATCTTGAGAATCTGCCACTCATCCGCCCGCCGCGAATCGGAAAAAAGATTCGACAGCATTTCGATACCCGACAGAATCTCCGTTCCATCTACAACGGCAGCGGAGGTGATCTGGAAGGATTCAACTCTCCGGCGCGATAATCCTCGATTCAAAAACGGCTTCCAGATCAATCGGCGAAACCGTATTCGTAGTACTCGACTACCGTCCTACCGTTTTCCTTTACTGTCAACCCTCTGATATCCACGGCGTATTCTTCGCCCACTGTTACAAACGCCCAGTTGACCCAGTCAGATCTTGGCACGTGAGATTGGAATCCGTACTCATCGGGCGTTTCCGGCAGCGAACCAAGGTCTGTCTCGATAATTGCGATGTCGGTTCCCAGTTCAGCAACATTCTCATTCCATAGCTGTTCCATCGACTGAACATCCTGTCGAGCCTGCTGTGCATTGGAAAGACAGGCGTGCGCCGCTTCAAAATCCCCGGCTATCAGATTTTCCGCAAACGTTTTCAGCGCTGCGTCTGTGTACTCAGACGAATTGCTTCCTGTTTCGCCTGAATCGGCTCCACCGTTCGGTGTATCCGGCGGACTACAACCTGCAAAAAGAATGGTGAACGAAACTACGCAAGCTAACAGACTTTGCCGCACGGGATTCTTACCTGAATCAAGACCTGAATTGGAACTGCTGAACATTCTACGCTAACGCTTTATCTGTCTGCAGTAGCTTCTTTATTACCGGCTAGGCCAGACCTGGATTCCATGATCAGGAAGTCGGGTAGTAGTTCCCATATATAGACATTGCGCCGACGAGGACAAACAGTTTGACGATCAGCAAAATCAAGCCGCCGTAAAACAGAATGTCTGCTGACCTTTGTAATTTGGTTTCACCCTTGCCTGGAATAAGACTGAATCCAAGCCTCAGCAAAATCGAGGCATATACGTGATAGAAGATCGGAACGAGAACCAAAATCAAAAACGTTCCCGTAGCCAGACCGAAAATCAGGCTGCAAGCCATCGGAATCAGAACTTGAGCCTGCAGACTTGTCTCCAGCAGCATCGGGAAGACGCCCGCAATTGTTGTCATTGAAGTCAGCATGATCGGGCGGAATCTCCTTGTTCCCGACTGCATCAAAGCGTCGAACAGCGGCGTACCATTTCTAATCGCGCGGTTGATAAAATCGATGAGGACAATCGAGTCGTTCACGATAACGCCGGTCAGTGCAATCAGCCCGAAGAAACTGAACAGAGTCAGATCGAGCTGCATAATGGCGTGCCCGAGGATAGCTCCCAGCCATCCGAACGGGATGATCGAAAGAATGATCAGCGGCTGGATGTAGGAACGGAATTCCAGCGTCAGCAGAATAAACATCGCCAGCAGCGCGACTCCGAACCCCTGGAACATACTGATGATGGACTCTTCCGTCTGAGCCTGTTCACCCTCCCAGTCCACGGACAGGTTCGCCCCGTATCGTTCTTTGTAACGGTTAAGGACTTCATCGACCGGCCCCGCCTGCAGCTCTACGATAATCTCGCGCGCGTTGGCTTCTTCGGCATCAACGTCCGCCGAAATTGTGATCGACCTTCGCTGATTCAGTCGGTTGACCTCCGATGGCGCGTAGCGGAAATCGATCTCTGCGACATCTTTCAGCGGACGCTCAAGACCCTGGCTATCGCGAATCATGATGTTTTCAAAGGCCTCACGATCCATTCGCTCGTCGCGCGGATACCTGACCATCAACTTGACTTCATGGCGACCTCGCTGAAGACGCATTACTTCAGTGCCGAAGTAGATGGACCGAATGGTACTGCCAAGGTCATTTTCGTTGAGCCCCAGCGCCTGCCCGAGCTGATTCAGACGCATCACAAGTTCAACTTTCCCGGCGCGGGAGTCATCCTCGATGTCCTTGACGCCTTTCTTGGTAGCCAGCAGTTCCTTCAGCTCTTCGGTCGCTTCCTCAAGAAATTGAGTGCTGTCTTCCGTCGCGAGCACCTTGAATTCGACCGCTGTTCCACCAGGTCCCATGGAAGGCGAACCGAATCGTAAGACTTCCGCACCGGCGATCTTCGGAATCCTCTCTCTCCAGCGATCAATCAATTGCCGGGTTGTATAGTCCCGCTCTTCGGGCGGAACCAGGGTCACCTGAATTGTGCCTACGTGGCTGCCGCTTGTAACTCCCGTCGGCCCCTGCAGTGCATCTCCGATTTCACCGATGCGCTCGTACAACGTATCGATGACAGTCCGTCCTGTTTCCAACTGGATCTCTTCATCAATTTCAAGGATCGCCTGTTTCAACAGGTCAGTGGCTTCACGTGAAAATTCGGTGGATGTGCCGTTTGGAAACGCGACGGTCGCATTGATTTCCCGTCCATCGATTTTCGGAAAAAACGCCAACGGAGCGACACCGGCCATTACCAGTCCGATTGCGACCATAAACAGGGCGACGACCGAAGAAATGACTACCGGCTTGTTGTGCAGCGACCAATACAAAGTGGGTTGGTAAATCGTTGAAATGAACCACTGCAGCATCGCCGTCGCAGTCCGGTTCATAAACGTGATCACTGCGACCAGTGGTTTAAAGACATAAAACAATCGCGTCATGATCGAGAGAAAGAGATTCTCGTGATGCGAAAGATGACACGGCAAAACGAGTATGCTCTCCACGAGCGAAATCGCCAGCATCGCAATCACAGCAACGGGCATCACCGCAATGAATTTGCCCATCACGCCTGTTACAAACATCAGTGGCAGGAAAGCAATGATCGTTGTCGTCACCGAAGCGGTAACCGATGGAAGAACCTCATAGGTTCCCTCAATGGCAGCTTTCACATAGGGCAGGCCCTGTTCACGTTTGTGATAGATGTTTTCGCCGATAACGATCGCGTCATCGACAACAATTCCCAGCGCCATCAGGAACGCAAACATGGTCAACATGTTCAGCGAGTTACCTGTTATCAGCAGAATAGCTCCGGCCCCGAGAATACAAACCGGGATCCCCATGGCCACCCAGAAAGCCAGACGGAGTTCCAGGAACAGAGTCAGGCATATAAAGACAAGTAACAGTCCCTGCAGCCCGTTTCTTGTCAGTAGATCGAGTCGATCGCGAACGTCAGCAGAAATGTCATTCCATGTACGGATCGAATAGCCGGCAGGGACTTTTTTCTCCGCCACATACTGCTGGACCGTTTCAACTACGGTGAACAAGTCTTCGTCAGACGTTTTCGAGATGCCGATAACAAGCCCGGGGCGACCATTCACGATGTTGATCGATGTCGTCTCCGCAAAACCATCAATCACTTCGCCCAGATCACCGATTTCAACAATATCGCCATTTGAATCCGTGATCGCCGGAAGTTCCGAGATTCCCTGACCGTCTTCGCGGCGATTATCTCCGCGCAGGATCACCTCCTGGCTTGCCGTCTCCATCGTTCCGCCGGGCGCCTGTACATTGTGATCCCGTATCATTTGCGCCACACCTTGCAGCGTCAGCGTATAGTGCTGCAGCGTGTATTCATCGATCTCGACTGCAATCTCGTAGGGCTGTTCAGCCTGGATTTCAGCGGAGGAAATCGCAGCCCCTTTGGGCTGGAACGTCCAGGCGAGTGCGGCCCGCGCCGGTGTTGAAGGCGTGACCGCGCGAAGCTCAAGAATATCGCTGCGAACCTCTTCGGCTAAATCGCGCAGCTCCAGCTTCTGCCGCAGAATTTCCTCAGGATCGTCTGTATCGATGGGTGGCCCGAGAATTCCTACCGAAATTGCAGGTGCTCGAAAAACGATCTGACGGATATTGTGTTCTTCAGCCGTCGGAGGGAAGTTGGGCGCCTCGGCATCAACCGCCGTCTTCAGATCTGCGATCACCCGTTGAACGTCCGCGGACGCCTGTAGTTCAAGGACTACGTATCCGAAATTCTCTACGGCCACAGATGTGACCTTCTTCACGCCCTCAACTCCGTTGACCGCGGATTCGATCTTCTGGCAAATCCCTTGTTCGACTTCGGTGGGAGTCGCTCCGGGAAACGGAACTGAAATCAAGACGATTTCGAGTGCGAAGTTCGGGAACACTTCTCTTCGCATCACAATCATGCTGAACGTTCCGATCAGCATTGCTGCAACAAGAAAAGTATTCATCGCAGGGCCATTGTTGATCGCCCAGCGGATCATCTTCCTGAAGAATCCGGGGTTTTCTTCCAGCGACGGTTTTTGCTCAGGTTCACTCATTTGAGTCATCAAAAAGTTATTGAACGATTGGGAACTGAATCGGCTTTACGGCAGACTAACCGGCTTCATCTGCGTCAGTCTCGAGATTTTGAAGATCTTCTTCGAAGATCACATCTGCACCTACCGTCGGCTGTGACAACGGAGTAACGACAATCTCATCGTTTTCACCAAGGTTGGATTCGTCATCGAGCTTGACGACAACAAAATCAACCTCCTTCTCAACACCGAATTCGTCGGTGACCATCCGCGTCCGGCGATCAACAATTCTGACATCCGAACGATCCAGCTTTTTGTCACGAACGATCCAGACGAAGTCCCCCGGCTGAAGGGCTACTTCCGGAAACATGAGAAACTGTCGATCCACTTCGCCTGCGGAAGTCTGCACCTGTATTTTGCATTCCACGAACATCCCTCTCACCAGCGCATGGGAGCCGTCGGCATCGAAAACGACCGGGTTGTTAACCACGATTCGACAGGGGATTGTTCGAGTTCTTTCGTCACGACCAATTCCATCAAAACCAAGAACGCCATCCCACTTAACACCAGGATTCCCTGTTTCGTAAATCACCACAGGTGTTTTCGGCAACATATAGACGCTGTCCGCGACAGCTTTTGTCATGTCGTTGATCTGGATGGAAATCCACATCGCGTGAAAGTAGGCGGGCCAGGTCACGATCTTTGTCGCATTGTCAAATCCAGGCTCTTCCGGCCGGGAGTTTCGCCGGATCCAGTCGAGGTCGGCGTTCGTAAAATTGCAGAGCACTTCGGAATGGGTTGTGTCTTCGAGTGTCAGCACGACTTCGTTCGGATTGACTGCTTCCCCCTGTTCCTTGGTGTCAACGACGATCACTCCGGATGCGGGAGCGACAATAGTTGTTCTCTCAAGGTCAAGGTTTATCTGGTCCAGTCTGCTTTGAGTCAACTCAAGCGTTGCGTCCAGCCGGTTTCGTCTGGCGAGCAATGTAGCCAGCGTGCTTTTGCGCGACGTCAGTTGAGTCTCAGCGGTCAACAAGGCGCGCTCTGCAGCGTCGAGTTCAGAATCTGAAAGAACGCCGCGCAACCGCTCGTTGCGCTCGAATTCCCGCTGCATGACTTCGTACTCTCGCTCAGCAAGTTCAAGGCTCTGCCGCGCGCCGTTGATATCCTCATCCGTTTCAATGATCGTCTTGCGAGCCTGATCAATCTCTTTCTCAACCAGCCGTTTCTGAAGAAGCAGGTCTGATTTGTCGATCTCCAGAAGTTTCGTCCCTTGCAACACAAAATTTCCCGCGTGACAGGCCGGGTATTTTGTGACAATCGTTCCGCCGACTTCCGCCGCTACGTCAATTTCCCGATAGGCAACTGCCGACCCTGAAACTGTCATTTCCAGTTGCCCCGCGTAGGGCTCTGCTGCAAATGTGCGGACCAGGGGAACAAGCACCTTCGACTCTACGTTTTCCGTACCGTCTTTGAATTGCTGGAGGCCAACCACCGAACCGATTCCCGCCAGAAGAATCAGCAGGGACACCGTGTATTTAGTGAATTCGCCAACACCGGTCCGAGGCTGCTGGACAAATTCCGGTTGTCGCTGATTATCCGCAGGCGCGACTGGATCTACTCCATCGACTGACGCAGCGGCCGACGAAGATGTCTGCGGCGCGGAATCCGCCGGTGACGATTCCGCGCCTTTGGCCGCGGCATCAGTTCCGTTCTGTTCAGGTTGAGAAACGCCTGAAGCATCATCCGGTCGGGTCTGTTTTGATACGGAATCGCTCATTGCTCGTGATCTGCAGTCGAATTGGGATAATTGGTTGTTTTGTTTTAGCGGGGACTCGAGACCTTACTCCGTACCGGTCGTTCCGGATTCGAGTGCCGTTGATTTCCGGCTCTTTGGAGACTCGTTCCGGTCGCATCCGTCGATCGCTTTGATCGCCGCAATCGAAAAACTCGAGATGTGTTCCGCAAGCGCCGGGATGTTGAATTCGTCTTCAAATTTCTGATCGGGGACAATCATCGAAGTCACATCCGCTGCGAAACGGTAATAAAGACACTGGCCGACAATACTGAATCCGATTTTCCATCGCTTCGATTCTGAAAGCGATTCCTCGACCATGTCATCTACGATTGACAACATGACTTCGAAGAAGGGTCGGAAATATTCCTGAACAAGATGCCGGCTGGTTTCAGTAGGGTTCAGTACTTCACGCATCAGCAAACGAACCTGCCAGGGTTCGGATTTCATGGCGACAAGCCGATTGAGCAAGAGCAAGACAAAATCCCGTAGTTTGTCCTCGGGCGACGCATCCGGAGCCCAGACAGGGTAGGGCACCTCTTTGACGCGCATCTGTCGAGCCGCAATGACGGTTTCGTGATAAAGAGCCTGCTTGTCGCCAAAGTAATAGTTAATACTGGCAACGTTGACCTGTGCGGCCTCGCAAATCTCGCGCACGGTAGCAGCCTTGAAGCCTTTGTTGGCAAAAACAGGGCCCGCAGCGAGCAGAATTCGCTCTTTAGTAGAGTCGTTGGACATACTCATACCACCGGATTCGTTCCGGCGGTGATTCAGATTCATAAAAGCCAAACAAGCGCATTAAACACTTGTTTAAACCGAGTCTAGTGGGAGTAGTTTCAATTGGATACGTCGATTTGCGGATTTTTTCCAATGAAGATTTCTACCGACAACATCACCACCTGATTTAACTAGTTAACTTGGCTGCACTTAGATTGGCTGCACGTAGACTGGTGCAATTAGACCGCTGGACCAAGGACTTTGGATCGAGCAATGGCCTTGATTATCAATGTCGTCCGACCACAGTGAGCAGCGCTTATGGATCAAATTCGATTTTCAGATCGGAGTTGCCAACTATGTCCTCACGATGAACCCGTATCCGTCAAACGGAAGCAGTCGCCAAAGCCAGGAGCTTTATTCCCAATATGGAAATTGAAACGACGCTCCCAAGCTAGTGATTTCGTTCCCCACGGCATTGCGTGCTTTGCGTTGGCAAGCGGACTGCTGACGAGGAACTAATGCAGCTTGGACGATCACGAGACGGTTAGTCGCTGTGGTCCTTGAACTCGCCAAAGGAGACTCTACGAAACCGTTGCCAGAGCTTCTCGCTATTAATTGCATGCTTTTTGCAATGCCCGCGTATCGACGTGATTCTTTAAAAATAGAAATCAGGCCGTTGTTAGTCGTTTGCAATGCTTTATGATGGCGATCGGTGATGTCCCGGTTGCGTAGATGGGGATAGGCACCAGGATTCTTTTTGAGGACTTTGATTAAATGGCTGAAGGTACAATCAAACGATTGACAGACAAGGGTTTCGGATTCATCGATACCGGCTCAAACCAGGACATCTTCTTTCACTGCTCAAGTGTAGAAGGAACAACCTTCGACGAGTTGCATGAAGGACAGAAGGTAACTTACGTCGAAGGCAATGGCCCGAAGGGCCCACGTGCAGAGCAAGTCACGCCTGCATAACCATCCCGTTCCGGGACCTCGCATACAAGTCGCGATTGAAATCAGAAACGCCGGCGAATGAATCGCCGGCATTTTTTTTGCGCACCTGCGGCTTACTCTTCTGCTCCAGACGCTTCATCGTTCGGTTCTTTGTGTTTGTGAGTCTCAAACCACTGAAGAATGTAAGCCACTTTTGCGATGAGATGGCTCGGGCGGGCTGCGATGCCGTGACCGGCTCCCGGTACTCTCACCATTGCGGTGTCGATCTGCCGCAGCTTCAGCGCCTGGTAGTATTGTTCAGTTTCGGACATCGGCGTGCGCCAGTCTTCGGTCCCCGTCAGCAACATCGTCGGTGTGTTCACATTGCCTACCAGCGAAATTGGAGACCGTCTCATGTACTCTTCCGGGTGATCCCACGGATACCCCGGGAACCAGTACTTGTAAAAGTAGTTATACATGTCCGCCGTCAACGCGAAGCTGTACCAGTTGATAACGGGTTTGGCGACGACTGCCGCTTGAAACCTGTCTGTCATTCCGATTGACCATGCCGTCAGTACGCCACCTCCGCTACCTCCGGTAATGAAAAGATTGTTTTCATCGACGAAACCACGCTTCAGCATTTCGTCAACCCCAGACATCAGGTCGTCGTAGTCGTTGCCGGGATAGTCGTGATGAATCTCATTGGCAAAAGCGGCTCCGTAACTGGTACTTCCACGCGGGTTCATATAGAAGACGACGTAACCTTCCGCTGCGAACAGCTGGAATTCAGCTGAGAACCTGGGACCGTAATTTGCAAATGGCCCTCCGTGTATTTCCAGGATCATCGGGTACTTTTTTTCAGGGTCAAAATCGGGCGGATAGACAATCCATCCTTGTAGATCGAGCCCGCCATGTGCGGATTTGAACCAGATCTCTTCCACACGACCAAGCTCCTTATGTCCCAGCAGGTCTTCGTTCAGGAAGGTGATCTGCCTGAGCTCCGTCCTATCCGTTGTTGTAAGGTCCAGGATAGCGAGATCAGACGGTCGATCCGGCGCTCCTCTTGTGAAGGCAACCGTTCCTTGATCACTCACTGAGAACATTCCACTACCATACGGTCGTCCGTATGAAACTCCTCCCATACTAGGATCAAGCCCTCGCGCCTCGGCACCATCTTTACCCAGCCAACCCAGCACCGTTGATCCGAGATCATCGTACTGATAAAGAATCCCCGCTCGATCAGAACTCCCGAACCACCGTGGATTACCGATGCTTCTGTCAAGATCATCAATCAGCAACTCGCTACCTGATCCATCAAGGTTCATCGCATAGAGATTGCTGTTCTGGTTTCCCAGCAGTTGATCGTCGTAGCCCGTGTAGCAGATTTTTGTTCCGTCGTAGCCAATAAACGGATCGCTGTCGGGCCCGTTGCGATCGGTAAGCTGAACGATCTCTCTGGTGGCCAACGAGACCGAATAGATCTCACTGTTGCCGGGGTTCAGTTCGTGATCCTCGTTGCGATTGGCCGAAAAGATCAAAGCATTGCTTTCCGGGTGCCAGCAGTAACTGCCGCCATGATCAAATTCCCCACTGGTGATTTGTCGTGGCGTACCTCCAGTCGAGCTGACAATAAACAGTTGTTGATAGCCTTCGGGAAGAAAACCTGCGCCGTCGCTCCTATATCGCAGGCGTGTGATCATCTCCGGGGATTCGGCCCATTGCGCGCCTTCCGGTTTGGTAGGAAGACTCGCGAAAGGCTTTTTTTTGCGGGGAACTCTCATCGTAAACGAGAGCCACTTGCCATCGGGCGACCATTTAACTGCTCCAGGCGATTCTGTCAGCCGTGTAATAGCCGCTGATCGTTCAGCCTCCAGCCAGTAACAGTGAATCTGAGTAGACCCGTCTTCGTTGCTTACATAGGCAAGCCGATATCCATCTGGAGACCAGCGCGGGGAACTGTAATTTGCGGAACCGGTTAAAAGGGGAAGATCCGTTGCTCCGGGATCTACGTTTGGCCCAACTCCGGGTTCGACCAGCCAGATTGCCGATCGTGACCGGTCACTCATGATGTCAAATGATCGTCGCACGTATGCAATCTTCGAGCCGTCTCGCGAAATACGCGCGTCGGTGACGGATTCAAGCTGAAACACGTCCAATGGGCTGAACAATCGGTCATCCAAAAATCCCTCATCCCGCGAACCAGAATCCGTCGCCTCCTGCGGAGCAGCAAAAACAGAGGATTGGATCTGAAAAACGCCGATCAGAATTAACAACACATTGCAGATGATTTCTTTTTGCATGCCATTATTCGCAATTCACGGAAGGATGATGAGCAGTTCAGTTTAATCCTGACTTGCTCAACTGTGTAAACTGATCTTCGGGAAAAAACCACGTCGTTTGCGGCCAGCCATTACGCGTTCAGCGAGACAAGTCTTGAGTAAAGAAAACAAATTTGAGACTGGATCAAAGGCCAGTCAGGAAATCGACCGGATTTGCGACGAGTTCGAGCAATCCTGGCAGGACGGCTCGAACCCGAAAATCGAAGACTACATTTCGGATGCTCCGGAACAGTTCAAAGCCGAACTTGCTGCAGAACTGGTTGCACTGGATATCAGCTATCGGCGTGCTGCGGGAGAAGCCCCGGGGCCTGATGAATACGCCGACCGGTTTTCCTATGCAATTTCTGACATGCGACCCTATCTAATGTCCCTGGTCGACGGGGACACTGTCGAAACCCGTGAAATGGTGGATGACACCTCTTACGGCTCGACGCCGCGCAGGAATCGCCGCCTCGACGATATCGGTAGAGAGTTCGGTCCTTATGAATTGATCGAAGAGATTGCGCGAGGCGGCATGGGCGTCGTATTTCGCGCCCGGCATAAAAGAACCAACAGAACCGTCGCTTTGAAGATGATTCTTGCAGGACGATTTGCTGATGAAACAGAAATTAGTCGATTTCATACAGAAGCTGAAGCGATCGCGAGGCTGGACCACCCTCACATCGTTCCGGTTTTTGATGCAGGTGAGTTTGAAGGCTATCACTACATTGCTATGGGCTTTGTTGATGGTGGAAACCTCGGTCAGTACTGCGGGGAATCCGCTCTTCCGGCGCAAGCTGCGGCGGATCTGGTTCGCATGCTGGCCCAGGCCATGGAATACGCTCATCAAAACAACATTGTGCACCGCGACCTCAAACCAGCGAACATCCTGTTGTCCAAGGGTATGCAGCCACGCATCACTGACTTTGGACTGGCAAGGCAAATCGAGTCCGATAGTGGAATGACGAAAACGGGACAAATCCTGGGAACCCCGGGATTTATGCCACCGGAACAAGCTTCCGGCAAAATGAGCGAAGTCGGCCCCCTGGCCGATGTTTATTCGCTTGGAGCGATTCTTTACAACCTCATCAGCGGTCGTTCACCATTTCGAGGTGAATCCGTCTGGGACACGATCAACCAGGTTCTCAATGATGAGCCGGTTGCTCCACGTGATCTGAATCCATCAATTCCGCGCGATTTAGAAACGATCTGTCTCAAATGCCTGCAGAAAGATCCTTCCCGACGCTACTCCTCCGCCGCCGATCTGGCTGCTGAACTTGACCGCTTCATCAGCAACGAACCGATCCACGCAAGACCAATCAGTGCAACAGCCCGCTTTTACCGCTGGTGCCAAAGGAACCAGAGAGTCGCTGCGCTTGGTTTCGCTTTCATCAGCACTCTGATTATTGGAACGATCGTAGCAACCTATTTTGCGTTCCTCGCTCAATCACGAGCGGATGAGCTGGCAGACAATTACGAACAACTGGAAATCGTCAACGGATTGGAGATTGCGGCGCGGGAAAAAGCCACCAGTGAAAAGAACCGCGCTGATAGAAAAGCGGAGGAAGCCGAAACTGCGCGAGACATCGCCCGTGCCTCGGAGAAGCGCGCAACTGATGTGCTGGGAATTGTAACCGGATCGTTTGATTCCGCTGATCCCGATGTCGGCGGAGACTCCGAGATGCTTGCCCGCGATGTATTGCTCACCGCATACGAAAAACTTGGTGACTCGGAACTCGACGAAGAAGGTAGAATCTATCTGCTCGATTCGCTGGTCCGATGTTATATCGGGATTGGTGAATACCGGCTTGCTGCGGACACCGGAGACGAACTGCTTGCCATTCTGGATAAGGTCGAGCTGGATTCTGAAGCCGCCATTTCGGAAATGTTGAATATGGTCGGAGTCGCCCATTCGAATGCGGGCAACTTCGTGAGATCAATCGAACTGCTGGATGAAGCTGTATTGCGGACCGAACATGCTGACGACGTCGAATCGCACCTTGCTTATCTCAACAATCTGGCGACCGCGCTGGATTCTTCGGGTCAGCCTGAACGCGGAAGGCAGATCAGAGAGGATATGCTCGCGGCTACCATTGAGGTGCAAGGGCTGGAGAACTCCAACACTTTGAGCCTCATCAACAATCTTGCCGTTAGCTATTCGAACGATGGATTGCAGGATGAAGCGATTCGCCTGCTCGAAATGGCCCTGCCGATCCGCAAGGAATTCAATGGAGTAGATCATCCGAGAACCCTGGCGGCCATGTCCAATCTGGCGATGTCATACAGCGACGTTGGTCGGAATGAAGATTCTATCGAGTTGCTCAACGAGACACTTGAACTCGCCAAAGTGAAGCTTGGGATCGACCATCCCAACACGCTTGTCGCAATGGGCAACCTTGCGACCATCTATCAAAGAGAAGGTAATCTCGATGACGCAATAAATATGCTGGAACAGACCCTGGAAGGTATGCGCGCCAAGAACGGCGAAAATCATCCGGACACCATGGTGACCATGAACAAACTTGCCTCCACCTACAGTCAGGCCAACATGCACGAAGAAGCATTGAAGCTGCACAAGCGGGCGTTCTCAATCATGCGAGGCACGCTCGGGCCTGATCATCCGGCAACACTGAGCGCCATGAACAACCTTGGAACGACCTACTGGCGATCAGGGAATCAGGACAAAGCAATTGAGACTTTTGAACGCGGTGTCGAGATGGCGGTGAGACGATTTGGTGAAGACCACACTAATACACTGGCGTTCAAAGGAAATCTTGGAATCAACTATTCCGGCGCGGGCCGACATGAAGAGGCCATACAGATTCTTGAGGAGGTTTACGAACTGGCCCCGGACGTAAACGTCCTTCCATGGCTGAAGCCTGCTTTTAGAAGCGCTTTGCTCAAAGCAGGTGACGAGGAGCGTTTCCGCGTCCTTGCCGATGAAGAGATTGCTATCGCCAGAAGTGAACTGGAACCTGCAAGTGAAGAGCTTGCCGACAAATTTGCAATGCTCAGCCTCGACTTAATCAAAGTCGGAGACGTTCAGTTGGCAGAGGAACTGTTGAACGAATGTGTTGAAATCCGTGAACGACTGTCGCCTGACAGCTGGTCAACGTTCAACGCTCAATCAATGCTTGGCGAAACGATCATGGCAAAAGGCGATTTTGAAGGCGCATTCAGCACGTTGCTATCCGGCTACGAAGGCCTGCAAGCGCGTCAGAGCGAGATACCGGAAGGCTATCGTACTACTCGCCTCGTGGAAGCACTTGAACGCTTGATTCAGTGTTGTGAAGAATTGGGAAAACAAGAACAAGCAGAAGAGTTCCGTGCGGAATTGAGTCGAATAAACTCCGAAAGCGATGAAGATCTGGAAGAATACTGAGCTGAATGCTCATGGCACCAGCCTGCTTCTAACACCATACCCTTCCGGTTCCAGAATCCGTCTCACCTGATCGTCGGGTTTCACGAAGACGAGTTAGCCCGCACAATATAATGCTTGCATAAGTTACAGAGGCTTTCTTCCTGTTCTATTCTGCCGGTCCAATATCCTGCCTGCCTAATGAAGAGCAAAAAAGAAATCGAGATCTCGCATCAGATAGACAGTGTCTGTGATGCATTCGAACGGGCATGGCTTGAGGAGGACTGTCCGCAGATTGCAAAGTTCTGCGAAGATATTCCTGACGCATTCAGGACAAAGTTGATTGTCGAACTAGTAGAGCTGGATGTTGCTTACCGCAAAAAGCGGAAAATCCCCCTGGATCTCAACGGCTATGCGATCGAGTTTCCAGAGGCGCTGGCTGACTTGAGACCATTGCTGCTCGAATTGATGGCTGAGTCAGGCGCTTCTGCGGTTGCAAGTCCCGGTTCCAACGAAACCGACGATGACTAGGAAATGGCTATTGCAAGATAATTGCAAGATACAAGCCAAAGGAAATCGCAGGACTGTCCGCACGCGACATTCAAACGATCCGTACGGACATTTCGGACATCATCAGCGCTCGTTAACCTCCGAATGGCTCAACCGTGTGAGCCCCACCATTGGGTTGAACCTGCAAAAAGTTTCTCGCTCTTCGTTGCAATTCAATGTCATCGACGTAGATCGCACCGCCTTCATTGAATGGTTGTTCGAACACGACCACCGCTCGAGCTTCTACAGCCCCCGCAGGAACTGTGTCGGCGATCGTGTGTCGCGTCCACTGATTGCTTTGTGTCGCACCGTTTGCGATGACTCGCGAAACCGAATACATGTAGTCGGAGGATCCGAATTCACCATTGGGCGAGCTGTAGTAGTCGATTTTGAAATAGGCGACATTGCCCGTCCCGCCGATGGAATCATTTGATGGCGAGAACACGCGCACGTTCGCGGAAATCTCTGTTCCTTGAGTCACTGACAGTGATTGTTCGAGCCCCGAGTAACTTGTGCCTCCCGTGAACTGCCCGTAAATCTTCGCTGACGAATTTCCCCGATGTGAGTATGCATCACTTACGTGAACATTCGGTCCAGTATTGTTGAATACCGACCAACCGCTAAGCGAGCCGTTATCCTGTTCGAAACCACCGTTGTCGATCCGGTTATCGGGATCTCCATCCTTCTCCCAGACGTAAACGTAGTCGACTTCGAATCTCTGGGGCCAGACGCTTGTGTTGTCCGGGTTCTCGAGGAAATGCCCTCCTACGGCAGTGTTGATTATCAGATGCATCGGCGCGGACTGCCCCGAAAGGAATTGATTCACGCTGGAGTTGTAGACCGTGTAGTAGTGAACACCATCTATGAAAAAACGAATCTGATCAGGATCCCATTCGCACGCATAGACATGAAACGAATCGTGATAATTGACCAGCCCGTTATCAAACGTACTTTGTTCGCTGTATACAAAATTGTGGACATACGGAGGATTCGATCCGTAATGAAATGCGCTGCTGGTCTTGAATGGCTCGTCACCACGATTTTCCATGATGTCGATCTCTCCCTCGCTCGGCCACGGGAACGAGTTCGTATTCGGGAGAATCCAGATTGCAGGCCAGGTTCCTTTAGTCGCCGGTAGTTTGGCACGCACTTCGAATCGTCCGTAGCGATGACCGGCAGTTGATGAGACAAGTCCGCTTCGAAACGGCCAGCCGCGGGAAGGTATGTCTTCCGTCAGAATCGTCATCACTCCATTTCCGACGCTCACCTGCCCGGGAATGTAGTCATGAATCGAGTTGTTTGTAGGCTGGTTCGTATTGCCAGCGACCCATTTTGACGTATCAAGCGTGTTGCCATCGAACTCGTCGTACCAGGATACGGTATAACCGTCGAGTTCAGGCGGCTGAGCTTCAGCGGGTGCCGCGAAAAACAAACTAAAGACAAGCAAGGCAAGAGCTGAACGGCAAGCGGTCATCGTAGTTCCGTAGGCGGGGTTGCAGGGAAAGGAGTAACTGCAAAGTAATGAGTTACTTCATAATACCCGTTCGCCCCCCGCGATCCCATCCTGAAGATTCCTGAATCGCTCGATCCGTTCGCGGAAAAGGCTGAACTTCTTGCTGGACGGCTTGTCGCTATAATGATTTTTAGAAACGTTCTCTAATCTTGTTCAGTGTGCGGTAGCTTGAAACGCTACCCCGAAATGAAACAAAGCAAATTAAGGCGACAGATCGCCTGTCAAGCTGCCCGGTTGATGTATGACCGGCAGGAAACCGAGTACTTTCGAGCAAAAATCAAAGCCGCGAGACGGCTGTGCAAAGGCAGGGTCAAACCGAAGGACCTGCCTTCAAACGCAGAGATCAGGGATGAGATTCAGCTTCTGGCACAAATGCTCGAAGGCGACTCCCGTAAAGACAGTCTGAGGGAAATGCGGGTCGAAGCACTGCGGATGATGCGGATGCTGAAAGACTTCTCGCCCAGACTGATCGGCAGCGTATTCACCGGCCATATCCGTCAGGGCTCTGACATTGACCTGCACGTTTTCGCCGACAGTATTCATTCGATAACCAACGCCCTTGACTACCACTCGCTTCGGTATGAGACCGAACAAAAGCGCGTTGTCAAAAATGGCGAAGCGAACACGTACCGGCACGTTCATGTCTACGACCGGTTCGAATTTGAATTGACGGTCTACCCGAAAGACAAAACCAGTTACGTATTCAAAAGTTCGATTACAGGAAAAGCAATCGAGCGCGCGTCAATCGCCCAACTCGAGCAATTTCTGGCCGTCGAGTATCCGGATCTCGACATCGAACAGGAGCTTGAGATTTCGGCTGAACGGGTTGACCGGTTTGAGCTTTACTACGCTTTGTTGCTGCCACTGGAACGGGTCAAACAGAATCCCACTTATCATCCCGAAGGGGATGCTCTTTATCACAGTATGCAGGTCTACGACCTTGCTTGCGACTGCCTGCCGTATGACGAGGAGTTCCTTCTAGCGGCGCTTTTACATGACGTCGGAAAAGGAATTGAGCCGCACGATCACGTCAATTCCGGCCTCAATGCACTGGACGGATTTATCACCGAACGGACTGCCTGGTTGATCGCAAATCACATGCTTGCCCACCAGATTCACGACATGAGTATCGGCGCCAGACGACACCGCCGGCTTCGAGAAAACGAAAGCTACGACGAACTGGTCATGCTTGGCGAGTGCGATCGGGGGGGGCGTCAGGTCGGCGTCATGGTCACTGACCTTCAAGACGCCCTGGATTACATTCGTGAAATCAGTTCGGCATACGGCTAGCGCGACATCACGGCTGAATTAAGAACTGCCAGGCCGAGCAAACTCGTGATTCAAGTTGCATCCGGTTACAATCTTATTTGTCAGGCGTTACTTCTATCCGAAATCGAACTTGTTTTGACTATGCATTCACGATCGACGCTGCTTGTAGTTTTTGTCTCGTTGCTATTGTCAACGCCACTGCTGGCTCAAAGTGAGTCACTCGAGAAGATTCTCGCTGAGGAGAGCATCGACGTTCACGCGGCGCGTGCTGCTGAAGGCGACCCGCAACGAGGAGCCTTGCTGTTCTACAAACCGGAAATGAACTGCGCGACCTGCCATCAGCCGCAAGGGGAATCCGGGCTGCGGCTGGGGCCGGATCTTGCAGAACGCCGCGAAGTCGAACCGTCGCATATCGTCGAGTCGATTCTTGATCCGCATAAAATCATTCGCGAGGGGTATCAGACCGCAGTCGTACGAACATTTGAAGGCGACCAATTCGAGGGAGTCCTTGTTGAAGAATCGGAAGATTCTCTATCTATCGCCGGAATTGAAGACAAGAAGGTCAGAACGTTTGCTCAGGACGACATTGAATGGCGCCTTAGCGAAAAATCGACAATGCCTGTTGGTCTGGCGAACCAGCTGGCGGACAAGCAGCAGTTCTACGACCTCGTCAGTTACCTTTTGTCGGTTGCCGAAGAAGGCGCGGTTCGCGAAGCACAATTGCGTCCGGCATGGTCACTTTACCCGCCACCACCTCTGCCGGAATACGAAAAACGAATCGATCACAGTGCGATGATCGCGTCGCTGAACAACCCTGCATTTGACCGCGGCCAGCAGATCTTTGCGCTGCACTGCGCTTCATGCCACGGAAGCATCAATGACGATGGAACTGTGGCTGAAGAAGGCAGCATGCCGACATCTCTGCAATTCGTTTCAGGCAAGTTCAAGAACGGCAATGATCCGTACACGATGTACCAGACGTTGACCCATGGCTACGGAATGATGAATGCGCAGCGATGGATGGTGCCCCGTCAGAAGTACGACGTCATTCACTTTATTCGCGAAAGCTATCTGCGCAGACACAATCCTGGCCAGCTTTTCGAAATCACTGATGAATATCTCGCGGCACTTCCTGAAGGCGACACTTTCGGACCGGAGCCGGCCGGAACACAGCCATGGGTGCAAATGAACTACGGTCCCTCGATGATGAACACGATTGAGATCGAAGGCAATTTCGGGCAGCCAGGTAACATCGCTCAAAAAGGGATCGCGGTCAGACTTGATAACGGGCCCGGCGGCGTTGAAAGCGGAAGCCACTGGCTCATGTATGAACACGACACGATGCGTGTCGCCGGCGCGTGGAGCGGCGACTTTATCAACTATGAGGGAATACACTTCGACGGCAGGCACAACGCCCATCCGAAGGTGACCGGCGATGTTCATTTCTCAAACCCGACAGCACCTGGATGGGGTCGTCCAGATGACGGAAGTTTTGCGGATACACGCGTCGAAGGGCGGGATGGTAGAAGGTACGGGCCTCTGGATCGCGACTGGGTCAAATATCGGGGAATGTACCGGTACGCCGACGAGTCCATTCTGAGCTACTCCGTTGCCGGGACCCCCGTACTCGAGTCACCGGATCTTCTTTTCGCCAATGACTCTCCGGTATTCGTCCGGCAACTGAATCTCAGCGAGCGCGAAGAACCGCTGATCCTGCAAATTGCCACGCTTGATCCCGCACTCGGTTATGTTCCCGTCATGGACGACGAAGACGACTTCCAGCCTTCGGAGGACGGTGTGATTCGATCAAAAACCGATTTATCGCAACTCACATTTACCAATGTTCATTTCCTCAATGGCAGTGACGATCAAGAGCCGGAAAGTGTCGATGCATGCCAAAGCGATGAAGGAATCCTGTTCAATGGCCGCTCGTTCGCGCAGGCGGATTCCGGCGAGCTGTTCAACATGCATGACGCTGATTTCACAATCGCCGCCATGATTAAAACGAATGAAAACGGAACTATCTTCGCGAAGACCGTTGATGGCGAAGAATGGGTTCCTGACGGGAAGACTTTTTTTGTCCGCGGAGGACGCCTCACCTATGACATCGGCTGGGTAGGCGCAATTCAGTCCAGCCGAAAAGTAAACGATGGACAATGGCATCATGTTGCGATGACCTGGTCGGCAGATGCCGGCGAGGCTTCCTTCTACATCGATGGCCGCCAACGAGGTGGCGGAGAACTGCGTCCAGAAGGCCCCGTTGATGATCATGTCATTCGCATCGGATTTACCAACGACAACTTTCCGGCAACCAGCTTCTTCGAAGGCAACATTAACGGAGTTGAATTTTATCAAAGCGTTCTCAGCGAAGATCAGCTTAGAGAGCTGGCAGGTGGGAATGACATTGAATCAGAATCGTTGCTTGCATGCTGGAACCGCCACGACGGAGACGAGCTAGTTGATGACGCAGGTGAATCCAGCGCAATCATGTTTGCAGATGGTTCCATTGAAGAATCAGCTCAACAGGTCGGGCTGGTCTTCGGCGTCAGCGAATCCCTTGCTGGAGCCAGCTGGATTCTGGACGGGAGCAGCCTCAGATTGGAGATTCCTCCGGGAGCCGCAGTCGACTTTTCGGTATTCCACGCCCCTGTCCACAACTCGGATGAAATGGACGATGCGACTCGAGTCGATAGCGTTGCCAACAGCCTTCCGCTTAATTCACCAACGGTAGACCTGGAAGCCTTGACGCAAGGTGGCCCTGCAAACTGGCCAGAGATTCTTGAAACCGAAATCGTAATGGACGATACAGAAGGCCCGTTTGCAGTTGATGTGTTTACTCGCCCGACGGACAACCCTTGGAACTGTCGAATGAGACTGACAGGCGTCGACTTCCTGCCTGAATCCGACGGAGATGTTGCAATCGTTCCCGCGTGGGACGGAAGCGTCTGGCGCGTTTCAGGCATTAAGTCCGCCTCATCAGGTGGCTCGAAAATCAGCTGGCAGCGAATTGCCGCAGGACTCTTTCAACCATTGGGCGTCCGTATTCGCGATGGCGAGATCTTTGTCACCTGCCGCGACCAGCTGGTAAGACTTCACGATCTCAACGGAGATGGTGAAATGGATTTTTACGAAAGCTTCAACAGCGACCATCAAGTCACCGAACATTTTCATGAGTTCGCCATGGGCTTGCAGACTGACGACGACGGCAATTTCTACTATGCCAAATCAGCTCGACACGCGTTACAAGCAGTAGTGCCTCATCACGGAACGCTTTTGAAGGTCGCGGCTGACGGTTCCTCGACCGAGATCGTCGCCAACGGCTTCCGTGCTGCAAACGGCGTCTGCATAAATCCTGACGGATCTTTTTACGTGACGGATCAGGAAGGTCACTGGAATCCAAAGAACCGCATCAACCGCGTTGTCCCGGGTGGATTTTACGGGAACATGTTCGGCTATCACGATGTTGAAGATGACAGTGACGAAGCGATGGATCCCCCGCTGTGCTGGATTACCAATTCCTTTGACCGCTCTCCGGCGGAATTGTTGTGGGTGGACAGCGACAAATGGGGCGGTTTGAACGGAGCCTTGCTGAACACTTCGTATGGCTACGGGCAGATTTATGTTGCGACGGAGGAGAATGTCAACGGACGATACCAGGGTGGCATGTGCGCACTACCCATTCCGAGATTTCCAACCGGCGTAATGCGTGGCAGGTTTCACGATGATGGCCAGCTGTACTGTTGCGGCATGTTTGCCTGGTCTGGAACGCAGCAGGAACCGGGAGGGTTCTATCGAGTTCGCCACACCGGCCAAGCTTCGAATCTGCCAATCGGACTGCACGCACTTGGTAATGGAATTCAGATTCAGTATTCCGACCCGCTGGATGTAGCGACCGCATCTGATCCAGCCAATTACAGGATCGAAACCTGGCACATCAAGCGATCTGCCAGATACGGTTCCGACCATTTTGACCAGCAACAACTGGAAGTCACCGATGCACGCGTTGCCTCGGATGGAATGACGGTTACGCTAACAGTTCCGGATATTGAACCCACACGCTGTATGGAAATCGTGTTTACGCTCAAAGGAGAAGACGGGACAGATTTCAGCGGCAAGATCCACAATACGATTCATGAACTTGCGAGTCCGGACGATCCATAGATCATCAAAACCGGCTTGCATTGACAAGTACAAAGATAAGTACAAAAAAAATGCCCGCGTGACTGCGGGCATTCTTTGTGACTTCATTTGAGCGGCTCTTTTAAAAAGAAGCCAGCAGGTCTTCGAGAACTTTTTCCTCGGATTCCGAAACGGCTCCGATTCCCAGGAATCCACCTGCTGCCTTTGCGACGGCTCTGGAGCGATCCATGATACTGTCGCGAAGCTGTTGGAATTGTTCTTCTTTTACGGCTCCTTTGAATGCGGAGACGTAGTCTTTCCATGCTCCAATCAGTCCGTCGCCGGGATGTTCGGCCAGCCAGGACTCCAGCAACTGATGTGCTGGCGTTCCTTCATCAATGCCCGACAGGTTGGCAGCATTGAGGATGGCTTTGCGCTCTTCGTCCTGGATGGTTCCGTCAGACCACGCAACTGCAATCAGCGGAATGATCGAAACGCTCGTGAGCGTTTCCGGAGTCACTCCGAGTTCAATCAGCTGCTTCAAGATTTCCGGATCATTAACTCCCGACACAGCCGCGAGCTTTTCGCGATTTTCGTCAGCCGCAAGTTCCTGCTTCATCGC
>JBCCFB010000027.1:0-36362 GCA_039029995.1 Planctomycetota bacterium
GTTTGAATTCCAGTTCATCGACTTCATTGGTCCGGCCTGGAACCAGATGCATCAGAACGTTTCCACGATTCGCTGGCGAACCGGCGGCGATTGGAAATGCCCGGCTGTTTTCTATGCACCGTACGGAGCTTATCTGCCTGGTGGTTCGATCTGGCACTCCCAGGCGAATGAATCCATGTTTGCTCACATCCCCGGGCTGAGAGTCGTCGTGCCTTCAACGCCGGAAGATGCGGCAGCCTTGATGTGGACGGCGATGCATACAGACGACCCCACGCTGTTCCTGATTCCCAAGCACATGTTCCGCCAGCAGATGGAAGTCCCTGCGGACGTTCCGGCGGTTAATTTTGGTGAAGCACGAATCCGACGCGAAGGCGAAGACGTGACCGTTGTGACCTGGGGTAACTGTGTCGAGCAGGCGCTGGCTGCTGCCAGTCAGCTTGCCGATGAATGCAGCGTCGAAGTTATCGACCTGCGTTCGGTTCAGCCCTGGGACAAAGATATGGTGCTGGAGTCAGTCGAAAAGACAGGGCGACTGGTCATCGTTCAGGAAGACGGGGAATCCTGCAGCATCGGCCAGATGATCATCAGCGAAATTACCGGCGACCCGGAAAGCTTCTGCTACTTCGTAAGTGCTCCGCAGCTGGTTGCCAAGCCGGATATTCATATCGGCTATAACCCGATTTACGAGTACGCTGCACTCCCTGCAACCGATCAGGTCGTTGATGCGATCCGGTTGACAATGGAAGACTAAATCAATTCAACAGAGTGAAAGCGGAGCACGGTGACGTGCTCCGTTTCCAATTTGACGTTCAATTCCAGTAACCCGTTCAATTGATGACCAACTGGACCGGTCATCCGCCGCAAAACTACAAGGAATCACAATGCCCGTTATCTCCGTCCGCATCCCGCAACTTGGCGAAGGTCTTCAGGAAGCACTGCTGGTCGAGTTTCTAAAGCAACCAGGCGACACCATCGAGCGCGACGATCCGATCTACGTCATGGAAACCGACAAAGCGACAACGGATGTTGAATCGCCGTATTCAGGTACGCTCGTTGAATGGACGGTTGAGCCGGGAACCGTTCTGGAGATCGGTGCGGAGATCGGAAAGATGGAAGTTGCTGAAGGCGTAAAGGAAATGCCTGTCGGCCACGGCCCTGCCGACTCGCATGCCGAACCGGAACCCGCGCCTTCATCATCGGGCGGAACGGCAACCGCGGCAAAGCCTGCGGTTCGATCGGGCAAAGTCAGAATTCCTCCCAAGACGCGGAAATATCTGAAAGACCTCGGCCTGCTGGATGTGGCAGAGACGATTCCGGCTTCCGGTTCGAAGCTGATGCCGGAGGACGTTGACGCGTTTCTGGCCGCAGGAGGATCAGGAGCAGCGACGGAAGTTTCGTCCGAGCTGTTTGATACCGTTGACGTTCCAATGTCGCAGATCACGTTGAACTATCGCCTGGTCCGCGGAACTCAGGTCTGTGTTCCAGTGACGGTGATTAACGAGTTGAACTGGACGAATATTGCCGCAGCGAGGGCTGCCGTTCGTGATTCCGGCGGACCGTCGGGATTTGCGATGGCCTGCTGGTGTGTTGTTCAGGCGCTGAAGAATCACGATAAATTCCGCAGTGTGCTTTCCGGCGACGGCCGGAAACTGAAGGTGTTCAAGGGCGTGAACCTTGGAATCGCGGTTGCATTGCCGGGCGACGAAATGGTAACCGCGGTTGTCCGCGACGCCGACAAAATGGACCAGGATGCATTCTTTGCTGCGTATACCGCTCAAGTCGAGCAGGCACGTGACGGCAAGGATCAGGCGGACGAGTCAACTACGATCACCGTGTCCAATATCGGCACTGCAGGAATGCGAATCGGCATCCCCGCGATCGTCGCTCCTGCAGTCGCAACGCTCGCGATCGGCGAGTCATTTGATCAACCCATCCCCGACGGGGACGGATTCAAGTTCAAGACGGTTGTCATGGCGACGCTCAGCTTCGACCACCGTATTGCGAACGGAGTCGGTGCTGCCAATTTCATGAATGACGTTCGCTCGGGTATCGAGTCGTTCTCTCTCTAGAGGACGGCTTTGCGGCCGCAGGGCAAAGCGAGGCTACTCCGGCTTGACCGGCGGGTAGGTCTGGTCACGTGCTGCGGAAACATCCCAGTACCAGACAACGACTACACCTTCACTTTGATCGCAACTGTGAGTGATGTTGATCACGCGGTCACGTCCCATTGCGTTGGCAAAGTCGCTGGCTTCGTTGAATAGAGTTTCCCACGATTTCGTGTAGGACTTGAACATACGGTAGTTGGCGTACATCGTGACTCCAGAAGTTCTGTTGGTTCCGGGGTGGTTCGTTTGCGGGCCCGCCTGCTTGGTAAATTCTATTTGCCCCGGAGCGGATTTATTGAGATTTCTTTTTGACGTTGGCCAGGCGCACAGCAGATCTCAGTCCGAATCAAAAATCGCAGTGATTTTTTCAATGAACGGGCGGTGATGATCAGGGCTTGAGTCTTTCCATAAATGGAGGAAGTCGTGAAGCGTTGTATCGCATGCGGTAATAGCTGAAGGTAGAAAGCCCACGCAGTTCCAGTGCGCGGGTTCCGCCTCAAACAAATCAAGTAAAGCGATCGCCACAACATTGTTCAGCTCACGTTGAAGCGGCGACGCCCGCAATTGACTTTCATGCCGGAAATACCAGGCCCCGGTTGAAATTGTTTGTTCAGATGATTCTGTTCGCTCAAGTTGTGCACGGCTGATGCGGCTGGACGCGTATTCCGCAAACCGGTTCGCATATTCTCGCCAGTGGTCATATGGCGGTTTGCGTTTCCACGTGGCCGCGAGTCTTCTCAACACAAACAGACTGGCCGCTTCGCAAACAGACTCTTCAAACCACTCGTTTCCCGTTCGTGTCCGGTCTTTGTCGCGCGGCCGAATACCGATCAGAACATGACACAGTTCATGAGCGAACTGAAAGACATATTGAGCCCAGTAGTTTCCACCGGTGTTCAGCTTGACCACGTATGCGTTGTCCGGCCCACGATCATAAAGCGTTACCGGTCCACCTTGAGAATGCACAATCAGCGGCTCCAGCATCCGTTGATCGAAATGCGTCCAGAGTTCAGAGCCGGCAGCTTCCAACACCAGTTTTACAGTCCGAATGTCAGCCTTCCAGCCTTGCGCAATGCGTAGCTCGGGTGGCCACGCTCTCTTGTCAGGCACTGACTTGGATGTGTCGGGCGCAGATGCATCGGGTAGCCGGCAAATATCTGGTAATTGGTCTTCGGAACTCATGATTCAGACTGTAGGTGACCTGACGTGTCCGGGCGAAAACGATCATGAAGGGAATTGGCTTTGCGGGCCAACGATTCCAATGGGTTTCGCGGACAAAATTTCAGAATCCTGCTCTAGATGACCAGATGTGTCACAGCCGCAGCGAACAATCTAATGAACAAACAGGACGTTCGTCCGCAGGACATATCATAGGAAAGATTGACGTGACAAAAATCCTGAACCTCGCAATGCACAATCCTGATGAACTGGTTGTTGAATTCAACTATCGCGACCGGAAAGGAAAGTGGACCCGGCGTATCGTCAGTCCGATTCGATTTGTCGGAGACGGGCGGTTTCTGGCACTTTGTCTCTCCCGCGAGGAGCCCCGCCAGTTCGTGCTGGATTTTTGCAGCAACATCAAGCTCAAGCGTGCCTGCGACTACCTGATGCCGGTTGAAATGCCGCAGGTTGAGTCCACTGAAGCCGGTGCGATGGCAGTTTGACTGCGTCTCCAAACGCGATCGAGAATTAGCTGACGTGAATCGGCCGGGCAATCACGGTAAAATCCGACCATGCCTGAATTCTACGCTACAAAAGAGCCGGACTTTGATGCCGGCTTTCAATTCATCGAACTCGTCAAACAGGGGAACGCGGACGCGCTGGACGAGCTCCTTTCATCTGACACCAGATTGCGCGAGCACATCGATTCCTGCTGGTTCGCATTCGGGGCTCCTGCTGTTGTCTGCGCAAAAAGAGATCGCGCCGTAATCGATCTACTTCTCAAGCACGGCGCCGACATCAACGCGCGTTCGGACTGGGCGGCAGGTAGTTTTGGTGTTTTTGAAGGTGTTGATGCTGAGCAGTTTGAGTTCCTTGTCAGCCGCGGCGGCCGGGCCACGATTCATAATTACGCCGAACAAGGCGACGTGCAGGCCGTCAGCAAATTAATTGCCGGAGACACGACGCTGGTTCGTTCGCGCGGTGGCGATGGCCAGCTACCACTGCACTTTGCCTCCACGATCGAAGTGTGCGATCTGCTTATCGATGCCGGTGCCGATCTTGAAGTCCGGGATATCGACCATGAAGCGACAGCTGCACAGTATCAGGTTTCGAATCCTGAGATTTGCCGCCACCTGATCGCGCGCGGTGCAGTCGTCGATATTTACATGGCAACAGCCCTCGGGGATCAGGATCTCGTAGGGAAAATCCTTCAGCGCGAACCAGAAGCAATCAGTAGCCGCGTCGGCCATTGCCCTCATACGAAAATCAGTGGCCACATCTACCTCTGGAAACTGAACGGCGCGAACACGCCCTTGGAAGTTGCTCGAAGCTTCGGCCACGAACAACTTTATCAGTATTTGTTCACAAGAAGTTCGCCGAAGGATCAGCTGATGGCTGCATTGTGGGACGCAAACCGGGACGCAGTCACCGCATTGCTGGAGAACAACGACGGTCTGTTGATGGAGCTGAGCGATGGCGACAAAAAACAGCTCGCTCGTGCAGCCTGGGAGGACAAACTTGAAGCCGTCCGCCTGATGCTTGATGTCGGTTTTGATCCGCATGTCCGTGGCGACGACGAATCAACACCGCTCGATCGAGCCGCATTCCACGGTCACAGAGAGATCGTCCAATTGTTGCTTGAAAGAGATAATGATCCGCCGCTTACCTGGGTTAACAGCTACGGCGGCACTCCGCTGGGCGCTTGTGTCTGGGGCAGCGTCCACGGATGGAAAAAAGATACAGACTACATCGGAACTGCAACGCTATTGATCGATGCGGGTTCCGAAATCAAAGAGGTCTGGTTACCGGTAGATAAGAACCCGGAAATGGACCGGCTTTTGAGGAAGCGGCTATCTGAAACGTAAATGAAAAAAACGATGCCGCATTAACGGCATCGTCTGTTGAATTTTTGTCTGGTCGTTGCCGTTTTGAAATTACCTGCGACGACGAACGCACGCAATGCCGAGCCCGATTGCAAGAATGGACGCGCTTGCAGGTTCGGGGATTCGCTCAACAGTAATTGAACTGAATCCATATCCGGAACCGTCGTTGTTGCTGGACGTCAGAGAGATCGCTGAGTTGCCCGAGAAAACGTCCGCTGTATTTGAGAAAGCAAAGGTCCCGAACAGTTCAACATCGTTTCCAGTGGACTGGGTGGCTCCCTGCGTCATGTCAAAAAAGCCACCGAACTCGTCATTCGCTACTGTATAGCTGAGGAGGCGGACATCCTGAGAAAATGTGAAGTCAAGGTTGGGTGCAAAGCCACCGTCAATAAACAAACCACCGAGAATGTAACCGAACGTGTCGTTGCCGAATGCAAGATTTCCGTTCGGGTTGTCGATCGTCAGCGTGAGTCCGGCCTGGATAAAAGTGTCAGTCGTCAGGTCTCTCGTTCCGTCGTTCGGGAAATTGAAGGTGACGACGTCCGCGCTGGCGGCCGAACTTAAAAGGCCGATCATGACTAAGGTGCAAAAGATCCTCATTTTCTCTCCAAAACTAAATGTGGTTATCAAGCTGTTGCCCTACTCACCGGTTGTAATTGAGTAATTTGCCGCGCACAGGGGAATTAAACGTTCGTTCCCTCGGCGATCCCCTTTGTTACGGGCTTCGATTCCGGATGCAGGGCGGTATCAACGAATCCCGTACCAATCGCCAGGCAGATTGCACACTTCGCAATCCTTCCCCGGTCAATTCCTGTTTCTTTCCACAGATGGTGGTCCGGTTTTTGAGAACAGCTCATTTGGTGGATCTGATTCTCGAAAGAGCTTGATCGCCATAGTTATTCGTCCCATTGACTAATTCGTAGTCTGGTTCTCGTAATCGGCGACTAATTCTCGCGCGGAATTGTGTTTTGCGTGTGACTCCGATACTCTGGCGCCGGATCGAATTTCCCGACTGGAGTTTGCAATGGCTGCTAAACACAAACGTGTCAATCTTGCGATTATCGTCCTGACCTTCTGCCTTTCCGGAACATTCTCGCGCTGCGAAGCGCAGGTTGAAGCGGACAATCAGGCGCCAGCACAGCAGGAGCTGATCGAAACTGTGACCGACGAACAAGTCGAACAGGCAGTCAACGCCGGCGTGAATCGACTGATCGAGTTGCAGCATGAAGACGGGGCATGGCCATACGAAGGCGTTTATCGTGTTCGCGGAAGAATTCCAGTCGGCTACCGGATTGGCGGAACAGCAATCGTTTGCGAAGCGATCATGTATGGAGCTTCTGCGGATAGCGAACCGGCAAACGAGGCGATTGGTCGCGGCGTCGATTTGATCATCGAAGAGATGAAAAATCCGCTGATGCAGCCGTCCACGCGGAACACCTACGATGTACGTGTCTGGGGCCACATTTATGCACTCGACTTCTTTTGTCGCTTGCTGCATGACGGGCGATTTGCTGATCGGGAGGAAGCACTGCGTGAACAGGTCAGCTGGCTTACGGCAGCCCTGCTTACCGAACAACTGGACGATGGCGGCTGGAACTACGCCGGACGTGATGATCACGCTCCGTTTGTGACCGCGCCGGCAGTGCAGGCTTTGCTCTGGGCGGCTGACACCGGAGAGGAGGTTGATCCTGCGGTTTTTGCAAATGCAGTTGCCGCTTTGAATATCAGCCGCGGCGAAGGTGGCGCGATGGCTTACAGCGGTGAGTCCAGTGGTTCATTCATGAATCGCCTGCCCGGTTCGATCGCACGTACTGCGGCCAGCGAATTTGCAATCCACCTCACAGGCGAAGATCGTTCTACGGAGATTGCCGAAGCGATCGACCACTTTCATACCCACTGGGATGAACTCGAAAAGCGACGCAAACAGACCGGCACTCATGTCAGGCCCTACGGAATCGCTCCGTACTACTTCTACTACGGTCACCGCTATGTCGGCCAGGCGATTGCGGGGCTTCCTGAAGATGACCGCGCGGCGGAAATTGCAAGATTCAACACGATCCTGATGAAAACAAGAGATGAAGACGCAACGTGGAATGATCGTGTGTTTGAACAGTCCAATGCGTATGGAACGGCAATGGCTATCCTTGGTCTACTCGGTGAGAAAGTTCCGGTTGCCACAAATTCGGAACAGTCCGGTATCGCCATCGTTCTTATCGATGCCGATGGCTCGATGAAGTTTGATGCAATGGAAGTCAGCGAGGAGCAACTGACAGAGGCACTAGGCAGAGAAGAACGGGTTGAAAAAGTGATTATCAGAGTCGATGCGGCAACTCACTACGGCAAAGTGGTGGCGGCAATGCAAGTCATCAATCTGGCACTTCCTGATGCTGAGGTTGAAGTGAGAGTCAAAGAATAGCCTTGCCGGATTCTCCGGATCAATGATCCAGGCGCGCAAAAAAAAGGCGGCCGCGTGGCCGCCTTTTGTTTTGCATTGTCAGTAACAGTTCAACTAGTTGGTGATTGTCCAGAAGAACTGGTCGGTGTTAGCCGAGAAGCTGGCTCGTGGCGTGGGAGCAACAAACCGGATCCGTGCTTTGACTTCCATTGTTCCCGGCTCAATGAACCGCGAAAGATCGCCTTGAGCTGCCACTACTGTGGTTTGATCTCCGAAGCGCGAAGCCTGGCGGGTATCAATCGGTGCCCATTGGCTCGTGCGATAGTTGAAGAGCTCAATTTCCTGCTGAATGTCAGGTCGAGAAAATACAGAACCTTCAAGAGTGATCTCGAGAAGCGTTGGATCATCGGTGTGGCTGGTGCCCGCAAGTTCCATCTCGATTCGGTTGATGATCTGCTGGGGATTCTTCTGCACCTGGAAGTCGGTGTTGTCACTGTCAGCAAGGTCCGCAATTGAACCGCCGGCGATGATGCCTGACACGACGTTTGCTGATTCAACACCGGCAACGATCGTGACGGGACTGATTTCTGTCAGTTTGAAAATCTCACCTGCCAGATCCAGAACGTACAGGTTTCCGGCTCCATCTTCGGCGAACGAGGAGATGTTGCGGATTGTGCCGATGTCCGTCTTGATCAGACTGGTCCACTGAACCAGGTCTGTAAAGTTGGTTCCATCGAACTGGGTCTCATCCGTTTCGTTCAAACGGAAAGACCAGATCCGGTCAGTCACGTAGTCACCGAAAACAAAGTGTCCGTCAATCCCGGCCACAGGGCCACGGTAGACATAACCACCGGTGATGCTGAAGCCGTTCGCCGAACCGTAGACATATTGAAACGGAGGATCGATCGCCCCGGGCACATTCGAACCGAGTGTGCCTTCGCGAATACGCCAGCCGTAATTCTGTCCGCCGGGATCGCCTGCGAATTTGACATCGATTTCTTCGCGAGCGTTCTGTCCGACGTCACCCATCCAGAGGTCTCCGGTCAGGCGGTCAAAACTGCAGCGCCACGGGTTACGAAGTCCGTAGCAGTAGATCTCGTCATCACCGGTCACACCAACGAAAGGATTCGATGGCGGGATTGCATAGTCCTTGTTGGCGTTGGAAGGGAAATCATCGCTATCAATATCAACACGCAGCATCTTGCCGAGCAGATTGTTCGTGATGTCCTGGGAATTGTTGAGCGGGTCATTTGCACTTCCGCCGTCACCACTCGAGATGTAGAGATAGCCGTCGGGGCCAAAACCAAGCCAGCCACCGTTGTGATTCGAAAACGGCTGATCAAAAGTCATGATCAGGTTTGCAGAACTCGGATTAGCAGCATTGGGGTTCAGGCGAGTGTATTCTTCAACCCGCGTGTCACCCACATTGTTTGTGTAGTAAACGTAGAACTTGCCGTTTGTGACATAGTCCGGGTGAAAAGCGAGACCTAGAAGGCCCTGTTCGTTCCCGGTCGAAATCGTCGTAGGCAGATCGAGGAACCGGTGCGTGATTGAGCCGGAACTAAGATCCAGGATTTCAATGTCGCCGGTATGTTGCTCGACGACGTACAGGCGATCGGGATCGCCGGGAGCCGAGCAGGCGAAGACCGGACGCTGAAATCCGTTGCTCACCCGCTCAAAGCAGACTTCATTAATTTGTGCGACGGCGGATGACTGAAGCATTGCAACTGTCATGCAGACAGCCATTGCCACAGCGCCGGACAGACGATTAATTCTCAGGTGCATGTTGTGTGTGTCCTTAGTGTTCCTTTGGGCGGGTGAGAGCGGCTGACTAGCCGGACCGTGGAAGCGGTAAAGCGCCAAAACGGCGAAGACAGAACTACTTTAACGCAACAGGTCAGGGGAAAAAACCGCTGCATTCAGCGATTTCTATGAACAGTTGCAATTCAAGGCAAGTCATAACACCCGGGCAACGAATTGTCGCGCAATTGCGTCCCCTCGATCGTGCCCCCGCGGGATATTCCGGCCTGCGCTAGCGGGATATCCTGGCAGCAATGTACTCGCATAATTCAGCCGGCCGGGTTGGCTTGGTTAGATGTTTGTCGAATCCAGCTTGAAAAGCCGCATTCCGGTCGTCTTCCTGGCCATAGCCGGTCAAAGCAATCAGGAGCATGCCGTTGCATTGATCTATCATCCTGATGCCCTTTGCCAGTTCGTATCCGTTCTTGCCGGGCAGTCCGATGTCGATCAAAGCGACTTCAGGGCAGATCCTTTCAACGGCCGCCAACGCTGATTCACCATCGCTGAACTGGTGGACTTCAAAACCGCGAAGTTCAAGGATCCTCGATAACACACGACGAGCATCGGAGTTGTCTTCCACAAGCATCAGTTTCTGACCGCTGAACCTGATAGATTCGCTGCCCGCGTTTTTGAACCCATCGGGGCTGCTGAACAGAGGAATGCTTACTTCAAACCTGCTGCCAAGGCCCTCGCCCTTGCTGAACGCCTCGACCGTTCCTCGATGCGAATCAACGATATTGCGAACGATAAACAACCCGACTCCCAGACCGCCTGATTCGCGACCGATCGTCTGGGATTTTTGAAAGAACAGCTCGAAGATGTTCTCGATAATGTCGGGCGAGATACCATGCCCGTTGTCTTCCACCGTGAAAACCGCACGGTTATCTCTCAGCTCGGTTGAGACCTCGATGACTCCGCCGTCCTGGGTGTATTTCGATGCGTTATCCAGCAGGTTTGCGAGAACCTGTTTCAGTCGCATTGAATCTACAAAAACAGGTAATGTGCCATCGTGCCAGTTGGTCTTCAGTGTCTGGCTTTTTTGTTCGAAAACCTGACGCATCCCCTGTGCGACTGACTTTACGTCCATGTTGAGGTCATTCACCTGGAAATCGAACTCGATCCGGTTCTGGGTTATTCTTGCGACATTCAGCAGATCATCCAGTAACCGGGACATTTGAATCGTCTGCCGGCTGATGATGCTCGCCGCCTCAACAACTTCGTCGATGCCCGGGCTCTCGGGCGCCAGCAACTCCGAGCTTTCTTTCAGGAGTCCGGCGGAATACGAGATGGCAGTGACCGGGTTTCTAAGTTCATGAGAGAGCATTGCCAGAAACTGGTCGCGACGCTTCAGTTCACCTGCAGCCGCGATCTCAGCTTTCTTCAAGCGGTCGATATCCGTAAGAGTTCCGGCAAGCCTGACCACTGTACCGTCTTCGGAACTTTCGCTGCGACCGGCTACGTAGAACCAGCGGTAGTCGCCGGACGCCGTACGCATGCGGATCTCAGCCTTGCCATGGTTATAGCCTGATAGATGGCTTTTGCGTTCCGCGTCGTTCAGGGCAGCATCGTCCGGATGGATTCGCGTTCGAACGACCTGGCGGGAATTCTCCAGTTCGCCCGGTTCGAGCCCGAGCATTTTTTCGATGTCGCGTGAGTCAATCCAGTCGGAGTCATTGATGTCCCCTTCCCAGATTCCAATCATCGAGTCTCTCACCGCAAGCTCGAATTTTGTTTTCGTTAAGTGCAGTTCCTCCTGGACCTGCTTAAACCCGGTGACGTCAATAATCAGGATGTTGATGCCCGTAACGATGTTTTCTTCGGGGCGCGCTTGCTCCTCTGGAGCATGCAGGAACTCAGGAATGAAATGGAACAGTCCAACCCGGTTGCCGGCCTGCGCTGCGTCCGGGAACTCAAATTCAGCGACGAACTTGACGCCATCCTGAGCTCGTTGCAAAAGAGGTCGGATACCCTGCCAGCCTCGTGCTTCGACGAGATCGGCAAGCCGGTTGCCAGCCAGCCTGCCGCGGGATGTGCTGAGAAGTTTTGCAAATCCAGCGTTGGCATAGTTGATGACAAGGTCAGGGCCAAGGCAGACCATTTCAAAAGGTAGTCGGTCAAGAATCTGCTTGAAGCTGTTCTGGCCGTTGGCTTCCGTCAGAGTGGAGCGGGCCGATTCGGCTGCAGGTACTCCTGTCGTTTCAGCGGAAACGATCAGCAAATTCGACGAGTCGGGTACGCGCGAGATTCGAAATCCGGAGTGAGCAGGCCAACGACCACTGGATTTCCAGTTTTCAATCGAATTGATCAACGCTCCGTTTGCCGGGCCGGGGACGATGACGATGTAGCCGGACTCGATGTCCATAGGCGGTAGTTTCAACCGCTTTGACATGGCAGGCGTCGAGAATAAGACTCTCAACTCGTCAACGCGACCGGTATCGATCAGCAGCGACGGTCCCAGAGCCCCCGCTTCATCGAGTGCCTTGAGCATCGCAATTGCCGAACTGGCCGTGGAAACTGTGCTCACATCCTACCCCGTAAATTTATCCCTTCGCTTATTTTAGTCAGGGGACTCAATACGTCACGTTGCAAAGTGCTCATCGAGGGGGAACTCCCAGTGGTGCAGTCATGCAGATCGTCCTATCGCGAATACCGCTGTCGACGGGATATCTTTCCTCACCAGTCAATTTTGTCGGGTTTGCGAATCCGCGGAGGCATTCACGGAGGCTTTTCAGCAGGCTAAAAAGTAACCGCTTACCCGATTATTGAAGGTTTACGTTTAATCGCACCGGTTCAATAATGGATGCCTGCATTGCCATTGACCGACGGCATTGTTGAGAATTCCACAACGCAGCAGGTGGACACGTTGCAGCGTCATAAGCGACTGCACGAACCACCGCTGCGGTCGTTTCGCATCGAATTCAGTTGACTCTGGTGAATAAAAGATGACTCATCTATCTGCTCTTTCAAAAACCTCTGCTTTTGCCCTGGCGATTGTTACCGGACTGTTGTTCGTTCCTGTGCTTTGCGCCCAGGTGGATCAACCGGGAATCATCATGGAGGAAGAGCAGAATGATGTTCGCGAATTCTACAATCAGGCTGATGAAGTAATTGCAACCGGAAACTTCTATATGTTGCAGGGCTCAACGGTAACTTTGAGAAATGAAACCGGACAACTTGTAGAGCACAACATCAACAAGTTCAGCGAAGAGGAACAGGACAACTTCCGCGCCCTGGAACGCGAAAGAAGAAAGATTGAAAGAGCCAATGAGGAGACCAAAGAGATACTTGATGCCATGGACGTCTCCAGCGATCAGTCGATCATCAGTTCGTGCAACAAGCTGAAAAGACTGGGGCCGCTGGCGATAGAAGCCCGGATGAGGGTCTATGACCTGCTTTCGCGGGATGAGCCAGCAGTCAAACGGGCTGTCATCGTTTGCTGGCTGCATACTTGCGAGCGTAGCGAGCAACAGCTCAGTTCGATTATCCACTGCGTCAATATCAATCGCGACGGTGTCGGTGAATGGGCTCATGATCATCCCGAACTGTTTCTCGATGCGGTTGCCTCCATGGGGCAGTTCGGATACCGGTATATCCACTATGTCGCCTGCACAGGTTATCTGACGGTTGAAGGAACACAGCTTCCTGCAGATGTCGAACCCGTGATCTTTGAGGTGTCCCACAGTGAACTCAATGAAAATCGCGAAGCCGCCTGCAAGTCGCTTGGCGAGTTTGAAGGTGAGCCGGTTGTTCTTGAGGCACTTCTGGAACTCCTCAATGTGGTTGACCAGCCAGTCAACGGTGTTCGAGACGACAAGTCTCTTGTCGCGATTCTCCGGTCAATCGGCTCTTTGAAGGTTGTTGACCAGAGCGCTGTTGACGCTCTCGAAAGGCATAAAGCTGAATTCGAAGACGTGTGCACGCGCAGTCTTGATCGGCTGGCTCGGGAAGCCGAGCGGCAGCAAGGCGGCTGAGGCTGGTGCCACTTTGGAATTCGGAGGCGCGAACCGATGCGTATCCGTCCGTACGTTGACGCCGATATAGCAGACGTCGAGCGAATGTCCGCACAGATCGTTCGCGAAGGCGACGTCTTTCCGTTCCACTCAGTTACCGGTGTTCTGGACTACTGGTTTTCCCCGGGGTCTCGCGTTTACGTCGCTGAGCACAAAGGGCGCGTTGCCGGCTCGTACGTCATAAAGCCGAATCTTCCCGATCGCTGCTCTCACATCGCCAACGCGGGCTATATGGTCGATCTCGAAGGACGTGGAAACGGAATCGGTTCCGCAATGGGTGCGCATTCGCTGGAGCAGGCGGCTCGGCTCGGATACCTCGGCATGCAGTTTAATATTGTGGTCGCTACCAATGAGCGAGCCGTTCGGCTCTGGAAAAAGCTTGGCTTTAAGGTGATCGGACGCGTTCCCGACGCGTTTCGGATCAACAGTTCTGAGCTGGTTGACGTACTGATTATGTTTCGCCGACTCGCGCCACCTGAACTCCATGATGACGGGCGTACAATGCAATCCCTAGATTCATAGAAATCTCAAATCGTGTCTTACAATCATGGACCCGCGATCATGGACCCGCGATCATGGACCCGCGATCATGGACCCGCGATCATGGAACACGGTAAGGATGGGCCGAAATAGAGATCGATGGCAGGCCATTCCATACGGGGCTCTTCATCCGTTCCAGTTGAGGGATTTCAGGTACGACTGTTTTGGTAGGCGGTGGGGGTATAACCTGAGCCCGATTCGTTAGGCTTAATAGCTCTTGGAAGTTTGGAATTCTCGCATAGCGTCGCTGCTGATTCGCCAGGCATCATATCCACTGAATTATCGATCCACCTAAAAGGGTGGTTGTCGGGGATTGTGAAATCCCTGCAAATTCGGGGTGAGGTGATTGCTTCCCGGGCTCAAGTGATTATCCTGTAACCGTTTTCAGTAGTCAGTACTTATCTGAATTATTGAACCAACTCACACAATTCTGATTCGCCTCGTGCGAATCGCGGGCAGCCTACCTACGAGAAATCACCATGAAGAAGAATCGGAACAAATCTGTAGTCGATAATAAAAGATGGTCAAAATACGCAGCTGCCGCCGCCGCCGGCGCGGTAACTGTTGTAGGTGCTCAAAGCACAGTCGATGCTGACATTACGATCATGGATGTCAACACATCACTGGTTGACCGGTCTCAAGGTGATGGCTACTTCGATACATTCGGCCCATACTCGTTCGGAGGAGCCGGGGCATCATTCTCCTTCCAGCAGGCGTTCAATGAGACTGCTTCGGGTGAGGGGCAACTCCTGGTCATTGGCGCGGGCAGCATCCAGATTGCCGGTCAGGCGGTCGGTCCATACTTCTATCCTTCGAACCTTGCTTACGGACAAGCCGTCTCCACAGCTTCCTTCAATCTCAATGCGGGTGATCGTGGAGATATGGCATGGGGAGCAGGTTACTCAGGCAGCCAGTTCACGAATGCCGGTGTTGGTTACGTTGGATTCTCTTTCGATCTCGGCAATGGAACTCAATACGGATGGGCTGAAGTTGACGTGGCAGGCGCACCCGTAAACACAGCAACATTCCTTCGCTATGGTTGGGGGATGCCCGGCGATCAGGTCCTTGCAGGTGTAGGCCAGATTCCTGAGCCTGGATCACTTGGCGTTCTCGCAATGGGAAGCGTTGGTCTCCTCGCATGGCGCCGTCGCAAGTCAGCGTAGGCTGCTGAGTCAAATCATCAAAGCCGCTCGTTTTCGAGCGGCTTTTTTTGTTGGCATTGCGTCAATCGCGCTTGGCCGACAACATTACGCAAATGAACGGTGCATCTGCGCGTTCTATGAGCGAACCAATTACCAAAGTCGGCTTCTGCATGAACTCTAACAACGGCTCTCGAAAAAAAATCCTTTTGATCGGCTGGGACGCAGCAGACTGGGAGCACATTAATCCGCTGCTCGATCAGGGGCTTTTGCCGCACCTGGAATCCTTCATCAACACAGGTGTGATCGGTAACCTCGCGACATTGCAACCTGTTCTGTCGCCAATGCTCTGGAATTCGGCAGCGACCGGAAAATACCCGCACAAGCATGGAATCCACGGATTCGTTGAGCCGGATCATCACAACGGTGGTGCCAGGCCGTTCAGCAGTTACTCAAGGAAATGCAAAGCTCTCTGGAACATTTTTTCCCAGCAAGGCCTCAAGAGTAATGTCATCAACTGGTGGGCCAGCCATCCAGCGGAGCCCGTCGATGGATGCGTCGTCTCGAATGCAATGAACGGCGTCCGGTTTGAGAAAGGCGAACCGGTTGTCACTCGCGGCCTCGTTCACCCTGAAGCCAAAGCCAGACACTACGCGCAGTTCAAGGTCCTTCCTCGTGAACTGGAAGCCGAACAGATCTGTGCTTTCATCCCGAACGCTGCAGACATCAATCAGGACGAGGACTCTCGACTGCAGATGTTCGCCAATGTGATGGCGGAAACTTTGACGACACACGGAGTCGCCACCGAGGTCATGGCTTCCGAGCCATGGGACTTTATGGCGGTCTACTACACAAGTATCGATCACTTCTGTCACGGATTCATGCCGTACCATCCGCCAAGGCAGTCCCACGTCCCGGAGGCGGATTTCGAAATATTCAATGATGTCATCACGGGCGCCTACCGATTCAGCGACATGATGCTGGGACGGCTGATGCACCTCGCCGGAGAAGATGCGATCGTAATTCTCTGTTCCGATCATGGTTTTCTTTCCGGTACTGGTCGGCCGATCGGCCAGCCGCGTGAACCTGCGGGGCCGGCAGCATGGCATCGCCATTACGGAATCTTCATGATGAAGGGACCGGGTATCAAGAAAGACGAAAGGATCTACGGCGCCAGTTTAATCGATATTGCGCCTACGATTCTCGCAGCAGCCGGAATGCCTGTTGGAGAGGACATGGACGGAAGGCCGCTGCTGGAAGCGTTCGAAGAACCACCGGAGGTCGAAACAATTCCGAGCTGGGAGGGCGTTGAAGGGCCTTATTCCGACGGGATGCATCAGGATGAAAAACCACTCAACGCCGAAGAGGCGGAAGAGTTGATGCAGCAGTTTGTCGCGCTCGGATACGTCGAGGATCCCGGCGGAGACAAAGACAAACAGTTCGAAATGGCGGTTATCGAAAGCAAATACAACCTTGCCAGGTCGTACGTTTTCGCCGATTGGACGAGGAAATCGATTCCGCTTTTCGAGGAACTTGTATCTCATTCGCCGTGGGAAACCAGGTTTATCATCCAGCTTCTTCAGGCCTATCAGAAAGTGGGCAGGTTCAACAAAGCACTGGAGTTGATTGATTCTGCTTTTGATATCGAAACTACCCGCTATGGCCTTGTGAAGATTGTCTGGGTGGAGATTCAGGTCTCACTCGGGAGGACGGATGACGACCTGATTGCGTTTCTCAATAAGATTGAAGAGACCGCGTCCAGTTCAGCCACCCAGCTCAAAAGGATCGGGCAGACGTACGCGCGACTGCGGCGTTGGAGGGATGCCGAACGCGTTTACCGTCGCGCGATTGAATTGCATGAGGAAAATGCTGACGTCTGGCAGGGATTGTCCCGGGTTTATTGCCGGCTCGGACAGAATCAGGACACCATTGACTGTGCTTTGCGAGCTGTCAGCCTGAGGCATCGCCTGCCGCACGCTCATCTGAATCTGGGAATCGGACTGGCCCGCTCCGGGCAATTCGATCGTGCAGTGCTGGCCTTTGATACGGCACTTCAGTTTTCGCCCGGGTTTGTGCCGGCGCATCGCTGGCTGGTAACCCTGTATCTGCGGGAACTGGACAACCCGGAACTGGCAGAACGGCATAAACAGCTGGCCGCGAAGTTTTTGGACAAGCAACAAAGAATTCGCAGCCAGCCAGCCGACCGCCATGAAACTTCGGACTTTGAATTGCCGGAGTTTCTATCCGAGGCTGGCCGGATGGCAAAGCTGCTCGAAGAGCGTCCTGACCGGCAGGACCCGCGCAAGCCAACCGGCAGGTGCTACACCATTGTCTCCGGACTTCCACGGTCCGGAACTTCATTGATGATGCAGATGCTTGAGGCAGGAGGACTGCCGGCAAAGACGGACGGAGAACGGATTGCCGATGATGACAATCCCCGTGGCTACTATGAGTGGGAAGCCATCAAAAAAGTCAAAACGAACCCGGATGTGCTCGATGAAGAAGGACTTGAGCAGAAAGCGATCAAGGCTGTCACCATGGTCCTTGAAGAACTGCCCTACGCGCACAATTACAAGATCATTTTCATGTCCCGCCCGATTGAAGAGGTGGCAAGCTCCCAGCAGAAAATGATCGAACGTTTGCAGTCCGACGCTCCTGATCAAACCGGTGAGCTGATGCAGCGGCTGGTTGCACATCGAAACTATGTGCGTGCAAAGATCGAATCCAATCCACGGATGCAGGTCCTCGAAATCGATTACCCGACTCTGATCGAAGCTCCACAGGAGATGGCTAAGTTGATCGGGGAATTTCTAGGGACCGAAATCCTTCCGCATCCGGAGAACATGGCGGCAGTCGTCGATCCGACGCTGTATCGACAAAAGAAATCAGAAGGCTGATTGCCGGTCGGACTGCCCAAAGGAGCGCCAATCCGGTGAAAGCCATCGGTGGTTTGTATTGGTTCGTTGGCGGCTGCAGTTTTGTCGAGCCGGAGGATCGTTTATTGAAATTCCGGTGTCGATTTACCAACCGGCAGCCTGTCCGTCTTTTCTTGATTCCGAAGCACCGTAGTAGACGTCGTTTTCAGCGTCGTACATGATCCCCTGGTAACCTCCGTAGGAACCGACGTTGTAGCCCATGCGGTGACCGCGCCCGACAAGCGTGCGGATTACTTCGTAGTCATACCCCGATTCGAGCGTCAACATACCGCCATCGCTCATCCGCTCGCCGGTCGGTTCCGAAGAGCCCGAATGGAGAATGCGCGGGGCGTCGCCGGCCTCCTGAATATTCATTCCGAAGTCGATTACGTTGATCATGATCTGAGCATGCCCTTGCGGCTGTGTTGCGCCGCCCATAACTCCGAAACTCATAAACGGCTTTCCATCTCTGGTAACGAAAGCCGGAATGATGGTGTGAAACGGCCGCTTGCCCGGAGCATAAGTGTTCGGCCTTCCTGGCGTCATGTCAAACAGCTCTCCGCGATCCTGCAGGCAGAAGCCGAGTCCGGTCGGGCACATGCCTGATCCCATTCCGCGGTAGTTGCTTTGAATCAGCGAAACCATGTTGCGGTCCTGGTCAGCAACGGTCAGGTAGATTGTGTCACCTTCCTGAAGCGCGGGATTCCCGGGATCGTAACTGCGACCGGCTCGACCGGGACGGATCAACTGCCGACGCTGATCGCCGTATTCATCAGAGATAAGGGCTGCAACGGGAACATCCACAAAATCCATGTCCGCGTAGAAATTCGCACGGTCTTCGAAAGCAAGCTTTTTTGCTTCGGTGAGATAATGAATGTGATCGGCGCTGCCGAAACCCATCGCGGCAATGTCGTAACCCTTGAGGATCGACAGGATTTGAAGGGCCGCGATGCCCTGTCCGTTTGGCGGCAGTTCCCACAATGTGTAGCCGCGATAGTCAACTCCAACCGGCTCGACCCATTCGGAGCGGTGATTCGCAAGGTCTTCGTAGCTGAGGTAGCCTCCGTGCTCTTTCATGTAGCCGTCGATCGTTCTGGCAATGTCTCCCTTGTAAAAGGCGTCGCGCCCGCCCGTCGCGATCTGCGAAAGGGTACTCGCGAGCATCGGGTTGCGGAAGATCTCGCCTTTCCCCGGCGCTTGTCCATCTGGAAGAAACGTGTCAGCAAATCCCGGGTAACGCGCAAGGAAGCTGCTGCGGTTCCAGTAATAAGCAATCAGTTCGGAGACAGGGAATCCTTCATTGGCATAATCGATGGCCGGTTGCAGCACCTGCTCCATCGGCATTCTGCCGAATCGGCCATGCAACTCGAACCAGCCGTCAACGCAACCGGGTACCGAAACCGGCAGCGGCCCGAGCGCGGGAATAGTGTTTCCTTCACCGATCTCTTCTTTCAATTTTTCGAAAGTAAGACTGACAGGTGAACGACCACTTGCGTTTAGCCCGTAGAGTTTCTGGTCTTCTTCAATCCAGACGATAGCAAACAGATCACCGCCGATCCCGTTCCCCGTCGGCTCCATCAATCCGAGTGCTGCGTTGGCGGCAATGGCTGCATCAACCGCATTGCCACCCTCCTTGAGAACATCGAGCGCGATTTGTGTCGCCAGAGGCTGGCTGGTGGCGGCCATACCGTTTCGCGCAATGACTTCACTGCGGGTTGCAAAATTGCGTCCGGTGATACGATCCTGGGCATCAACCGATGACGGGCCAATGAGGACGAGCGCACCGCTGACAAAAGCAAAGAGAAAAACGAAGGAACGCAGTGTGGAAAGATTCAATCTGTAAAGTCGCATAACTATCGCCAGTCAATTCGGGATTCAACTGGCGATAGTCTACACGGTGGAGAATTTCTCTTCACCGTTCAGGATTATTCTTCCTCAAGAAACTCGAACTCTTCATTCAGAACAGATTCCTGATCGTCCATTCCGACATCGGATTGGTTGAGCAGATCCCCTGAAAACTCGTCCGGTGCCGTATCGAATCCCTGACGCCAGCCACGTCGTGCAATCGGACCGGGAGCATCCTGCATGTATGTTCCCGCACTAAGCGGGAAGTTGTCTACACAAGGCGCGGGCCCACCATATTCGAATCGACAGGCATTCTCTCGTGCCTTGATCCGCGCTTCGTCAGTCCACGGACCTTCTGTGATGACAATGCCATATCTGGACAGCAGTGTGCCGGTGGCATAGTCGTATTCCATGAGAGAACGGTTGTAGTCGGCGATTGCTCTATGCACAGCACTCTCTGCACTCGCAAATCGCTGTTGAGCGTCCAGCAGGAAAAAGACCTGATCCTGTCCTTCAAGAACGCGCTGTCGTTTCGGCTCCATCTCTTCCTCGACGGCGACAAGCGAGTTGAGGCCTACTCGCACATTTTCAATAGCACGGTCCACCTCGGTGAAAGCGCGTCCGAGGTCATGTAACGCCTGCCGTTGTTGTTCGCGAAGGATAGTTTTCTCCCGCATCAATTGGAGCTCGGCATTCCTTACCGCCAGATGGCCGCGTCGATTACCGATCGCTCCGTTCATTTCCAGACCGACGCTCCAGTCATCGAGGTTTCCTTCGAAGAGGCTGGAAACCGCTCCGTTGGAAGCACCGTAGTTTGTTCCGAAACCGCGGAAACCGTAGGTTCCAACCGCGTCGAGATTCCACTGATTCAGGTGTTTGGCTGCGATCAATTCCAGCTCGCGCTGTCTGATCGTCCATTTCTGACGACGAAGCTCGACTCTCCTGGCCAGCGTCTGTGTCTGCGAGTCGTCCCAGTCGAAGATCACCGGAGCGATCGTCGGTTCTGTGACGGGCCGAATAATCCGACCGTCGTTAACGGGCAGTCCAAGCAGGCGTCGCATTTCACGTTCGGCGCCGAGCAGGCCACGCTGGCCGTTGGTCAATCCGACGAAAGCGTTTTGTGCCTGAGTCTTGAAGTTCAAATAGACCTGTCGAGCCTGCGCTTCGTCATCGGGCCGCCCGACGCCGTTGTCCAGACGCAGTTTGCGGTTCTCCCATGTTTCCCGGGTGACATCCCGCGCGGTCAGTTTGGTATCAAGGTCACGATAGGAGAAGTAAAGCTCCCAGTACGTGAAGACGACGTCGCGGATCAGGTTGCGAACGCGCGTTTCGAAATCGGCCAGGCCGATGTCACCTCTGACGCGTGCAGCGAGTACTCCGGTGTAGTTGCCTTCAATGCGATCCGGCCCGGCGATCCGATTGACTGTCGCTCCCCGACCTTTCCACAGCGGCTGTCGGAATTCGAATCCATTGACAATGTTGTAGTCCGGCAGGTTACTGTTGAACGCGGAAATACTCTTCCGGTAATCCATATTCCAGGTGTAGCCGAGTGTTGCACCGGTTGCTGTCCGCTTGGTCAGACGGTTTCTCCAGAAGGCTGTGTCGGTAAGCGTGTTGATATTTCCACCGCCGAGGAAGTCCGGCAGGATCTGAGTGCCTTCGTTTCGACGGTACTCGAACGTTGACGAGAACTGGGCATCAAATGCGCTAAGCGCCTGTTCGACACTGAATGGATTGGTTTCATCAAGCGCAGGCTCGAAGAGTGTCGTGGACGCCGTTGGAGACTGAAGAACAAAGCCGTTGAGTTTCTGGAGAACCTTGCTGTTCGCAAGTGCGATTTCGACACACTGGTCAATCGTCAGGTCCAGAGGCTCGAGCTCATGGTAGTCGCTGAGCGTAACCGGCGGCGGTGTCATCAGGTCGCTGCCGTCGCTGTAATCCTCGAACATCAGATCGGGATACTCGATTCGCTGCAGCATCGTCTCACACGGTTCGCACTGGCCCGATATTTCAATATCGCTGCGTGCCGGAATACGGCAACCCGCCAGCCAGACCAGGGTCAGGCAGACGATGATGGTCAGGGTTAGCTGTTGCATTGCGCGAATTCGCGCCGACGTCGAAAAGAAGCGTGTCATGCTTTGTTGGCCGATTCAGACTGCTTGTAAAACCATCCGCACACCGATGGCGCGGACCTACAATCGTTTCTTTCCTGAATATCGGACCTGACAACCGGCATCAAAAGGATCATCCGGTCGAGCGGAGTAACACGGATTTGCGACAAAGTCAGCCTGAGCCGCAAAGTTTGACATCCGGGGGTCAGCCCGTGCGCATCCACGTCGTGAGCCTGAAATACCATGATCGGGCGGTGGATCAGGAATTGGCTCAGCGGTTCAAGCTGCACACTGGCGTGCCGGTTCCAGCTGGAATCCATCCGGGGGTTTCAGTGATTTGCTTGTTTCCCGACTTTGACAAGGCATCGGAATCCAAAATATTCTGTTCGATACTGACTCGACGCCAGCCTCGGATATCGCTGTCAGGATTTCCAGCCAACCCCAACCCCGAATCCACAGTATGAGTGAAGAACTCGGCGGAGCACTGACTCTGATTCTGAACCGCGCGTCCGAAGGCGATTTTGATGCGGCTGACGAGTTGTTTGAAATCGTATACACCGAGTTGAGGAAGATCGCCGCTGCTCAGATGCGGAATGAATCGTCAAACCTGACATTGCAGTCGACCGCTCTTGTTCACGAAGTCTGGCTCAAGTTTTTCGGCAAACAATCATCAATCAACTGGGATAGCCGGAAACACTTCTTTGCGGCTACGGCTCAGGCAATGCGCCGGATACTTGTAGATGCGGCTCGCGCGAGAGGCCGCAAAAAAAGAGGGGGCGATTTTCAGAAGATTTCGCTGGAATCCGTGGACGGCCCATCAATCGATGGTGATCAAATAATAGCACTTGATGACGCCCTGGAACTTTTCAGCCGGAACCATTCCGTGAAGGCGAAACTGGTCGAATTGAGATTTTTTGCCGGGATGACGAACGCAGAAGCGTCGAAGCAACTCGGGATTTCGACTGCGACTGCTGAAAGATACTGGGTTTTCGCCAAAGCATGGCTGCGAAACAAAATGGATGATTGAATGGCCTGGATTGGTGACTAAGAGCCGCGATTGGAGATGGATTTCGCCTGCTTTTGTCGCCATAGAATACGTTCACGACCCGATTACTCACTGGTGCTCCCGATGGCCGAAGAATCCAGACTGGAAGAACTTTTCACCACGGTTGTTTCTCTGCCGGCAGAACAACGGCATGAATTTCTCCGGCGGGAGTGCGGGGAGGAATTGGACTTGTTCGAAAGCATGCAACGACTGCTGGCGAGTCACGACAAAAATGAAACCGACGCCGCCTTTATTCTCAACCGGGTTACGGACGTAGAATCCTCTGGTGTTGATAGCGTCCCCGCTGAAGATCTGATCGGCCAACAACTTGGTCGATACAGAATCATAGAGAAGATTGGCGAGGGGGGAATGGGCGTCGTTTTCGGCGTCGAGCAAGTGACCGGAGTCAAACGAAGATTTGCACTCAAGGTCGTAGGGGCCGGAGTCGTATGGACCGGAACTCATTCACAGGAAGCTTTCGACAGGTTCAAAGTCGAAGCCGGACTATTAAGCCTGCTTGATCATCCCAATATCGCCCGGATCATCGATTTTGGATTAAGCAGCGAAGACCGTCCGTTTCTTGTGATGGAACTGGTGGACGGTATCAGTATCGTGGACTATTGCAGGCAGGAAAAAACCGATCTTACGAGTCGTTTACGGATGTTCGTGACTCTTTGCAAAGCAATTCAACATGCACACCAGCAAGGCGTTCTGCATCTTGATCTCAAGCCTTCAAACGTGCTGGTTTCAAAGCTGGACGGTCGTCCCAACCCTGTCGTGATTGACTTCGGGATTGCCAGGGCAGTAGAGCTGACCGTCAATGAAAAAGAGTCTGGACAGATAACGGGAACTCCGCGTTATATGAGTCCGGAACAAACTCGAATCAGACCGCAAAAGGTTGATACGCGTAGCGACATATATTCCCTGGGAGTCCTGCTTTACGAGATCGTCGCGCATGTAAACCCTTTTGCGGCAGTCGAAGCTGGCTCAAATCCAGTTGCGGTGATCGAACAGATCCGAAGCCACAGGATACAACCACTTTCAGACACGGCTCATTACACGCCGGATGAATCAGCACAGTTTTCGAATCGACGGTTGCGCAAAGAGCTGGATGCCGTTGTTTTCAAAGCGCTGGCTGCGCAAGTGGAAGAGCGTTACCAGACCGCCGGCGAACTCGCACGGGACGTAGAGAATTTTATCGCAGGGGACCGAGTTCAGGCGGTCGATTGGACACGAGGTTATGAAGCTCAGATCGCATGGAGGAAACACCGCGTTCTGTTTGTCAGCGTCTCGGTTGTTGCTGCAATTCTTCTAATCGCATCAGGCTTGTGCCTCAGTTACGCTCTGGATGCGAACCGCTCGAGGGGGGAAACCTTCAAAGCAAATCTGCTGCTTGAAGAAAAAGTCTCAGATCTAGAAGCAGCCAACAATCGAATTCGGGACAGAGCTGAAGAGGTTTTGTACGAATCGGCTCACTCGATGGCATTCGACAAGTTCGCGCTTGAATCGTTCAGCGAAGTTGTTTCGGTCGGACGCAATTTGTTTCCTAAGCACTTTCAAGAGGACTCGGAAGTCGATCCGGAAGAATTTCTGGAAATCGATATCTATTTGCTCGTCGAGAACATTCCGTATCGGGAGATTCTGGAGACCTCGATCGTGCGAATTGAGGACGCCATCGAAGAACATCAGATCTACACGAGCCGTTTGTACGACGAAGAATACGCATCGGAAGGAAGTATCGAGTACCGACGGTTGCAAACGGCACTTGCGGAAAAGGTCCCGATGCTCCGGGTCATGTTGTTCCGAACTCTGTTGCGGGAATACAAGCATGTTTTCGGCAACGACGATCCGCGGAACGACGAGGTTGTTCTTCTCCTCTGCGCGTCCTTGATCGATCGCGGTGAATTGGCCGAGGCCGAGGGACTTCTACTCCAGCTCAACGAGCGCATCACGGGGCGGGGCGAAACGGTTAATCAGGGTGCTCCGGTTTCCCTGCTTCTAAATGAAATTGCCGATCTCAGGTAGCTGATCGACCGAATTTGCCCGGGAAATCTTAGCGATTCCGTGGCCTCCAATTTTCTTGCGTCAGTTCTGCTTTTTTCTGATGGAAACCGAATCGCGACATCGCATGCGTGATAGAGCGGCAATCAGTCGCGCTCGCAGGTTCAACAAACTCTGAACGTTGATTTGAACGTAAGTCCCGTGAAATGCGGGGAACAGTCCGGAAATCAGAATGGTTCTGTATGGATTCGGGTACGAATCGACGGAATCAATTTGGAGCAGAAAAGGAAAACCAATGCAGATTTCAAGACGTCGATTTCTTCCCCTTGCCGCAGGTCTGTCGATTTCTCTTGCCCACGGGGCATCAATCGCGACAGCTGCAGAAGTAGCAAACCGCAAACATGTAGTCGTCATTGGTGCCGGAGCCTCTGGCCTGAAGGCTGCGCGGGATCTCAGGCAGGCAGGTTTTCGCGTGACCGTTCTCGAAGCACGCAACCGGATTGGCGGACGCGTTCACACCGACTGGACAATGGGCGTTCCGGTTGAGATGGGAGCAAGCTGGATTCACGGCATTCAGGGCAATCCTGTTTATCAACTTGCCAGACGGCTCGGCCAGCCGACACTGCCCTGGGAATACAACCTTGAGAATGTCTATGACATTAACAATCGACTCACGAATCGATACAACCCCTTGTACCAACGCTTCGAAAACGTGGTCTCCAGCTATGCTCCACGTGTCCTCCGGCAGAACAGTCGAGCAACGGTTCAAGACGCCATCAATCTGGCGAAATCACGCGGTGCATTTGAAAACTTCAATGTGAGCCAGCAAGGCTTGAACTATCTCGCTCACCACATGATCGAACAGGAGTTCGCTGCTGATGCGGCGTGGCTGGGAGCCAACAGTATTCTCGAAGGAGAATACTATCGTGGGGGTGACGTAATGTTACCCGGTGGCTTTGACCAGCTGATGAACTGGCTGGCTCGCGGACTTGACATCCGCTACCGCCACATTGTTCGGGAAATTGACTATCGCCAGAGGCGAACACGGGTTCGGACCAGTCGTGGGACATTCACCGCTGACTATGTGGTGGTCACTGTGCCGGTTGGTGTCCTGAAAGAAGGTGCGATACGGTTCAGGCCAAACCTTCCACGTTCGAAACGAAACGCAATTGCGCGCATGGACATGGGCGTATTTTCAAAAACCTATTTGAAGTTTCCTGAGGTCTTCTGGGACCAGAACGTTCTGCAATTCTCGTCAGTTAGCCGTTTGCGAGGACAGTGGAGCATCTGGGGACATCAGGACCCGCTACACAATCAGCCCGTGCTGGTAGGGTTCAATTCGGGGACTTTTGCCTGGTATCTCGAACGGGAACTGTCAGATGATGACGTTGTTTTTGAGGCGATGAAAAAGCTGCGAAGCTTGTTTGGAAACCAGATTCCGGACCCTGTTGCTCACAAAATGACGCGGTGGTCAGAGGATCCGTTCAGCTATGGAGCCTATTCGCATCTTTCAGATGGGGGAACACCCCGACACCGGGTTCAACTCCGCAAGCGCGTCGGCAGTAAGCTGTTTTTTGCCGGTGAAGCAACGCACAGCCAGTATCCTTCAACTGTGCACGGAGCCTTTATGAGCGGCAAAAAAGCTGCCTCGGACATCATGCGAGTGAATAGTCCCTGACCAACGGTAAGGATCGCTACGCGGATGTGAACTGACTCCGAAATACTTCTGACGACTAGCGGTCATAGCAACGTTGGTAGTAGTTCTGCTGAAAAGTCTCGGGAACACAGTTTCCCGGGCGGCAGAATCCGTAAGGCGTGTCGCAGGAGAAAGGGTTCTCGACGTACATGTTCCACGGGAAGTAGAACGTTGATCGAGTCATATGCCACGCTGAGTGCCAGATCTGTTTTCCAAAATTGTATTCGTGACCGTATCGCTCAAGAGCCACATCCTCAAAATACAGCGGCTGGTAGCGGATATTTGGCGCGGCCCATGCAAAGACTTTGCGTGTCGGAGCAAATGTCGTGAAGTCATCACCTGCCTGAGTCACCATAGAACCGGATCTGTCATCGGGAACAGTTCGTGCGCTCTCAACCATGTTGATCGAGATTTCACGGATATTCTTTCGCGGCCATGATCGTGGAGCCGACATCCGGTAGTCAGGCAACTCGAAATCAAGTGAGCTTGCCTCATCCTGGGGAGAGGCGTACGGATCATAATAGGGGGCTTCAACCTGCTGGATATTTACTGTGCCACTTTGTGCAGGTGCAATGTCAGCAGGGTAGCGTTCGGCCGGATAGCGGGCGGCCGGGTAGCGGGCGGCCGGGTAGCTTGCGGCAGGGGCCGGTGTTTCGGTCGCTTCATAAATGGAGCCCGCAGGTTGCTGGTAGGCTTCCGCAGCCGAAGGGGCGGGGTAGCTTCGTGGTTCGACTGATTCGTGTCGCCATGGCAGACCTTGAATCGGAGCCGCTTCAAAATCCCGTGTTTGATACTCACGGTCCTGCGGCAGTTGGGCCACTCGATGTTGCGGTTCCAACGTGGGAGAAACCATGATCCCCTGGGAAGACGCTGGAGTTCTCGCGCGCCTTGATGACTCAGCATCAAGGATTTGTCCGATAGCTGAATTTGATAGCAGGACAGATGTTAGAAAAGCGGCAAGCGCTAAAAACGAGCCTGTGCGGTACATGCGACCATCTCCGGCAACATTGGGTTGGGCCATCACTTCAAATTTAGAAGTCCGTGACCACTTCATCGTCGCGATACAACCGGGCGAAATTGTAAAACGCGAACGTCAACCAAACTTGCCGTGACCCTTGCAAGCGGCAAGGACGTCAAGCCTTTCCCAGCCCGCAAATTCTTCCGGGCAGGAGGACTGCCAGCAGGATTCGATTGCTGGCGGGGAAACCATAGAAGGGGCTGGACTCAGATCTGGGCTGGTCCATTGAACGACTGACTTGTTCCGGACTAGATGTTTCCGGGCTGGATATTTCGCGGGTGAGCTGAAGCAGAAATGGTGGATCGCTAGGAATGAATCGCTATCGGGCGGCCTTGACGACTTCGCCCGTTGTTCGCTCATAGCGGAGCCCCAGTTCATGAGGGAACTCAGCCAGGCCAAGTTTTCTCAAACGAGGAGCGTGGTCACGCTCATAGCTGTTGAAAGCTGAACGGTTTTCAAACCGGTACCTGATTTCATAACTGAGATCGTCTCCGTCCATCCTCACGATATCTGCTCCAATGGCTCCAGCGTTTACCACGTCTGCAATGTGTTCATCCACAAGCCACTTCACCCACCTCGCGGAAACGGCTTCCTTCTGCTCGCCATCAAAAGTGCATTTGACCGTGTAGAAAAACATGAGGCAGGGATCCGGTGAGAAGGCCGCGCATGAAAAAAGCCTATCCGGAAGTTGTGGGTCACGAAGAAGGTCTTTAGCCGGATAGGCCGGAATGAGAGCCCGTGATCGTACCAGCAATTTTGGGGAGATCAACGGACCAATACGAAGGTTCTTAAATCTTCATGGCAATTCCGAAACTGGTTGCAATTGAGTGTCAGCAGATGTTGCAACGGTCCGTAACATCCAGCTCTTTCGGGACTTGCAGCCGGAGCTTTTAAACAGCGAAATCAACGGTGAATACGGCTTCGCAGAAATCGAATCTTGACGCACTTTTTCACCGTGACGATTCAAAAACGTCTCTGTGGCCGTCTTGCGGGGGGGAATATCGCAAAATTTCATCTTTTTCGAACGAAATTGGCCCCAAAACAAACGGTTTTTCAGGTGCGTCCTGTGGACCCCCGATACGTTTGGCCTTTCTTCCCCGGTTATAGTGAGGATTCACTGTGCGGCTATTGAGTCCGGATGGTGACGGGGAACAGCACAGGCAACAAGCGAACATTAATACGGCGCGTTTGATCTGACGCCCGTAACGGAGAATCCGGCGACGCAGAAACTCGCAAGACGCGAGTTGAATATTACCAGCTACGTGAATATGACCAGCTACGTGAATATGACCAGCTACGTGAATATGACCAGCTGCGTTCGCCAATGAGATTTACAGCCCCCGGTTTAACTACGGACAACTCATGGACAGGTGCCCAGACCACTTCCTTAGCCGCCGCAATATTCTGACAATTGGTGCTGTTGGCGGACTTACGCTGTCAAACTTCTTCCGCATCAAGTCAGCACACGCCGACCAGAAACACTATGAGTCCACCGAAGGTACGGCCAAGTCCGTAATCTTCGTCTTTCTACCGGGCGGGATGGCTCAACAGGAGTCATTCGATCCCAAGCCGCTGGCTCCACTGGAGTACCGCGGTCCGATGGGCAGTATCGAAACGAGTCTACCCGGTGTGCGCCTCAGTTCGCTCTGGACCAATACTGCGCAGATCATGGACAAGGTCACGGTCGTACGCAGCATGACCCATGGTGAAGCTGCCCATGAGCGAGGCACGCACAACATGTTCACGGGCTATCGTCCAAGTCCGGCGCTGCAGTATCCGAGTATCGGCAGCGTGGTGGCTCACGAATTCGGTCCGCGCAACAACCTGCCTCCGTATGTGCTGATTCCCAACCTGCCGAACGCGTACGCCGGAACCGGCTACCTCAGTTCATCATTTGCCGGATTCGCACTGGGTGCCGATCCAGCGCAGGAAAATTTCCGTGTCCGCGACCTGGCTTTGCCGGGCGGCGTGGACGTCGAACATTTTGCGCGTCGCCGCAGGATGCTGGACGTGGTAAACGATCATTTCCGGCAACGCGAGAATTCCGACGCGCTTGATTCGGTTGATACCTTCTACAATCGCGCTTACAGCCTGATCAGTTCACAAGCTGCGAGGGAAGCATTTGACATCGAAAAAGAAGATGATGCGATGCGCGATTCCTACGGCCGCAATCAGGCCGGCTCGCGAATGTTGCTCGCAAGAAGACTTGTGGAAGCCGGCGTTCGCTTTGTCACACTGACCTATGGAGGCTGGGATCATCATGACGGTATCGAAGGCCGCATGAAAAACCAGGTGCCGCCTCTGGATCAGGCGCTTTCGCGACTGATCAACGATCTCGATGATCGCGGTTTGCTCGATTCAACTCTTGTCTGCCTTTGCAGCGAATTCGGACGGACCCCGAAGATCAATGGAAACGCCGGTCGTGATCACTGGCCTAAGGTCTACAGCCTTTTGATGGCCGGTGGTGGAATCAAACGCGGGCTTGTTTACGGAGCCTCGGATTCCACGGCAAGTGAGCCGGATGAGAACCCGGTTACCGTTCAGGACTGGGCAACCACTCTCTACAAATGCATGGGCATCGTCGCTGACAAGGAGCTCATGGCTCCGGGCGATCGTCCGATTGAAATCGTGGACGGCGGAAACGTCTGCACGGATATTCTCGTATAGTCTCTTTAAAGGCCGTCGCATTCCGGCGCCGCGCAAGACGCGGCGACCGGTCGGCCAGATTCCGATGAACTACATCATCCGCCTTTACGGCATGTTGCTGGTTTCAGCAATGTTCAGCCTGGTCATTGTGCAGCCGGTTCCCGTAACCGGTCACACCACATCAGCCGCGCCCCACTCCCCTTCCCTGACCCTGATCACCCCGCGTGGTGTTCAGCGGGGTGGAGAATATGAACTGAATTTCCGCGGAGCCCGTTTACAGGACTCGGAGGAAGTCTTTCTCTATGACTCGGGGATTACGGTCACTGCTGTTGAAGTTGTCGATAACGCGAACGTCAAAGTCAAAATCACAGTCGATGAGAATTGCCGCCTCGGCGAACATGTGGCTCAGATCAGAACGCGTTCGGGTATTTCCGATTATCGTTCGTTCTACGTTGGAGCACTGCCTTCGGTGGAAGAAGCGGAGGGCAACAACTCCCTGAATGCTGCGCAGAAAATCGAACAGAACGTCACCGTTGCGGGTGTCGTTGGCAGCGAAGACGTTGACTATTTTGCTGTAGACGCCGTCAAAGGGCAGCGTCTGAGCGTCGAGATCGAAGGGATCCGGCTTGGATTCATGTTTGATCCTTTTATTGCAATTCTTGATCAGGACCGTTTTGAGCTGGCCGTTTCAGATGACACGCCATTGCTCAAACAGGATGGATTTGTGAGCGTCGATGTTCCTGAAGACGGAACCTATTTCGTCATGGTTCGCGAATCTTCATATGGCGGGAACGGCAATTCGCGTTACCGGCTGCACGTCGGCGACTTTCCCCGCCCCGGCGTGGCCTACCCCGCCGGTGGACCTGCCGGGCAAACGGCCGATGTGACTTTGATCGGTGACCCTCATGGACCTGTGGCGACGCAGTTGCCGGTTCCCGACAGTTACGGATTTCGCGACGGCTTGTTCTACGAAGATGATCGTGGGATGACGCCTTCGCCGATTCCTTTCAGGATTTCACCGCTCGAAAACGTGCTTGAGGTTGAGCCGAACAACAACTTTGACCAGTGTCTGGAATCAGAGCAGACGATGGTCGTTCGGGCTGAGCCGGCGCCGGCCAGTGATGAGGTTGCTGAGGCTGGCACTTGTGACGGGCCGGTCGATGGGGAGCAGCCGGAAGAAGCGGCTCCCGTTCAGCCTGCCCATGAACTGCCGCGAGCATTCAACGGAATCATTCAGTCCGACGGTGACCACGACTATTTTTCTTTCGAAGCCAGAAAAGATCAGGTGTTCGATGTCGAGTGCTTTGCACGCCGCATCGGTTCAGGGCTCGACCCCGTTATTCACGTGTTCGGCCCTGACAAGAAGAGTATTGTCGGCGATGACGACAGCCGTCGGCCCGATTGCTACGTAAGGTTTACTGCGCCGGCGGATGGACGATATTTCGTTCGTGTAATGGATCATCTTCGACGTGGTCGGGAGGATTTCGTCTATCGAGTCGAGTTCACGCCCGTGGAGCCGGAACTGCGTTTCCAGATTCCACGTGTCGATCGTTACAGTCAGCAGCGTCAGACGATTGTCGTTCCACAAGGGAATCGATTTGCCACAAGAATTTCAGCCACGCGTGAAGACTTTGGCGGCGAATTGAAATTGCTCTCCGATTCCCTGCCCGAAGGCGTCCGGATGATTGCGCCGCCAATGGTCGGCAATCTGAGCGAAATGCCAGTGGTATTCGAAGCCGATGAGTCCGCCGTTGTCGGAGGCCATCTGATGAACTGGCAGGCCGCAAAGACTGATGACTCAGTTAGTGGCCACTTTTTCAATCTGGCCGATTTCGCACTTGGTAATCCGAACAACACGCGATACTACGGCTGCACTGTTGATCGTGTCGGATTCGCCGTAGTCGAAAAGGTTCCATTCCGGGTGGACATCGTCCAGCCGCAGGTGCCCATGGTCAAAAACGGCATGATCAATCTCAAAATTCAGGTACATCGCGATGAAGGGTTCGAAGGGAGGGTGCTGGTTCAATTTCCGTTCCGGACTCCCGGAGTCGGAACCAGAACTCAGATTGAAATTCCGGCTGATCAGACAGAAGCGAACTATCCGCTTAATGCCAACGGCAATGCACAGCTGGGTAAGTTCCCCGTCTATGTGATTGCCCGCGGTGATGCCGACGGCCAGATGTGGGTTTCGTCGCAGATGGCTGATTTGGAAATCGCTGAGCCATTGGTTACGGCGTCAATCAAGCGAACCGTGCTTGATCAGGGGCAGACCGCTGAGATGGTTTGCGAGTTCAATCAGCAGACCCCGTTTGAAGGAGAGGCAACATTACAACTGATGGGGCTTCCTCCCGGAGTGACGGTCGAGCAGCAGACGTTTACAAGCGACATGACTGAGTTGCGATTCAATGTCGTGACCACAGCAGAAACTCCAATCCGTCTCCACAAAGGCATCTTCTGCCGGGTGACGATCACCCGCGACAGAGAACCGATCGCGTCCAATACAGGTTGGACCGAGTTGCAGGTGCGACGTCCTCAACCACCTGAAGAACAGACTCAGGAATCAGATGCCGCCGGTGAATAGACGGTAGGCAATTCCTCAATCAGAAAATCAGATACAGTTTCAATCCGGATTTTGAATCCATGAATACGAATCAAACAGGAACCCGTAACGTGTTTTTTCCGTTGCTGATCGCGGCGGCGATCACGGTATTGATCGCGCCGGCTATTCTTGCCGGTGACGCTCCAGCGACCGGAACCAATCCGGCTATCGGTGCGATTCTGGAAGATGCCGACGTCAATGGAACCACGTCGGTGGTTGCGGAGTCAGGATCGCCGGCCGCTGAAGCAGTTTTGAATGTCTATCCATCAAACATCGATCTCACCAGCGCGCGAGATTATCAGTCGCTTGTCGCACAATTGACGTATGCAGATGGAGTCACGGTTGATGTGACCGGTCAGGCTGCATGGAGCGTTGCGAATCCTGAGCTTGCGCGAATTAGCGGGAACAAGGTTTTCCCTGTTGCCGATGGTGAAACTCAGGTTGTAATTCAGTTTGAGAATCACTCGATACAGGTTCCAGTAAAGATCACTGGTGCCGTTGTCCGTCCTCCGCTGAGTTTCAAGAACGATGTCATGCCGGTCTTTTCCAAAGCCGGCTGCAATGCCGGAAGCTGCCACGGCGCAGCGAGAGGCAAGGACGGTTTTCAGCTTTCGCTTTACGGGTTTGATCCAGATGGCGACTATCACCGGCTTACAAGAGAACAGCCCGGGCGGCGGATCGATCTTGGCGTTCCCGAAAATTGCCTGTTGATCACCAAAGCCACCGGCGCTGTGCCGCATACGGGTGAGCAGCTGTTTGATCCGGGGTCAGAATACTATGCAACGTTGATCGAATGGTTGCAGGATGGAGCGCCGAATGATCCCGGTGAAGTCCCGACTGTGACTTCGATTGAACTCTATCCGCCGGGCGGTCTGTTCAACGGGCCGGATGTTCAACAGCAAATGACTGTCGTGGCCAACTATTCAGACGGAACGAATCGTGATGTGACTTCGCTGGCCTATTTCAGTACCAGCAATGACAACTCTGCCGCGGTTTCACAGGAAGGTGTCGTCACCAGCTTTAATCGTGGCGAGTCTTTTGTCATGGCACGGTTTGATACGCATACCGTCGGGGTGGATTTCATTTCGTTGCCCGCCAATCTTGAGTTTCAATGGAACGATATTCCTGAAAACAACTACATCGACACGCTGATCAATAACAAGCTTAGAAATCTGCGGATCAATCCCTCTGAAGTCTGTAGCGACGCTGAATTTATCCGCCGGGTTTCACTGGATATCTGTGGCGCATCTCCTTCGGCCGACGAAGTCAGAGAATTTCTAGCCAGCGAAGATGAAAACAAACGCGCACAGTTGGTCGATCGGCTTCTTGAACGGAAAGAGTTTGTCGAACTCTGGGTGATGAAGTGGTCGGAACTGCTGCAAATCCGTTCCACACAACAGGTCAGCTACAAAGCAACACTGCTTTACTACAACTGGCTTCAACAGCAGATTTCAGATGAAGTGCCGATCGATCAGATGGTCAACTCGCTGCTTTCAAGTCAGGGGGGAACGTTTACCAATCCGTCAACGAACTATTACCAGATCGAACGCGAACAGTTGAAGGTTGCGGAAAACGTCGCGCAGGTTTTCATGGGGATGCGGATTCAGTGTGCTCAGTGTCACAACCATCCATTTGATCGCTGGACCATGGACGACTACTACGGCTTTGCAGCCTTTTTCGCCCAGATCGGACGCAAACCTGCCGAAGATCCTCGCGAGCAGATTATCTACAACCGTGGCCGCGGCGAGACGGCTCATCCCGTTACCAACCAGAATATGACGCCCAAGTTTCTTGGCGGCGATACGCCGGACGTTCGTGGCAAAGATCGCCGAGCAGTCATGGCGGATTGGCTGGTTTCCGACGAGAACCCGTACTTCTCAAGAAATATGGCTAACATCGTCTGGTCTCATTTCTTTGGTCAGGGCATCGTTCACGAGGTTGATGATGTTCGAGTCAGCAATCCGCCGGTCAACGCCGAGCTGCTTGATGAGCTCGGGCAGAAGTTCGTCGAATATCGTTATGATTTCAAGAAGATGGTGCGTGACATCTGCAACTCGCGGACGTATCAGCTCAGTACCGTTACAAACGAAACGAACGAGTCGGACCTGACCAACTTTTCGCATTCCTCGCTGCGGAGAATCCGCGCCGAAATTATGCTGGATGTGATCAGTCAGATTACGGAAACAGAGAACAAATTCCGTGGCCTGCCGCTTGGTTCGCGTGCGGTTCAAATCGCCGATGGAAATACCTCGTCGTACTTCCTGAATACGTTCGGGCGCGCGAGCCGCGAGACGGTTTGCTCATGCGAAGTCAAAGCCGAGCCAAATCTCTCTCAGGCATTGCATCTGCTAAACGGAGATGCAGTGCATAACAAGATCAGACAGGGGAATCTGATCGGACGACTTCTTGAAGAAGAAAGGACTTCCGAACAGATCATTCGAGAGTTATTCCTCCGCTGTCTCGCAAGGGAACCCAACGAAAACGAACTCAATGGTTTGCTTGCAGAAATCGATCAACTCGAGGACAAAAAGACAGCGCTGGAGGACGTATTCTGGGCGCTGTTGAATTCGAGGGAATTTGTTTTCAACCATTAGAAACATTCCGTCGGCAGGACTGACCGACGGGCCACTTCCATATTCCGGTAGATGATCTGCCGGTCAGTATTGTTGATTCGCTATTGTTGATTCGCTATGAAAATTGCAACGCATACCGCACTGCTGGTTTCGATTGTCGCCTTGGCGACGTTTTGCGCCCCGGTTTCGGCGCAGGAAGCAGATGCGGAAAAGATCACGTTTGACGATCACATTACCCCGATCCTGCGCGCACGCTGCTCGAGCTGCCACAACCCGAATAAGAAAAACGGCGATCTCGACGTGACGAATTACACGGCGCTGATGATCGGCGGCGGAAGCGGCGAAGTCATCGTTCCCGGGGACTCCCTCGACAGTTTTTTCTATGGCGTGATCACTCATGAAGAAGCGCCGGAGATGCCGCCCAACGGCAAGCTCGCCGACGAACAGATTGAGCTGATCAAGAACTGGATCGACGGCGGTGCCCTCGAAAATTCAGGCAGCGTTGCCAACATTCAACCGAAGGTTGAAATGGCCGTCGGCGAAGCGCTGATGACCCGTCCGGAAGTTGTTCCGATGCCCGGGCGAATCCCGTTGCAGCCTGCAATCACAACCAGTCGTCCCGGAGCAGTAACGGCGATGGCGACCAGTCCCTGGGCTCCCGTTGTTGCAATCGCGGCGCCGGGTCAAGTCGTTCTGTACGACACTTCGAAAACGGCTTTGATCGGGATCTTTCCCTTGCCGGAGGAAAACGGCTCTTCAACGACGGCGACCGCGTTGAGGTTCAGCCGCAATGGAAGCCTGCTTGTGGCCGGTGTAGGCAGGCCGGGAGCCAGCGGCCGTGTTATGATCTGGGACGTTGGCAGTGGAGACTTGCTTTCGA
>JBCCFB010000028.1:0-34722 GCA_039029995.1 Planctomycetota bacterium
AATAAACGGACGACCATTTTGCCTGGCCGTCATTCGACTAATGACCGTGCAAACAGGCTCTCTGCCCGACGATTAATACAACAGGCATTTCCCGCGCTAGTGGTGCGCGGCGTGCGCATCGAGGAATGAGCTGATGAATGATGACAAATCAGTAAGTGGATCAGGCACCGTATTTATCAGCGGACTATTGACGCTGATGGTTCTGCTAATCGTGGGGTACGCGTGGATTCCTGAATCGAAGAAGCGACAGGACGATCACGCTGCGCCGCCGATAACGGCGGGAGCCGAATTATCCGAGTGGTACAACGATGCTCCGCTTGCTTTACGTGTTGACGTCGCCCAGTCGCCTCAGGCTGAAACCTCGGGTGATGTCGGCTGGGAATCAGAGGACATTTTCGTCGAGTATGATCCTCCGCCGCAGTACGAAGGCGAGTATACCGGCGAAGTGGAAGACAGCGTTCTCGAGCCTGTTGCTTCGGGAGCATTCGAGCCCGTTACTCCGCAGGCAGCTGAGTCGATCTTTTCCTCCGGAGTGGATGCTGCAAACGACCTTCCTGATGTCGCTCAGGAAGTTACGTCGCTTCCACCGGCGATCGAGGCCGCGTCAAATGATGGACAGAATGATCAACTGGCAAGCGACTATCCCGAGACCGAACCGTTTGAGCCGGAAGTTCCCGGCTGGTGGATAGCGCAAGTCGAACAGCCGATGATTGCGGATCGAATGCCGGTATTCGTTTCACTGGACGAGATCATTTTCGTTGCGCTCCAGAACGCACCGCAGGTTCATATCATCAACGCGCAACCGCGGCTGGGTGAAACGGTTGTTCGGGAGGAGGAAGCCGCCTTCGACTGGAATAGTTTCGTCGAATCGAGCTGGAATGATCAGAACGTTCCCGTTGGATCGACCCTGGATAATGGAGCTCTTTCGGGTCGCTTCATCCAGCGCGAATGGAACGTAGAGGCCGGCCTTTCACGGCGTTTGCTATCCGGTGGTGATATCCGGATCGGCCAGAATTTAGGATCGCTGGACAACAACGGGATATTTCTGATTCCGCCTGACCAGGGAAACGCGCGCCTGGTTCTTGACTATCGCCAGCCATTGATGCGCGGTCGTGGTCGCGAAATTGCAGTCAGCCAGATCGCATTGGCGCGACTCGATCTGGAACGAACCAGCAGCACTTCACTTCGTGATCTTCAGTCGTACCTCGTAGACGTTGTCAGTGCCTATTGGGATGTCTACTTCCGACGTGCGACGCTACTGCAGAATCGCCGGTCGATGGAACGGGCATCGGAGCTTTATGACCAGTTGCAGGCGCGTAGCGACGTTGACGTGTCGAATGACCAGTTACTCCGCGCCGAAGCAGCCCTCGCAGCGCGGCAGACTGAAGTAATTCGCAGCGAGTACGAATTGATCAACGCGCAGGACCGGCTCATCAATCTTTCGGTTGGACCGGAGTCTGAAGGCGCAGAAACGATAGAGCTGCTTACCGAGCCGCTTCTAACCGATACCTCGCTTCAAGTTTCCACTGAGCAGACCGTGCAGGAAGCGATTCGCGGCCGCCCTGAAATCCATCAGGCGATTACGGATATCAAGACGGCGACGGTACAACAGAACATCGCTGCCAATCTGTTGCTTCCGCAGCTTGACGGTGTCATTTCGAGTTTTGTAACGGGAATCCGTGGTAACAAGGATGCTGGAAACGCGTTCGTCGACCAGTTTACCCGGGGGGCGCCTAGTTACACGGTAAGCATGAGTTTTGAAGTTCCCATCGGGAACCGTGCCGCACGTTCCCGTCTGGAGCGTACTCAACTGCAGGTTGAAATCTTCCGGCGTTCCTTTGAAAGAGCTGTCGGCGATGTTGTAGTAGACGCGAGGATTTCTGCACGAAATCTTCAACGACTCAATCGCGAGATCGAAAACAACTCATTTGCTCTTGAGAAAGCAGCGGAGGAACTGGACCTGATCCGTCAGCGCCGCCGTCTGAACCTGGACGATGGAAAGACGGGAAGTTTTTACATTGAAGACCTGCTCGCTTCGCAGGCACGTTTGACAGCAGCCGAATCGAGACTGGTTCGCAGCCAGACTGAACTTGCCGTCGCTCTGATTGAGCTCAAACGGGCAACCGGAGGCCTGCTACGGATAGGCGATCAGACGATGATGATGGACCAGGCAATGATGATTCCATCGACCATGCCAATGAATGAGGCCTATGTCCAGCCGGTGTCGGATGAGACACTGCCTGTCGATGGAACGCCCGGACGTAACTACTTCGGTTACTAAACGGACCGCCTGAACGAGCCGGATGGATGTACCTGATTCGCGATGCGTCCGGATCACGCAGTTGTGGAAACGGCTCGCCGCTCGACGGTCGCTCGGGAGAAGGGTGCCGTGTCTGGTCCGGGATTCTCAAAAGAGTTGACTTTCTCAACCAGTATTTCGATTGAGGTGGGAGATACATCCATCTGATGTCCCGCCCTCGCAATCTCGATGAAAGCTTTTTCGGAATCTAGGAAAAGGTCGACGACCATCGGGTCAAAATGAGCACCACGTCCTTCGAGAATAATCGACCTGGCCTTCTCATGCGGCATTGCATCCTTGTAGGGTCGCTTTGAGGTCAACGCGTCGTAGACATCCGCCAACGCGACGATTCGCGCGGGGATAGGAATGTCCTGCCCCTGCTTCTTTGCGGGGTAGCCGCTCCCGTCCCATTTCTCATGATGGTACAAGGCGATCTCTTTTGCGATGCAAAGAAAATCATCTGAACCAAGCTCATCCTGAATCGCCTGCAGGCAGTCACTTCCCATGGCAGCGTGCCGTTCCATGATTTTCCGCTCGTTCTGAGTGAATTTTCCCGGCTTCAAAAGGATCTGATCAGGAATGCCGACTTTTCCGATGTCGTGTAACGAAGACGCCAATGCCATTTGCTCGACAAAGTTCTCGTCCTCAATTCCGAACTTGTCGAGCAGTTGCCTGGTCAGGACGACAACGTAGCTGCGGATTCGATCGAGATGCTGCCCCGTATCGGTATCGCGGGATTCCGCCAGTTTCGCGAGGCCGAAAATGACTGCATTGCGGGTCTTCATAAGTGACCGCGTCCGCTTGGAAACGATGTCCTCCAGCTCTTCATTCAGGCCTGCCATCCGGTTCTCATAGCGCTTCACGATGGAGTAACTGACCAGTGCAACGACAACTGCCATCAACAAAGCTACACACGCACCGATGGTTCGAACCGGCCAGATGACTCTGGCGATTGCCTGATCAATTCCACTCTGGCGTTGATGAGCCAGTATGTTGGCGTGGAACTCAGGTATATGCGCAACGGCGACCATCTGGATTTCACCTTTGATAAGCGCCACCCCGCCGGTCACTGAATCTTCGTCGGCAAGTACGGCCGAGGCGATATCGATATTGCCGCCGCCAACATCGATCGGGCAACTACCGACCGGAACATTGCGAAGCTCAGGATTCTTTCTCATCTGCGGATGGCAGATCAGGTTTCCCGTTTGACTGTCGATGATGCAGACAAAACCGTCATTGGGAAGTTCAATCTCCTCCACGATGTCCTGTACCCGGTTCCAGCTGTCCTCATCCCGCAAGCTGGCCAGGTCCATTTCGCGAATCAACCGCGAAAGTTGTCGCGTTGTCTGAATGTTGTCATCAACAACCTGCTGCCCGATGACTGTTTGAATGCTCGATTGAAGCCAGCTGCTATACACCAGGACTCCGATCAGGAAGCAAACAAACGTTCCCGATGTCACCAGGCCGATCAACAGCGAGCGCTTTTTGATTTTGGTATTCATTTACTTTGCCGGGATTTGCAGGGGTCGATGAAGAACGCTACGTCACCGGGCAGGCCGGTCAATTCAAGCGGTGGAAAACCCGACCTCGCCGGCCTGACGTCTACAACCGGACCCTGACGTCTACAACCGGACTAAGTTCCCGGGCTTCTTACCCGTATGCGTTTTGACTTTGCGTCGAGGTTTTGAATTTGTGCCGTAAAGGTTTGCCTTGCTGTTACGACAAGTCCGGTTCGCTGTCCCGGGAAGAAGGATTGCCCCCTTTGTTGGCCACACGGTCAAGAATTGCGCCATGGCGCGTGTATGGTTTGGTAGTGGTGAGGAGAGTGTTACTACTGGTGATTTGGAGGGGCGAATGTCAAACATCAGAGAACGGAGGTTGCCTGCGATTTGCGGGCTTCCCTAGCGGAGGAAACCGGTTTGCGATTCCCGGACTGCAGTCGATCCAGAAGGTGTTCAGGATCGGGGAAATTGCGAGCGAAGTTGAGAGGTGTTGTTGTTCATGCGGCTGGCCGGAGACGGCTGACCGGCATGCCACTGGGCTTCCCGAGCTTACCTGATTAAGGAGGAATCTGCGTGCGAACTCTTCAGGTTGTTTCTTTTGCGACAAGCGGTTTCCGATAGCCGCTTTATGAGTGGAACGAATTCATTTTCAAAGCAAGCCCGCGGCGGTCGCCGCGGGCTTCTTTTTTTGTCTCCGCCTCGCTCATACTACGGCTGCTCCTGACGAAGCCTCAAATGAATTGCAGCAATCTGCCCCATCAACTGATCCCGACTGAACGGCATGCCATCGGCGGCATACTGCATGTGCTCGATTGCTTTCTCTGCTTCACCGGTCATTTCGTAGTAGAGGCCGAGATAGAGATTGGCGTAGTAGCGGTTAGTCGCTTCCCCGCGGTTGATGTCCTCTGATGGAGGAAGTGGCAACGTCATCTCATCAGGCGAAGTATTTCCGGCAAACAGGTTGTAAACTTCTCGCGACCATTCTCTTCTATCGGCGGTGATGTTGATCAGGTTTTCGCGAGCGGCATCGATTCCGTCAACCTTAGCCGCGCACAGCATGTGCCAGATCGCATTTTCCACGTCCTGATTGTTGACAGTCTGATGTGTCTCGAACTGGGATTTTCCCTCTTCAAAGTCGTCACCATAGTAAAGCGCGAGTCCGCGCTGCCAGAGAAAGGGCTTTGAGTTCGGATTGGTCTCGATCAGATCATCGTAGGCTTCGATTGCCGGGTCGATTTCGCCGTTCATGAACCGCGAGTCTGCGAGAGTAAGCAGGTAGGTATCAAAGGTGGGTTTCCCTTCCACAGCTTTTTCCGCAAGTTTCACTGCTCTGGCGTACTCGCCACGGAGCATTGAACGTCGCGCTTCATTGAAATACTCCTCGTGCTCGAGACCGTCATCAATGATTATCTCAGACGCTTCATCGGTTGCGCCTGTGCCTGCCGAGTCCGCGTTGCCATTGCTGCCGGATGCCGGCGTTGTGGACTGTTCGGTCTGTGTTGACGACGATTCGTCAGCGCATCCGGCCGTCAGCAGGAATAGAAATGCAAACAGGAGAAATGACATTCGGAAAAAAGTGTTGTTCAACATCAAACTGTCCGGTTGGTTGTTGCAATACGGCTTGTTGACGAACGGGGTGGCGACGGGCATGATCTCAATTCAATGCCACCGCATTGGTCACATCAACATTGTCGTCTTTTGAGTACATTAGATGCAAACCGTCAAAATCGCGCTCGTACAACAATCAGCGTCTCACGACAAACAGGCCAATCTGCAGCGCGGGCTGGAGGCGACACGCAAGGCGGCTGCCGCCGGCGCGAACATCGTCGCATTTGCAGAACTCGCATTTGAACGGTTTTATCCGCAGGACCCGGCGTCTCCGGACTTTGCACAGTTAGCCGAGCCGGTTCCAGGTCCGATCACCGAAGCCTTCAGCACACTTGCGAAAGAGCTCGGAATCGTGGTCATTCTGAATCTGTTTGAACGAGACGGCGAACAGACTTTTGATACTTCTCCGGTTATTGATGCCGACGGCACGATTCTCGGTTCCACCCGAATGATCCATATCACTGAGTACGAGTGTTTCCATGAGCAGGGGTATTATCACCCCGGCGACAGCGGAGCACCGGTATACGAAACCGCATTTGGAAAAGTCGGCGTTGCGATCTGCTACGATCGCCATTACCCGGAATACATGCGGGCTCTTGCGATCAATGGAGCTGAGATCGTTTTTGTTCCGCAAGCCGGAAGCGTCGGGGAATGGCCCGATGGCCTGTATCACGCAGAGATGCAGGTCGCTTCTTTTCAAAACGGATATTTCACAGCGCTGGTGAACCGTGTTGGTCCGGAAGAGAAACTGACGTTTGCCGGAGAATCTTTCGTCTGCAGCCCGACGGGAGAGGTGATCGCATCAGCGGGCGAGGGGACGGAGGAGGTCCTTTTGTGTGACTTGGATCTTTCCGGCGTCAAGAATTCACATGCTGCAAAACTGTTTCTTCGAGACAGACGCCCCGAGCTTTATGCAGACTGGCTTGCGCGTTGACCGATGATCATCGGCAATTGATCACTGGCAATTGATCAACGGCAATTGATCAACGGCAACCTGATTGCACCGACTCCTTAGAACCAATGTTAATGAACTGTACGGCTGGATGAATAAGCAACAATCTCTCAGCCGTAACTACGATCGGGCCGCCTGGTTTTACGAGACCAGCGCGCACATCTTTTCGACCGGGCAGATTGCCGCCAGCAAGCGGGATCAACTGAAGGACATGCAGCGCGGTGACAAAGTGCTGTTTCTGGGCGTCGGCGCCGGTGAAGATGCTGTCATGGCAGCAAGAGCCGGAGCACATGTCACCTGCATCGACATTTCCAGCAAAATGCTCGACAAGCTTCAACGACGGTTGAATCGGGAGGATCTTTCCGCTGAGCTGATCTGCATGAGCGCGCTTGAATTTGACCGGACAGAGTTCTTTGATGTCTGTTGCGCCAACTATTTTTTAAATGTGTTCAAGCGCGAAGACATGAAAAAGATGTTGAATCATTCCGCGTCCCTATTGAGGCAAGGCGGGAAGTTCATGATTGCTGATGTTGCGCTTCCTGAGGGAAATCTCTTGTCGAAAGCCTTCAACCTTGCATATCTGAAAGGCGCCATGGCCTCCTACTATCTGATGGGCATGGTCCCATGGCACGAGAACTATGATTACGCCGCGTTCTTTGAGGGGGCAGGGCTTGAGTTTTCGCGCCGCGCCTCATTCCGATTTGGCAGAATCGGGCCGGTTGTATTTCAGAACCTTGTCGCGCTGAAAATCTGAACGGCGGATTCAGCCGGTTTCAGTCTCGATAGACGTTCGCGGCATTCTTTTGCCAGTGGCTCTATTTTATAGCTGTTCAAAGTAACCGGGCACGAAACCTTGACGACTATCGAAAGCTATCGCGTAATCGTTCCGGCCAGTGGAGTGTCGCGCGTGGCGGCACGATATCGCCGGTAGACTCCAAGCTGTTGTTTTAGTTCGCGCGACGCTGGCTCTATCTGGCAGGCAATCCTCTGGTACCGGATCGCGCCGTCTTCGTCACCGGCGACAAACCGGCAGCGTGCCTCGGTATCCAGGTACGCTGCGGTATCCGGCGCCAGGCTGTTTGCCAGCCTGGCGGATTCAAGGGCTTCGGCGGGATCGCCACCGGTGTTGACCAGCAACCATGCGTAACTGTTGGCGAGTCTTGCGTAGTTCCGGTTCTGATTTTTTCTCAAACGGACGTTGCCGGGACCGATTCTTTGTGACTCGAAGTCGTCGAGCTCAGCTCTCAACTGTGACAGTCGCGTCTGGACCAGCCGTGCGATCAGTTGTGCCCTTTCCGGCTCAAAGAAAACGCAACGATGTGCTTGGATCAGTAGATCAGACTGAGTGGAATCCTGAGTAAGTCCGCAGATCAGCATTTCTGCATACTCGCCATGGTTGCCTTGTTCACGTGCCGCCAGAGCACGATAAAGAAAGAACCTCGATTCAATGGTTTGACGGGTGATCCCGATATGTTTCTGTATTGAATTCGCCAGGTCAGTATCACTGTCAAGGGCTGCCGCGAGTGGAGCCATCGCCAGCGCCGCTGATTCGTACTGCTCATTAGAGTAGTAAAGGTCGGCAAGAATCAGTGAGCTTCGCGCCGACGTGACAGGTGCAGTCTTGTCGCGATCAATTACTGATTGCAGAAGCTGGCACGACCAGTCGTGATATCCGAAATGTTGAAGTTCAACCGCTGTTTCCAACGCCGTGCCCGAGTAAGTATCGGCCAGCTTCATTGCGCGCAAAACCAGGTCGACCGCTGAATCGGGGTCACCACATTCCTGTTCGATTCTGGCGAGATGGAATAGAGGCAGGGGGTCTTCATCCAGATCGGGCTCATGTAACGAGGTAAGTCGTCGTGCCTGTTCCAGCATTCGGTAATGACGGGTAAGCAGAAGGATCTCAGACAGCCACTCAGGGTCTGTGTGAACTGCAATCCGGTCGATTACTCTTCCGGCCAGCTGTGACTGGTTCCTTTGAGCCAGCTCGCGAGATACCCATAAGGAGAGTCGCATTGCGATCAACCGTTCATCGTAGTGGTCTACACCCGGAGGTTGGGTTTCGAGTTCATCTACGACAGAATCCAGTGTTGTGATCCAGCTCCGCGTAAAGTCACTTGTGTTCTCATGATCAAGTATCCTGGTGCGCACCCAATCGACGCCGTCACGCTGCAAGCCAGCCGTTGAAACCAGAAAAGACTCTGAAATCCGACGACGCACATCTGTCTGTTCACATTCATCCAGAAACCTGATCAGGTTCAGCGCGGCAAATCTGGAAATAGTCTCGTCCATCTCATAGCGGGTAATCAGGCCCAATACCTCCGCCGCACCATGATTCTGGTGTCGCCGGATCAGTTCGAGGCATACTCGTTGATGCGACGAACGGCCCGATTCAAACTGAAGCACAATCTGCCGCAACTCGAACGACAAGTCCTCCGGCCACTCAATCCGCGTTTGTCTCAATAGCTTTTGAACCGCGAGTTGTTGCTCCAGATCCCCGGAATTCCGGGCACGGTAGAGAGCTTCAAAGGCGCCGATTCCAAGTTGCTCGAGTTGTGCCTGAGCGTGTTGTCGAACGGCAGGATCGTCGTCCGCCAGCAGCTCCACGAGTTCATCAGGTGAACTCTGCTCAGGTGAACTCTGCGCAAAGGTCTCATTCGGGGCGCAGAAGATCGCTGCCGTTATCAGGGACACAAGTGCGGCGACTTGCATATGACGAAGAGAACTGACGCGCGGCGTCGCGCGACTCGATACGCGGCCGGAAGAAGCTGAACAGCGTGGGGCAAATAAGGCTTGCCTGCCCACGGTGCGACCTCCGCTAGGTTGAAGAAAACTTCACAGTCGCAAAGACGGTAGTCGCAATAGCAATGTAGCGCAATAGCTGTTTTCGACTCTGCTGTCATCGAAGGGGCGTTTCGCACAGCTGCTAGCCGCCGCCGAAGGCAAGTTATGGCCGAAGAGTGATGCCAGCTACTTTTCGATGCCCGTTGGTGCATCGTCTTCAATCCGCTGAATGTACTGCCGCAGACGTTCGTTTTCGTCAGTGACACCCTTGAGCTGCAACATATTCTCGACTCGCTTGATCAACTCGACACGATTGACCGGCTTGGAAAGAAAGTCATTGGTACCGGCATCGATAGCACGTTCGATATCACCTAGTTCGTTCAATGCAGTCACCATGAGAACCATGATGTTACTGAGCGCAGGATCATCTTTGATCTTTCGGCAGACTTCAAACCCGCTGAGCTTGGGCATCATGACGTCGAGCAGAATCAGGTCAGGCTTGAACGACGTGGCTTTTTCCATTGCCTCCTGTCCATCTTCAGCAACGTCAATTTCACAATCGATATCGCCGAGATAGGCTTCAAGCAGCTCACGGTTCGGCGGATTGTCGTCAACGATCAGAATACGGTGCGAAGTGTTTTCCACGTCTGTCTCGATAATCAGTTCGGTGCATCGGAAGCCGGATTCAGGGGCCGGCGTTTGTTCTTTGAAGTCGGGAGTTGCGACCGTGTCAAAATCGGTGCATCTCCTCAGGTTCAAGGGATCTTCAGTCCCGGGATTTCAGTACCAGGGATTATAGAGAGACCGATCTAAGTCGTCGACGCATCGCACAAAACGTAATGTTTTGCGGTTCGAGCAGGCGTTATGCTCAAGCAGGCGTTATGGAAGCGGAGGATTAAAAGTGGCCAGAAGCTGGCGGCCCTGCCAGATGGCAAACGCGAGATTGAAGTCGATGGGCGCGTTCGCTGAACCTTCTCCGAAGAAAAGCTGCTGGTTTTCGTCGACGATAGCTGTGCCGCGCCCGTCCGTCTGGTGGACACATGTTGCGACAAGCGCAAGTTTGCCGAAAAACATGGCGGCAATCTTGATCTCGATGTCCGTCCAGTCGGCGGCTTCATTCAACATTGCATTTGCGGCCTGCCATTGCTCCTTGAACGTTTCAGCCGCGCGTTCAGGGTGCATTTGATAGATTTCTTCATGGACAGTCTGCCAGCCGGCAAACAGTGCGTAGATATCCTCATACTCGAGGTGGGTCAGGTCGGCTGAAAACGCATGAGTCATCGGCCCGCAGATAGCAATGTTTGTGTACGGATTTTCTTCCGAGCCGTACTCGTACTTGAACAGATAGCAGTGCACCGGATTTTCGTAGCCGGGCCAGAACATTTCGCGGTGATCAATCAACTTGATCCGGCTCGGCGCAATTCCCATTTGTTCCGGATCGGACAGCCAGATGGCCAGATGACTTTCGGCGATCGCAATGTCGCCTCGATTTTCCAGTGAAATTTCCTCGACGATGCCCAGCTCTTCGGCATAGTTGAGAACTCTCAGTCTTGCGACCGGCTCGTCAGCAAGTTCACGTAACAGTTGCCTGCCGAACGGGTCACCCAGCCGCGCGAGCGCCGCAGCAGCTTCTGTCTGTACACGGCGATGCTTGAGCGATGCCGCCTGATTAAGCTTTCCGATGGAGTCCTCGTGGCCGATCAGCGCAAGCGTATCACAAAGCGCGACGATCAGTGCAACCGAGTCAGACACCTGGCGGCCGATCTTCTGCGGATCTACTTCGCCGCTGATATTGCCTTCTTCTATCTTTCCCAGCTGGCCGGCCAACTGTCCGAGCAAAACAGAGAGCGAGTCGGCTCGCTTTACAGCTGGATGGCTTTCCACCTGTTTGTTGCGCACGTAGAAGTTCAGCAGATCAAAGACAGCAGGAGCGACCTGTTGATGTTGCAGGCTTTTTTCCAGAAGCGACTCGAGGCTTTCGAGGTCGGGTGTTATCTGATCCGTCATCGCCGGCCCGAATGCCAGCGGAATCGAGCTTCGGTGACAGGGAGGGTCATTACTGAGCAGATCAATCCATGCGTCGAAGCGACCGGATTTTGTACGTGATGGCTGAACGCCGGGAGCCAGCCAGAACAGCAGGGCGTTTCGCAAAGGTGATTCAGCCGGTGTCTGGCGATACAGTTTTAAGATCTGGTCCAGACGGTCTTCCGGCCATTGATAGTCGCTGCGCGTCGATTCGATGTTCTGTTCGCGGTTGGTCAGTGCGAGTATGACCGGATTGATCGCATGAAACAGGTCTTCCGAGGAGGATCCGGAGGTAAGACCAATCAATTGATCGAGCAAATTGCTGACTTCGGCTTCGCTGGCGTCAAAAAGCCGTTCGCTTGCCGGAATCAACTCGGGCAATCGGCTCAAGTCGCCGGCGGCGTGGCCGATTGACTCAATCAGGTCGTCGATCATGTTTATATATTCCGGCAGGTCGCCGGCTGGCTGGATTCTTCTCTGAGAGGCGAATAGAAGAATAACTCAAAAGCCGCCGATATCCACCGCTTGGCGGACAATTCCAGTTTCAACCGGTCAAGAGGTGTGGAACGACCGACCCGGCCCGCCCGAAAGCGCCCGATAACGCCGATCAACTGCCAATACACGTTGACCATTATTTTTTTCGTACCTATTCTGTTCGCAGGGCTTGCTTTGATTGCAGCCCGGTGCGGGGTCATATCTCCGGAAATCGGTTCCGGAAGCGTCCGGAACCGGAATATCACATGGAGAATCTGTGAGTCTGTCTACCAGTCCGAACCCGAAACTCAAAGCTGATCGCAATAATAACGTGGGCAAACAAGTCGAAAAACGAAGGCAGGCCCTCTCCTTTGACCAGATCGATCTTTCTTCTCCGATGAAGGCGAACCTGGCCGGCATCGGATACGAAAAACCGACACCCATTCAGGCGGGACTGATTCCGCTGGTTCTGGAAGAACTGGATGTCATCGGCCAGGCGCGCACAGGGACCGGAAAGACGGCTGCGTTTGCAATTCCGATCCTTGAAATGCTGGATCTGGGTGGAGGCAAACCAAAGCCACAGGCATTGATCCTGGCTCCTACCCGTGAGCTGGCTGTTCAGGTCGAAAAAGAATTCCAGCGTCTCGCTGGAAGGCAGAACGTCAGCTGTGTCTGCCTTTACGGAGGCCGTCCGATCAAGACGCAGATCAACAAACTCCGGGCGGGATGCCATGTTGTGGTTGGCACACCCGGTCGCGTAATTGATCACTTGAATCGCGGAACTCTGGATGTCAGCAACCTCTGGTGTGTGGTTCTGGATGAAGCCGACCGCATGCTTGATATCGGCTTCCGCCCTGACATCGAAAGGATCCTTCGCCGCTGCCCGAAAGAAAGACAGACGCTGCTACTGAGTGCGACACTGCCTCCGCCGATCCGCGAACTGGCAAAACGATACATGTACCGGCCGAGGCTGGTGAACTTTTCAAACAAGAATCTGTCGGCCGAGACGATCGAGCAGTTCTATCTGACTGTCCCGGGTGGGATGAAGTATGACGCGCTGGTTATGCTGCTGGAACGTGAACAGCCCGAGCAGGCTATCGTTTTCTGCCGCACCAAACTGGGTACAGAAAAACTGTATCGAAAACTGCTCAAGGGTGGAGAGTTCACTGCCGTTGGAACTATTCACGGAGATATGGGGCAGGGTGCCCGCGACAGAATGATGAAATCCTTCCGTGAAGGAAGAGTCAAAATCCTCGTTGCCACTGATGTAGTCGGTCGAGGAATCGATGTTTCGAATATTTCACACATCATCAACTACGACATTCCTCAACTGAGCGAGGACTACGTCCACCGGGTCGGACGAACAGGCCGTATGGGCCGTCAGGGAGTTGCCTACACACTGGTGACTCCGGACCAGGGTGGCGAATTGACCGGCATTGAACAGACGATCAACTGCCTGCTGAAAAAGGATCCGCTGCAGGAAACAATCAACGAACGCCGGAATGTAGACTCTCCGCCGCGCCCGGCGAAAAAGATCAAGTCGAGGTACCGCCGGTCGCTTTAACGGCGGTGCGTTTTTTTCATGCGAGTCCGCGCAGACCATGGACTGCTACCTGGGCCGCAGTTTGATACCGCTGGCTTTCTGGACCGCGTCTGCAAGCCGTGAGCCGTCAAACGGCTTTTCGAGCACTCCGCAAAATCCGTAGTCCCTGTAATTGGTCAGAACAGGTCCCGTCGTGTATCCGCTTGAAACGATCATGCGCAGGTCCGGATCGATCAATCTCAACTGTCTGCCGATCTCCTGACCACCGACATCTCCGCGAATGGTCAGATCAAGGATCGCCAGGTCAAACGGTTCCCTCGAATCGAAACGATCGCGAAAAGCTGTTACGGCCTGTTCACGGTTTGCGACGGCAACGACATGATGCCCGTGATGGGTCAAAAGTGCCTCGGTGGTTTGCAGAACCAGCTTGTCATCATCTAACAGCAGGATTCGCAATCCACCGGACGGCACGCAGGTCTTACCGGCAACCGGGCGAACGGGGTTACTTCGTGTTGCTGGAAGAAAGATCTGAAACGTGGTGCCGATCCCCTCTTCCGACCGGACGACAATTTCACCGCCGTGTCGTTTTACGATTGAATAGGAAATGGTCAGTCCGAGCCCATGACCGGCGGTTTTGGTTGAAAAGTACGGATCGAAAATCCGGTTGAGCTTTGCTTCTGATATCCCGCAGCCATGATCTTTGATTGAGATCTCAACGCATTCGATAAATGGATTGGACGGCATGAACGAGTCCTGCACGCTCACCGTGATTTCTCCGCCATCGGGCATCGCCTGATCTGCGTTGATCAGTACGTTTCCGATGACCTGCTCAATTTGAATCCTGTCCACGCAGATATTGAGCAGATCGGCATCCATTTCGTATCTGACCGATGACGTTCTTCCGGCCATCGCGAGGTCTACCGATTCCCGGATCAGTTCACTCGTTCCGGTCGGACTCATGACCGGCGCTCCACCTTTTGAAAACGTCAAAAGCTGTCGCGCGAGTTCTTTTGATTGCATGCAGGCCTGTTCGGCAGTCCTGATCATTCTCGAGCAGGACTCGTCCGTTACGAGACTCAGCGCCTGAAGGCTGGATAAGACGGACTGGATGTTGTTGTTGAAGTCGTGAGCAATGCCTCCGGCAAGTACGCCGAGTGACTCGATGCGTTGAGCCTTCTCGGCCTCTCGTTCAAGAAATTGTTCCCGTTCGATATCGCGAAAAACAACGAGGCGTCCAACCAGTGCGTCATCGTAACGAATGGGGCTTACTCTGTAGGCGATCTTTCGTGTGGCGCCGTTCCGGACCTGCATTTCGGCTTCACCATCAGCTGACTTTTCCAGCGGCAGGTCTTCAAGTGTCAATGAGTCATCAATGGCGAAGACTTCTGTGAGCGGGCGGCCGCGGGCATCTTCGCTTGACCAGCCCGTCAGGGATTCGGCGGCAAGGCCGGTCATCACAATGTCGGATTGCCGGTTGGTCGCGATGATTCCTTCCTGCATCGAATTCAAAACCGTGCGTGACCATTCCCGCTCATTCTTGAGTAGCAGTTTGTACTTGGCTCCTTCGCCGGAAATCCGGATGACCTCCTGTTGTGACATGGCCGCCGCAATACGGGATGCGGCGATGTTCGCGATTGCCTGAAGTATTTCCAGATCGTCGTTGTCGTAGGAATCAGGCGACTGGCTTTCGGAGTCAATCACTCCGATGACCTTTCCTTCGGAGACGATTGGTACAGCAAGTTCGGATTGTCCGCAGAATACGTCCGGAATGTACCGGGGATCATCCGCGGTGTTGGATACGAGTTCTGCCTTGCCAGTCATTCCGACCGTGCCGACGATCCCCTCGCCAAGGGGAATGCGAATCCGTCCGATGATTTCGCGGCAATTCGGATTCTTAACGCCGTAGGCAGCGCACTGCTCCATGGCGCCGTTGATGTTCAGATAAATGATGCAGTCTTCGTAGTTGAGCAGTTCGCCGATATTGCGAGCCATGTCCCAGAGAAGATCTTCCAGGCTGTTCTGGCGCAGGAGGCTGACCGCAAAATCCTTGATGATCTGCAGCTGGTGAAGTTCTTGATTCATCCCCAAATCCGAATAGCTTCAAATGCTATGTCTGTATGTTAAGACAGAAATGCCCCGGCATAAATCCGGATTCATTCAACTGCAACGAATGGGGGGTGTTACTAGCGCAAAAGGCAGGTTTTCCGCGGTTAAATCAACTCGGGCCACAAAAAAAGGCGGCCGTATTAACGGTCGCCCCTGAAACTTCAACTGTTGCAAGTTGTTATTGTCTCCCGGTTATTCGCCTTCCTGAGGATACAGGTTCGTAGACAGGTAACGCTCGCCCAGGTCCGGCAGGACGACAACAATCATTTTGCCAGCATGCTCGGGCCTTTTGGCAATTTCGATCGCGGCATGAGCCGCAGCGCCGCAGCTGATCCCACAAAACAAGCCTTCTTTGGTTGAAAGAGCCCGTGCCATCGCGACTGACTGTTCATCGGTCACCTGGAAAACCTCGTCGATGATGTCAACATTCAGGACTTCGGGAATGAAGCCGGCTCCGATGCCTTGAATGGAGTGTTTGCCCGGCTGCAGCTGGTCTCCGGCCTTGCGCTGGGTGATCACAGGGCTGTTTTCGGGCTCAACGGCAATCGAGATAACGCCCGGCTTCTTCTCTTTGAGTACTTCCGAGCAGCCGGTGATCGTTCCGCCTGTGCCGACACCTGCAACGAAGATATCAATCTGTCCGTCGGTGTCGCGCCAGATTTCCTGCGCCGTTGTCTGCCTGTGAATTTCAGGATTTGCAGGGTTCTTGAACTGCTGAGGCATAAAGTAGTTTTCGCCTGACTCAACCAGCTCTGTTGCACCACGGATGGCACCGGGCATTCCTTCACCGGCTGGAGTCAGAATTACCTCGGCTCCCAGTGCCTTGACCAGGCGTCGTCTTTCGATCGACATGCTTTCGGGCATGAAAACTTTGATCTTGTATCCACGAGCCGCGGCAACATAGGCGAGAGCGATACCGGTGTTCCCGCTGGTCGGCTCAACAATCACAGTGTCCTGATTGATCAGTCCGTCTCTTTCAGCGGCGTCGATCATCGCCCGCCCGATCCGGTCTTTGACACTCCACAAAGGGTTCATATTCTCGACCTTGGCGACGACCGTCGCCACACAGCCTTCGGTGACGCGTCGTAACTTCACCAGCGGAGTGTTGCCGATGCAATGTGTGATTTCCTCGTGAATTCCGGTAGATGCGGCCGTAGACATGCGAATTCTCCAATCTGAAATGGCGGCGTTTTTCCAGGCGGCAGGCGATTCCGGCAATTGGCCGTGTTTACTGCTCCCGAAGGCTGAATCTTACCTGTATCGGCGCATTCTATGGCCGGCGCTGAGCCCGGTACAGCCGGATCGTTGGCAAATCCACGTTGTGAAACTCGCGGTTTTCAGCTACTTCTGGTGCGAAAACAGGCGGAGTTGCATGCATCTTTCCACCTGAACGCAACGGCGGCCGGAATGGAAACATCACTGCATCGACAACTGAAAGAGCAATTTCGCGAACCCGGTTCAGAGATCGAGGTGAAGCTTGGCCGTTACCGGATCGATGTTGTCAACGGTGACAGGCTGGTCGAGATCCAGCAAAGCGGGCTGGCCGCCATTCGGGACAAGATCCGCAAGCTGGTTGAACAATACGAAGTCGACGTCGTTAAGCCACTGATCGCGCGGAAACGTCTGGTCAAGCTGGCAGGTCCTGACGGCCCGGAAGTCAGCCGCCGCTGGAGTCCCAAACAAGGCACTATGCTTGACCTGTTTGACGAGCTTCTATACTTCACACGCGTCTTCCCGCACGAAAACCTGCGTTTGATCGTGCCGTTGGTCGAAATAGAAGAGCTGCGATATCCGGGCCATGGCAAACGCCGGCGATGGCGGCGCAATGATTTTGTGATTGCCGACCGCAAGCTTGTCAAAACCGTCGGAATGGAGGTTTTCGAAACGGCATCTGATCTCCATCGCCTGTTGCCCGAAGGGCTCGAAACACCATTCGATACCGCCGCGCTCGCAGCGGGGCTCGGAATTCGTCGCTGGGAAGCGCAGCGCGTGGCGTATGTGATGAACAAGACCGGCGCGTTGAATCGTGTCGGCAAAAAGGGGAACGCATTTCTTTATGACCTGTCCGTAAGCTCTGCTGCCGCTGCGAGTAAAAAGACGGCGACCATAGTGACGGCGGACTCGCCAGAGGCTGCCTGCTCTGAGAACGAAAAGAAAGTTGATCGTCACAGGAAAAAGAAAGCGGTTCGGAAGCGGAAAAAGAAGGCAAAGAAAAAGCGGACGGTAACGGAAGAGCCGGCGGCTTCCGTGAGCTCAGACGTTCCCGCCCCCAAAAAACGTGCGTCAAACAATCCAGCCGGGGCTCCGAAGTCCTCAAAGGTCAAAAAGAAGCGAAAGAAAAAAGCGGTGAAAAGGAAAGCCGTTCGTAAGAAGAAACGCGCTTCTGTTTGAACATCAGCCTTCGTTGTGGACGGTTCAATTCCGGTTCGCCGAATGGCGGGACTTAAACGACCGGCCGCCATAATCAGGGCCAGCTTATCGAAAGCTTTGGTCTAGGGGCACGTCACCGCCTGGCCATTGTCACCCGCGTCGAGGCCCAGAAAAAAAGGAACCGCTTTTTTCGCCCACGACTCCGGATCAGGAAAAGACGACGCCCCGTCTCCCCAGCAGGTCTGAAGCATTTCGGTATTGATGATGCCCGGATTAACAGCGACCGAGGCAAGTCCCGTAGGCAGGTCCTGCGCAAGGGAGCCCGAAAAGCCTTCGATCGCCCATTTGCTTGTGCAATAGGAGCCGACTTCCGCTGCCGTTGACCGACCCCAGCCTGAGCTGAAGTTCACAATCACTCCGCTGCCCGCCTCAATCATGGCCGGAACGAAGTGACGCACGCAGTTCATTGTTCCGCATACATTGATATGGATAAGCTGATCGAACTCAGCTGCAGAGAGGTCCCACAATGGTGCAGGCCGGTTGATGATCGCTGCATTGTTTATCAGAAGATCAGGCACACCTTCGGAAAGGACCTCCCGGGACCAGTTCGCGACCGCGTCGTCATCTGCAACATCCACCGATGACAGGGTTACACCCGCCGGCTGGTCTCGCACAGTACGTCCACATCCGAATACACGATGACCTTCAGCCGCAAATAGCCTGGCCATGGCATATCCGCATCCCTTTGTTGCTCCGGTAATTACGACAAGTCTGCTCACGAAAATGCCCTTTAGAAAGGTATGGACAACAAAAAAGCGGACTCATGAGAGCCCGCTTTTTTCGGTGGAATAAGCTAAATGGCTTAGGATTTGACCTTTGGACGCGCTTCGCGAAGTCCTCGGCTCAGGATATCGCGGAGAAGCGGCGAATAATCTTCAAACTTGGCTTCGTCCGGCGATCCATTGGAATATTGATAAATCGCGTCTCTGGGCTTCTGCCCGAGAGAAATCAGCGTCGAGCTGACCGTTCCGAATCCTCGGTTGCGAACGACCATACTCGGACGGCCTTCAGCCAGCGGCGAGCGAGCGAATACTTTACTCGCCACAGCAAGGAATTTGACGGGTGAATCAAGCGTCTGAAGGGTCAGTAAGCGGCGAGCAAGCTCTGCTCGTGCATCGTTAGGGTCATCAACGTCTCGATCGCCGATGATGTTCAGGCCCGGCTGCAGTTCTACGACTTCTGTTTCACGGCCATGATGGATTACCCATCCGCACTCAGAATCGGCGACGACCAGGTTCGCACCTTCGTATTGTCCGGTGTGAAGCTCTTCAAGCGCGAGATCAATGGCCTCTCGGGCGGATCCGCATCGCAACATTTCGCGGCAAAGCTGGCTGCATGAACGTGAAGATGGGGAAACTCCGGGCTTTTTGCGGCGAACCATGCCTGCGAAAAGTCCGTTTTGGTTGAGCCCGAGGTTGGTGCCTCCGGATTGTGGGTCGATGCTAGCTAGTACGCGAGGTTTTCCTGATTGAATTGATGGTGTCGGGCAAGTTACTGAATACGATTCGTCTCGGTTGCATGCAACCAAAACAGGTGCTTCCGGCACCAGATGGTAAACAACTGCCAATAGGCTCATGTTGGTTCACTTTTCCAAAGATCGAGAATGAAACGGTAAATCCATTTGAGATCAATCTACCGGATTGCTGCAAAAATGACACCCTAAATCAGGGGGTTTTAGTTCGAAAGAAGGACGGTGACCGTCCGGATTTCGACGTGTAATCCACAGCATTCACACGCTGCAAACTGCTCGGTCTTGCCCTGTTTCATAGAGTTTCAGGAGATGTTGAGAAGCACAACGTCGTTGTTTTTTGGATATCGGACTTATCAACGTGGTCCGAGATTGGACCACGGGTGGATGTGGTCCAAAGCATGATCATCAACCGTCATCAGAATGATCAACTCGGGAGTACACGATGACGAGTTGAGGATGACAGGTTCAGGCTGGACAAGTTCAGGGTGATGGCTCAAGACAAACCATCCGCCCAATTCGATAGTTGCTGAAACAATTCTCACGCGGCTAACTAGTCGAGTTTAAATTCTTCGTTTGCAGCATCTTCACTGTATAGCGGCAGATAGCGGTAGTAGACCTCAAGCGTCATGCAGGCCATCGCGGTCACGTATAACCGTCCGCCTGAAGAGGCAGAGTGATTCTCGCTGAAATACCAACTACCTTCGGTTGGTCCGGCCTTGGACTGTGACTTGATCAGGAAATCACGCATTTCCTCATTCCAGCGTGTCCAGTCGTCGCCGCCATAATGCTTCATGGCTTGAGTGGCGTAGTAGTTGTAGTACATATTGATTCCGTCACCGACGGACGTATCCGGACCGAGCTCACTCAGATAGCTCATTCCTTCTTCGAGGCCGGGATTGCTTTTGTCCCAGCCCATGTACATCCGGCAGAGCAGACCGACAGCGTTGCGTGCTTTATGACCGCGTTCGCCCGGTGCTGGAGGATTGGTGTAACCGTAGTAGGCACCGTAGTTTGTTGAAACGTCATCGAGAAACTTCTTGGCAAGACGATAGGTGCCGTTGCGAATCTGCAGGCCGCACATTTTGCCGCTCTTGAGTCCCATGATCTGCCAGCCGACGGCCGACGTGTCTCCCGCCTGGCCTTCCTGATATCGCCAGCCTCCACCGACGGGATCCTGGGCGTCTTCGATGAAATAGACGGTCCCTTGTGCGAACGGCTGTAGCGCCGGGTCGCGGGTCATTGCATACGCCTCGCAGAAGACGATTGCAACGATACCATGCGAGTACATCGTTCCCTGATCACGATATGAGAAGCCGCGACCGCGTTTTCGAGCGTTTTCCATCAGGTATCGCAATCCGGCTGCGATCTGTTCTTTGTACTCGCCGTTCAGGTGCGTCTGACCTTTGCCGAGAAACGGAAGCAACGCGATTGCCGTAGCGCCCATTCGTGCGTCGACCATGCTGCCGGGGTTGGGACTCGTCCGGTGGTTGCCGTCTCCGCGCTGGTGGTCGAAGTTCCAGCTGCCGTCTTCAAGTTGATGCGCCGCAATCCATTTCAGTGCGAGCGACACAGCATCTTCGCTGGCCTGGTTGCCGCCATACTGGCGGAGTGCTTCTTCGGCACCTGTTCCCGTCCTGCCGCTCGTTTCGTTAACCATGTCCGAGGCGTTCAATTCCAGAGATTCGGACTCGATCGCTTCTTCTACAAACATGGAACCGAAATCGACGATCTCTTCCAGCTCAACTTGAGGTGGCTCGGTCTCAAGTTCCATTGCCTGTTCAGGCTCCGTGAGTTCCTCTTCCAGAACCTCAGTCTCAAAATCCATCTCCGTCAAATCGATCGCAAAATCGTCGATCTGCTCCGAGGATTGTTCACCCGCTTCAAGGGCTACGGTGCGTTCTTTAGGTATCGGAATGAACCAGAGGGCAAGCAGAATAATCAGAGCGATATGAGCAACGAAACTGACCATCCAGCTCGGAACGACGTTGAACAGAAGGAACTTATGCCCGGACTCTTCAACCTCTTCCTCGTCTTCTTGTTCGTATGGGGCCTGGGTGCCTGCAGCCATTGCAGCTTTGTTGGCTTGGGGATCACTTTCGGGGCGTCTGTGCGGCTGGGCTGGTGGGGGATTCTTGCTCATAGGATCAACCGGTTAGGATGGACTGACAGACAAGAGAAGCTCGGTCGCGACGAGGAGAGTGAACCGAGGGGCTGCTGCTCAATTGTAAGCCGTTAACAGGGCATTGTGTACCTTGAAAAGATGGTAAAGAGGGTCCCTGTCGGTGGATGTCCTGCAAAAGCAGGATTCTGATACATTCGTCAACTAAGACGATAGTTGCCGGACTTTGTCACTACATTCTTCGTCACTGCATTTTCTGATCACTGCTATTGGCTAAAGGAAAGCGGGTTCTTCATTGGCTGTTACGATTGACGTCTTTGAGACATGCGCCGAATTCACGACGTTTTGCGCTGCCGGGAAAGCTGCCGGCAGAACCATCGGCCTGGTGCCGACGATGGGGGCTCTGCATGAAGGGCATCTCAGCCTCGTGAAAAGGTCTCTGGAAGAGACTGATCGGACAGTTGTAACTATCTTCGTCAATCCGACCCAATTCGGTGAAGGAGAGGATCTCGAAAAGTACCCGCGGACGCTCGAGTCCGATCTTGAGTTGCTGTCGCAGTTGGGGGTGGAGTCAGTTTTCGTTCCGACGGACGAAGAGATGTATCCCGCCGGATTTTCTACCGCCATAAAGCCGCCGGAAATTTGCGGCGTCCTCGAAGGTGAGTTTCGCCCCGGTCATTTCGACGGCGTGGCGACTGTCGTACTGAAGTTGCTAAATGTCTCGCTAGCAGACAAAGCCTTCTTCGGGCAGAAAGACTATCAACAGTCGCTTGCCGTCAGGCATATGGTCCGGGACTTGAACGTCCCGTCGGAGATCGTGGTCTGCCCGATCATTCGCGAGGCGGATGGACTGGCACTGAGTTCGAGAAATCGTTATCTCTCCGACGAACAAAGGGGATGTGCGCTCTCGCTGAGTCGAACCTTGCAGGAAGCTCGTGATCAGATTCTGGCAGGGGACCGCGACATACATGCACTGATGTCGGAGATGAGGCAGTCATTGATCGATGGTGGCGTGGACAGTATCGACTACGCCGTGATTGCCAATCCGGATACCCTTGTGGTTGAAGAGCAGGTGAATCTACCTGCGGTCGCGTTGATTGCAGCTCATGTCGGCAACACAAGACTGATCGATAACCTGATCATCAGCGATCAATAAATAGCGATCAGTAAATAGCGGCGACCGACAATGACTGACCAATAACCGTTGACTGATTCAACTGATAGTGGCGACTGGCAAGGCATCGCAGCACCGGTCGCGCAGCAGCGTGTCACGCGGTGGGGTAATTCCCTGGATTCGTGTTTCCCCGGATAATTGAAACAGTTGATTTGCTGACAACTCAGGCCGCAGCCGAACGCTTCAGAACACATGCATCAAACTCTCTTTGTCATCCCGAATTTTGTCTTTGAGGGTTACTTTCTCAACGGGTTGATTTCGCCGTTGCTTGCCGTGTGGCTGGTTATTGCTGCCGGTATTTTTCTCTGGGCGTGGTTAGGCAGCAAAGATGGCAGTGCCGAGGCAATGGGGCTGCTTCCCTTTCTTCTGGTTGCGACCGCCATCATTCACTTCGTACTCCCGAACCTGCAGGTAAGCGGGCTCAATCCGGACGACCCGACGGGAGCAGAAGTGCCTCTCGGCCTGGCGATTCAGGGCTACGGCTTTTTCATGTTGTTGGGGATTCTGATCGGAGTTTCATTGTGCGTCTGGAGAGCTCATCAAGTCGGACTGAATCCTGACCGGATTCTTGCGCTCGGGTTCTGGATGATCATCACCGGAGTCATCGGAGCGCGACTTTTTTATGTCATCCAGAAACGGGATCAGTTTCAGGCGGAAAGTGTCGGGCAGTTTCTTAGCAAACTCGTGGATATGACTAGCGGTGGACTTGTGGTCTACGGCGCTTTGATCGGTGGAATCATTGCCGCCATCGTTTATCTGACGCGCGTCGGTCTTCCTGTATTGAAAGTGGCCGACGTGATTGCCCCGGGCATGGTTGCAGGGCTTTGCCTTGGCCGGATCGGCTGCCTGATGAATGCGTGTTGCTACGGTGGAGTTTGCGAAGTTGATCTGCCGGCGATCCAGTTTCCGGCGGGTTCGGCGCCCTATGTCGAACAGCTCGCCGATGGCAGTCTACTGGGAATCAGCAGGTCTGACTATCTCGAAGACGAAGCCTATCCGATCGTTGTGGACAGCGTAGATGAAGGGAGCCTTGCCGATCGGGCCGGCATCACCGGAGGCGACCGTGCTCAGGTTGGAATTCCTGATCCAAAGGCGCTTAAGGCGGTCAAGCAGGACGGCTATGAGTTCCGGGCTGACACGTTGGTCGGTGCTATGAACTCGCCGGGCAACTCGCGAATTCCCGTCGAGGATCTTCCCGACTGGTCTCTATGGACTCATCCGACTCAGATCTACAGTTCCATCAACGCGGCGCTGCTTTGTCTGGTGCTCTGGTTCTACTACCCGTTCAGGCGCAGCGAAGGCGAAGTTTTCGCGCTGATGCTGATGCTGTATGCACTGGCGAGGTTTCTGCTGGAACTGATCCGTATTGATGAAGCGGGAGTTCTCGGGACACCGTTCACGATTTCCCAGATGATCAGTTTCGGGGCGATGTCTCTGGGAATCGGCTTGTTCTTCTGGATTCGGAAATCAGGGCAGCCTGCGACAGATACTTTTTCCGGAGTGGCATCGGCTTCCTGATTCCACGTGTCTGTTTACTCGCCGATCGAGTTCCACCCGGGAGCTGACGGGCTTTGCGTCTCGTAACCCACCAGACAGTCTGGTGCCATCCGGGTGCTGCCAGGCTGCGCACTGGAGCCCCACGTTCGATCACGACCCGCGTTTGGTTCTTACGGTTTTGAGGGCTACAATGAGCGTTTGAGGGGCCAATTGCCGGATTAACTGTGGAAATGCCTGCACTGGGGCGGCTTTTTCACGCCGTGAGGTCCAATTCGCGGCACAGTTGGAACCTTCCGGCCAGGGAACCGTCCGATATATGAACAGATCCACCAGGCAGGAAGACGAACTGCTGATCCGGCAGACGCTGGACGGGCAGCAGGCTGCATTCGGTCAACTGATCACGAAGTATCAGGATCGTTTGTACAACAGCATGGTCTATATCCTGCGCAGTGAATCAGAAGCTGAAGATGTGGTTCAGGATGCCTTTATTCTGGCCATGACACGTCTCAGCTCGTTCAAGGGCAACAGTCAGTTTTATACGTGGCTGTACCGGATTGCCCATAACGTTGCTATTTCGCGATTGCGCCGGCGCAAGCCGACGGTCTCACTGGAGGCGTCCGAAAACGCAGCCCGATTTGAACTACCGGATTCCGGTCCGGCTCCCGGGGACAGGATTGTCCGCGAGGAATCTGCAAGTGAATTGATGATGGCACTGGACAGACTGTCCGGCGAGCACAGAAGAATTCTCATCTTGCGGGAAATGGACGAACTGGACTACGAGGCGATTTCGGAAATCCTTGATCTGCCCATAGGAACAGTTCGAAGCCGTTTGCATCGTGCGCGGAGCCAGCTGAAGCAGGCTCTGGAAACGATTATGGCGGACAGGAAAAGCCACTAAATCAAAACCGATTTGTAACTACTTCCGAAAGTAGCGGCCTGTGCCGCGCCGCCTCCGGGCGGGAATTGTCGACCAATGTCCAACGCCTCGCAAAACGAACTACTGCTCAACGCGCTTGTTGACGGGGAACTCTCCGGCAACGAACGCGAAGATGCACTGCGTTTGATCGCATCCGATCCGCAGTACGCTCAATACGTCAACGAACTCAAGGCTCAGCGCGAGCAGTTTGCCGGTCTGCCGAAGTTCTCGCTTTCAGCAGACTTTGCCGGCAAGGTACTCGAGGCCGCTAACGGGCCGCAGGGATCAGCAACCGCGCCTCAGGGATCTTCAACCGGACAATCTGCAAACGGACATAGCGTCCGGGTTGGTGCAGAAAAAGCTGGTGCAGAAAAAGTCGCGAACCAGAGTTCGCTTTCTGCCGGTGAAGATGGCACGAAGTCCTATACAGGTCTGATCGTCACGATTGCCTCCCTGGCCGCGACGGTGCTGTTTGCACTGTTCGTGGTTCCGCCGATGTTCAACCAGCCGGCCGCAGAGATGGCCGACAGCGCTGAGGCGCCGGCCGCATCTGCAGAAATGGATCGGGTAGCCGGTGGTGAAGTAGCCGATGGTGAAGTAGCCGGTGGTGAAGACGATTTCGCAGGAGACGAGGAATCTTTCGACGGAAATGCAGCCGGTCTCGATGCAGCCGGTCTCGATGCAGCCGGTCTCGATGACAGCCGGCCTTCTCCAGCTGATTTGCTCACACTGAAACAAGGTAGCGAAACGACTGAGCCGGGATCCATCGACCAACCGAATGCACCTGCAGCCGCTCCGCAACTGACTGAAGATCAGCGGATCCAGATGGCTGCGCAAAGCATGACCGAGGCCATTACGGGAAGCGGCAATGGGATTACGAATGCGCCTGTGGAGGTTGCCGAAAACGAAGTTCTCGCAGACGCCATTCCGGATGTTGATTCCGGTGCGGATGTTGATTCCGGTGAGTTAGAGCAGAGGATCGCAGGCGTGAATGCTCCGTCCGGAGGCGGCTCGATCGTGTCTTCGACTCCGCCGGCACTTCAGAACCTTGTGAGCGGATCGGCCGGTTCCAATATGATGATGCCGCGGACTCACAACGAGCTGGTCATTGTCGAACTTGAGAATCGTGACCAGTTGGCCGACGTCGAGCAGGTCTTGTGGGACAACTCCATTCAAACCTCGCTACCAGGCAGCGGGCAGCCGCAGAACGGTTATGAGCTACAGCGTCAGATGCTGGATAATGCCCAAGGCAGGCCTGACGGGTTCGAAGCGGTTTGCATTTTTGCTTCGCCGGTTCAGATGAAGAATGCCATTGAGGACCTGAGCGAACAGACCAACGTGTTGTCCTATCAGTTTCCGACTGAGGTCGTGATGTTTTCGACCGCGGACGTTTATGCCGATCCGGGCCCGATGAATAGTGATTCGGCGCAGGCAGGCTTTGGTGCCGGCGAGGGAGTTGGTGCGGGCGGAGGAGTTGGCGCCGGAGGACTTTCCGGCGGTGGCGCTAGCGATGGTGGCATCGGCGGCGCAGGTGGTGGTCAGGTGAATGCTCTGGCCGCAAATTCCGGTCAGGGATACGCCTATCAGGTTCCGCGCAACATCGACCTTCCTCGCGGCCAGACTCGTGAACAACGCGAGAACGAGGCGAACAAGCTGAATGCCCGCAACGAACAGAATATCAGTCCTGCTCAGCAGGAGTTTATGCGACAGCGTGCCGGCCAGCTTCAATCACGTGGGGCCGATCCGGAACAGCTGAGACTCCTGCAGGATCTTCAGCAACGCCGCACTGAACGCGAGCAGAACGGCCAGGTGGAACAGCAGGAATTTGATGCAGCTCCAGCAGAGTCCGGAACCGGGCATTCAGAAGGGCTCGCGCCTCTGGAACAACTGGATCTGACCAATCCCGAAGACGAGCTTCAGCCGTACTACATATTGTTCCGCTTTTCCGGTGAGCAGGGAAATTCGGCGATGGCGGAACCTGCATCGGAAGATTCCGGCCGCTAGATCACTCACAACCGGATGTGAATTTAGAGTGCCTTGCGCCTCCTTTACTCAACCGGCCCCGGCATTGAACAAGTTTTCCACGACGGTTTGCCGAATCTGTCGCGGCAGACATTTCCGGTTGCGTTGATCGGGCCGGTTGCCATCGGGCACTAAATTCTTCCCGTCTCCGGAATTTCCGGCACATTGAAGCCGCGGCCAATCCGGTCGGGCTCTCTCCTGCTTTCGCGCACGATTTCCGGCTGTTCGCTTTGATCACAGCCGTTAATCTGTTCTTCGCATTTGATCAGAAGGAAATCAGCAGGGGAAAACAGCGTGGCAAATACGGATACGACAGAAGGCACAATTTCCGCAAATGTCGAACTTGATGCGAAAACGATCGACGCTTCACAACCGTTTGTCGGTCAGTGGAACAACATCATCAGTACGACCAACTGGGAAAAAGGTCGGCTGATCTGCCGTTGGCGAGAGGCTCTTCAGGACTCAGGCTCAGCGTCCAAGGACTGGAGCGACGAAGCCTGGAGCCAGCTTGTTGGCGGCGTAACGCCACAGCATGTCGGTCGTCTCCGCAGGACGCATGAACGATACGGACACGTTCACGAAGACTACAAAGGACTGTTCTGGAGCCATTTCTACGCGGCACTTGACTGGGAAGATGCTGAAATGTGGCTCGAAGGTGCTGTCCAGAACAGCTGGTCGATTTCGCAGATGCGTCATCAGCGTTGGGAAACGCTGGGCAAGATTCCTGAGGATCAGCCGCAGGATTCAGACATCGTTGTTTCCGAAACTCAGGAGGAGACACAATCACTCGCGCTTTCGGATCGAGTGCGAAATGACGATCGCGAATTCGTCGAAGGTCCCCGTTACGAGGGTCCTGATTTCGGCGATGAAGATTCTTCGTCCGGAAGTTCGGGCAGCGATCGCTATGAGGACGTCGAAGATGATGAAGACACGTCGTCACAGGAATCGAAAAAGGGCGTTCGCCTGTTCGAATCATTCACTGATCTGCCGGATGATATTTCCGAAGCCGCCAGTGCGTTCAAGATCGCCATCATCCGCCATCGAACGGACGAGTGGGCCGGGATTTCCAGAGATGACTGTCTCGGCCTTCTTGACGCACTGAAAGAACTGGCGAAGGCGTAGGAGTGCCTCATGGCCGTACAAAAGCGGTGCGAATAAGTTTGTGCGTAACGGTCAGACGGATAGAATACTGTAGTTTTTTGCGGTGTCCGGTCGAGGCTCAAGGTGCGCTGAATGAATCTACGTTCGACGTTATTCGTCATATTATTGACGGTAGGCTTCTTATTGACGGCAGGCTTCGGTTGCTATTTATCAGCTGATCAGATCGTCTTCGATGGCACTCACGATAACAACTGGACAAACGGGCCGAATTTCCCGAACAGTGGAACCATTGGCGCAAACTGGACTATCAACGGCGGGCCCGCGGGCCAGCTGGTAGTCCCTGATCCAGGTGCACCGAGCAACAATATCGGGTATCTCTTTTCAGGTCATGACTGGACCATTGAGAACTCAACTATTGCAGAGAACGTTCAGATCAAGTTGAACGGAGGCTCGCTGGCGGTTTCCAGATCGTCGATTTCGCTTCAGCCGACAACGGCAAAAACAAATGACGCGATTTCCGGTCTCAACTTCGGTGAGGTTGGAATTCCCACTACTTTTTCAATTACAGATTCCACCGTCACGTTGGGACGTTCCCGAGGCGTTGGAATGTGTATGCGAGTTACCAACGGTTCTGTCGGTACGTTTCATGCCTCAACTTTGATTATCGATTCCGAGGTAGGCGTGGGAAGCATCAGCGTTCGGGACGCTTCCAGCTTGACGTTCGTTGACTCGGAAGCATTGATTGAAAACGGATTGGTACTCGAGTCCACGGGTACGCAGGTCAGGCTGAACGATTCGACAATCTACGCGACGCACGTACGGACCAACGAGTTTAGTCAAGTAGTGCTGGACGGCAGCAGTTGTATGGTCCTGACATCTGACAACCCTCTTCGTTCGCAGAACAACTACTTCAATGACCTTAACGTCGTTTCAAGGGAGTTCGGCGTCGACCTCCTGGTTTGTACCAATCTTGCCATCAACAATACGAATCTCGCTGCCAAGGTTGCACAGGGATTTTTCTCGCTTGATGGTGTTCAGATACGACCAGAAGTTGATAACTCGGATTGGACTGACCGCGCTGATCAAAAGTCGCTCAATACGGCACTTGAAGGACTTGCCGTCAACGGCCGTTTTTTGAGGGTCATTTTTACCGAAACCGACCAAAGGCTACAGGTCGCTGAGCCAGGGCCTGTTACTGTGGTTCCGGAAAGCGTCGTTCCTGCATTCGGTGATCTCGTCTCCGGAGGTTTGCCGGAGTTAGCTGAAGACGACGGTTTTGATTACGTCATGAGTCGCCGTATTTCTGATTTGCAGGCTCGCACTCAGTTTGATGTGGCTGCTGTCAGCCCGGCAATTGATCCCAGCCATTTCGAACTAACCGTAAAGGCCTCCGTGTTTGCAAGAGGAACAGTCACCCAGTCGGTTGACCTGTTTAACTATGACTCTGGAACCTGGGAACAAGTTGACTCGAGGCTCGCTTCAAGGTTTGGCGACACTTCTGTCAGTATTTCCCCGATCGGTGATTTATCGAGGTTTGTTGAGCCGGGCACATGCGTTATCGAGGCAAGAGTTCGTCATCGGGCGGTAGGTCAGCGGCAGCAGTTTTCAACCCGTACCGATAGATTCGTCTGGGCAATTGAATAGGGTTAACGGGCCGTTTGATTAACACCGTGCGGACGGTTGCTGTACGCATGATTTTGCAATACGCATCGCATGAAATCCGCCCGGCATTCTGTTAAAACTGTGGTCTTTGAATGAACCACAAAAGTACAGAAACATCAAGTTAGCGGATAGCGAAATGGGAACAAAGGTTGCAATCATCGGCGCTGGTGGAATGCTGGAGCACCACGCGAGTGGATTTCAAGAAGCGGGTGCGGACATCGTTGCGATTGCAGATGTGAACGCAGAAGCCGCGGCGTCGGCAGCAGCAAATTACGGAGCTACTGCATTCGGTGACGTTGCCGAAATGCTCGCCGGCTGCGAAGCCGATGCGGTCAGTATCATTGTGCCCAACAAGTTTCATGCACCGCTGGCAATCCAGTGTCTGGAATCAGGAAAGCATGTCTTCTGTGAAAAACCTCCTGCACTCAATGCGGGAGAAGTCGAAACGATGATTGCGGCAGCGGATGCTGCCGGCAAACACCTGATGTTCAACTTTAACAACCGCGCGCGGCCGGAATCCTACGCCATGATGGGGCTGGTCAACGACGGTACTGTCGGCACGATCAATTCGGCTCAGGCCAAATGGATCCGCAGGACCGGCATTCCCGGTTTTGGCGGCTGGTTTACAACCAAAGCACTGGCCGGTGGCGGCCCCTTGATCGACCTTCTGCATATGGTTGATCTTGCTTTGTACTTCATGGGCTATCCGGAACCAGCACATGTACTTGGCCGGACCTACGACAACTTCATCACTGACCCGACGTTCAAAGGCCCGTGGGGAATTCCGGACAAAGCGGACGGAACGACCGACGTTGAATCGGCGGCTCACGGGTTCGTGACTTTCAAGTCGGGGCAGTCGCTGACGCTTCAGGCGTCATGGGCGGAGCTCATCAAACGCGAAGAAGTTTCGGTCGTATTTCAGGGATCGAAGGCGGGCGGGAAAGTCGAGCGACTCTTCGGATCCGATGGTCTCGACGAAACTTCCATAGACACCTGCGAGATCTATCTGCAGGAAGACGGAACACGCGTTGATCGCACAATCGAGGTTGAAGCCTGTGAAGATATGGGCCGCGCCCGGTCAGCGGCCAATTTCATCGGCACGATCGAAGGAAATGAAGAACCGTTGAACACGCCTGCCCAGGCCTTGTCGCTGATGAAGATCATCGACGCGATCTATCAATCCGCTGCGTCGGGCGCGCCGGTTTCGCTGTAAAGTTGAATCCGTGATCACTGATACCTGGATAATTGCCAGCCGCTGACCGGAGTAGAAAAGTCCGGACGTATCTACCTCATAAAACCAGATTTGAAAAAGCAGACTCTCCAATGAATATCAATAGAAGACTTCGAATGGGCATGGTCGGTGGCGGCCTTGGTGCATTTATCGGCGGTGTGCATCGCATGGCGGCTGCACTGGACGGGAAGATCGAGCTTGTTGCCGGTGCGTTTTCGTCTGATCCCGAAAAAAGCCGCCTGTCGGGGCAGGAACTGTTCCTTGAGCCGGATCGTGTCTATGGCTCCTATCAGGAAATGGCCGAAAAGGAAGCTGCACTTCCTGAAGATCAGCGCATCGACTTTGTAAGCATTGTCGCTCGAAACGATCTGCACTTTGACGTGGCTAAGACGTTCCTTGAAGCCGGCATCAACGTGATCTGCGAAAAGCCTCTGGCGTATTCGCTCGAGCAGGGCAAGCAACTCAAAGAAATCGTGGACCGGACCGGTCTCGTCTTCGGTCTGACTCACAACTACACCGGCTACCCGATGGTCAAAGAAGCCCGGGCGTTTGTGCAGGATGGAAAGCTCGGCAAAATCAACAAGATCGTAGCTGAGTATCCTCAGGGGTACGCGATTACCGCGCTGAACGAGGAAGAGGACGGTGCGATCTCGAACTGGCGAATGGACCCTAACGTTTCCGGGGTGTCAAACTGCATCGGTGATATCGGCTCGCACGCAGAAAATCTCGGTCGTTACATTACGGGGCTTGAGATTGATGAACTGGCTGCCGACCTCTCTACATTTATTCCCGGCAGGCCGCTCGATGACGATGGCAATATGCTGGTTCGCTACAAGGGGGGTGCCAGAGGAGTGCTGTATGCGTCACAAATCTCAACGGGCGACGAAAACAATTTGAACATCCGGGTCTACGGCACTGAAGCATCTCTCGAGTGGCATCAGGAACACCCGAACGAACTGGTCATCAAATACGCCGAGGAGCCGCGACAGATCCATCGTCGTGGTAACGTCTACAACGGCGAGTCATGTGCCAACAACACCCGGCTTCCTTTCGGTCATCCCGAAGCCTTCATCGAAGCATTTGCCAACGTTTATCGCGGCGTTGCCGAAGCGATTGCGGATCAGGTTAACGGAAACTCTCCGCGTTCAGGCGGCTACGACTTCCCCGATGTAAACGACGGGGTGCAGGGCATGGCTTTCATCGAGGCAGCGGTGAAGTCGTCGCAGAACAATGCCGAGTGGACGAAACTGGATGCCTAGGTTGGCACTCACGTCGCCATGGCTAATAAAACAAGCTGATATTGGATAAGCAGTCAGTGATGGTACTCAAACCCGCACGCGGGTCTAGTAACCACCTCTGCTGGCTCCGTTTCCTCTTGTTTCAAACGTCAGAAGCAGCCGGTTCAGCCACCTCCGTAGCTCAGCCGCCTCTGCAACTCAGCCACCGACTTTCAGCTCAACCACCGACTTTCAGCTCAACCAATGCGCCTTCCTGCGCGATTCGCATTGGCCAGAGACCCGGTGGCATCCATCGTTGCCCAAGCGGCACCCGGATATGCAGGTAGGTACCATCTACTCTGTGTTCCAGTACGGCCTGCGGCTCTTTGGCGGTTATTTCTGCTCCCTGATCCTCCTCGTGCCCGAGTTGAATCCGCGAAACAGTTAACTCCGGTGCTTCGGTCCATTCGTCTGAAACTTTGACGGTTCGGTAAAACTCCATTCCGATCTCTTCCATGATGTTCGAGCTCTTAACGCTGTAGTAGTCCAGCAGAATATTCATCGGAATGATGAAGTCGTCACCTGCGGGACCAGCCATCAGCGGACGTGTTCCAAGCTGGATCAAGTTGTTTTCTTCGTTGGAAAACTCAATAAACGCCTTAGGTGTTGCGTCGGGAAATGGCCGGAACGCGGGATCTCCATAGAGAATCATTCCGCCTCCGTTGTGTCGCCGGTTGTTTGTTCCTTCACCCGAAAACCGCAGCGGATGCTCCATCGTTTTCGGAAAGTCGATCAGCTCCGGCGCAAAGTCCAGTGCGAGGCGGTCATACATTTTCTTGGCAGCCTCTCCAGCCCTCATCCCTTCTCCGGCAACCATGTCGAAGACCTGGATGGCCAGCGGACCATGCCATGGATCAATGCCTGCGAAATAACAGACGACTCCGGAATCAATGATCTGCAAGGCGACCGATTCCTGTGGATCGACAAGACCCTTGTCCGTCGGGCCACCGGGACCGGGCGCAAACCAGCGTCCCGTAGCGCCGTTGTAGCATGAGCAGTTTACAAGCAGCGGGACGTTCAGGTTGACGTCCCAGTCGCGGAGGTTCTGCGCGTCGAAGCAGGCAACCATCTGATCAGGGTAGCCGTGCGAGAAAAACAGCAATGCGTCTTTCTCTGCAAATCCAGCCAGTGCCGACCGTGCGTCCGCCTGCTTCTTTTCAGCTTCATCGCTGACAAGCACGTAGCGGGATTCCGCTTCAAATCCCATCGCTTCAAAAGCAGGGCTGCCCATGGACGGAGGCAGCATCTGTCCTTCCCAGCTACCGAAGAACCCTGCAGTCCGCTGGTCGTCGTTGTTGGGTAGCTCTGAATGAGCTGCAATGATGCGATCGACAAACGCGGAGGCTGCATCGCCATCACGTCCCGTGATAAATCCATACTCATAGTCAACGAAAATATCTTCATCAACGCGGACGGAGAGCTCGAGTATTTCATGCGCCAGATCAACATCGATCTTTTCCGGAGGAAGAACAAAAGCTGCAAATTGAGGCTGGTGTTCGCGCGCAGAATTCAGCACGGGTTCAAGATTGCTTGAATCGAATTCGACGACCATGCCACCGTGGTGCGCCGCCAGCTTTTCCGCCGCTGGTTTGAAAGCAGCACCTTCCACGAAAACCAGGTATTCGGTTTGCGAATAGGCCGGGGAGAAGAACGACAAGCAAAGTAACAAAGCGACTGGAACTGTGCGCATGAGCTTCCCCGACAAATTTCAGAAGGAACCGACTGAGGGTTTATACAGTGAAAACGACCGGAGCGTTTCAAAAAAAATTGAACCTGTATGTGCGGAACTTGATTGACGGGGCCGTACAGCTAACTGGGCGATCGTGGTCATTTGCAAAAATGAGAAGGACCCGAAACGCCAGCAAGCGACGGGCAGGGCGTCACTTGTTCTCGTTTCGAGCCGCAATGGGGCTGATCTTGAAGGTGATCAGTCCCGGTTGGTTTCAAACGTCTACGTGCCTGTGAAAATCCCGGTTTTCGGCGGGGAAGTACCGGGGATAGTAGTTAGTACTTCGGACGGGACGATAATCGATGACGCAAGTCCGAAGATGGAATGCCTTCGCTCTGTGAGTCAGCTGTCACGCGGGCAATTTTTCTTGCAAGGATCAGACGGCTGTATTCAAATAAACAGCTGAAAAAACGGGGTCTGGATGTTCAAGACAAAAACAAAATGCACTCTCAGGGCCGCCTTTACGCTCGTTGAATTGCTGGTCGTGATCGCGATTATCGGCATTCTGATCGGAATGCTGCTTCCTGCTGTACAGTCTGTTCGTGAAGCAGCCAGACGGACGACTTGCTTGAACAATCTAACGCAGATCGGGCTGGCATGTCTTTCCTACGAAGATGTAAATAAGGCATTCCCCCCTGGCTTTACGTTTGAGCCGTCACTCGGACATACAGGGTCAGCACTCTGGTCGGCATTCATTCTTCCTCAGATAGAGCAGGGCAATCTTTATGACACGATTGACCTCGAGGCATCGTGGGTAGTTGCAGGCACCGCCAACAATGATGCGTGCGCCTCGTACATCG